>JANWZL010000019.1 GCA_025054655.1 Thiobacillaceae bacterium | reverse complement strand
ATCCAGCCCAGGGTGTCCAGCGTGGAGGGGTGTTCCGGGGCCAGGGCGTAGGCCGCCTCGGCCTGCTTGACCGCGCGCGGGTCCTTCATCTCGCCGTAGATCCAGGCGAGGTTGTTGGCCGCGACGAGGTCCCTGGGGTTGGCCTGGTACAACTGCTCGTAATGCTGTGCCGCCTCGGCCAGGCCGCCGGCCTTGAGCAGGCCTTCGGCCAGGGTGTGGCGGGCGAGCGCATCGTTCGGGCGCTCGCTGAGCCATTGGCGCAGGTAATCGTTCGCCTCGCGCGTCTGATTCGCCTGCATGCGGGCGCGGTAGACGAGGCTCGCCAGCTGGCCGCTGCCGGTCAGTTGGGCCGCCTTGGCATAGGCCTCGGCGGCGGCGGCGGGCCGTTTGCTCTGCGCATGGATGTCGGCCTCGGCCGTGTAGCCGAGGGGGGACTGCGGCTGTTTCTGCTGTAGCGCTCGCGCCAGTTTGAGCCCCTCGTCGGCCCGGCCCACGCTGGCCAGGACCACGGCCCGTGCGGCCTGCAGATCGAGCGCCTCGGGGCGCAGGGCGAGGGCCTGGTCGAGCGCCTTGAGCGCCTCCTGATGCTCGCCGCGCAGCCGGTGCACCGCGGCAAGCCGCGCATGCGCGCGTGCATCCTGCGGAGCGGCCTTGGCCCATTGCTGGTAGCTCGCCAGCGCCCCGTTGCGGTCGTCCTGCATGAGCTGCGCCGCGCCGATCAGGTCGTGGAACTGCGGCCGGCCGGTGGCATCCAGCCCGGCGCGCGCCTCCACCATGGCCTTGGCGGGAGCGCGCTTGTCGAGCCAGTAGGCGGCAAGCAGCTCGTAGGGCAGGGGGTCCTTGGGCGTATCCTTGCGGGCCTGGGTCAGTTCGGCCAGATAGGTCTTTTCATCCCTCTGTTGCAGGGCCAGGGCGGCCAGCGCTACCCGCGCCCGGCTCGCTTGCGGGTTGTGTTTGAGCACTGCCTCGAAGCGTGCGCGGGCGGCCTTGACGTCCTTGGCCTGCAGGTCCAAGCGGGCCAGGGTGGCGGCGGCGGGCAGGTAACCGGGGTCGGCCTTGAGCGCCTCGCCGAGGCTCAGACGCGCACCCTTTTCGTCCTTGGCGGCCAGCTCCGTCCAGGCACGCAGCAGGTAGCCCAGCGGGTCCTTGGGTTTTTCGGCGATCAAGGCTTGGGCGGCCTTGCGCGCCTCCTCGATACGCCCGTTGGCGAGATGCGTCTGCACCAGCAGGGCCTCGGCACGGCCGCTCGCGTCCAGGGCGGCGGCGCGCTCCAGGGCCTGGGCGGCACCTGCTGCATCCCCGCTCGCCTGCCGCAGTTGGGCCAGTTGCGTGAGCAGCTGCGGGTTGTCGGGGGCGAGGGCGACGGCCTGTTCCAGATGCTTGCGTGCGGCCGCCAAGTCGCCCTTGCGCAGCGCGATCTCGCCCTGCAGGGAGGTGGTAAGCAGGTCGTCCGGCGGCAGGCCTGCCACCAGCCGTTGCGCCTCCTCGACCTGACCGCTGCCCACGAGGGCGGCGGCCTTCAGCTTGCGGGCATAGGCATGCTCGGGCAGGCGCTCCAAGACCTTGTCCAGATGGGCGATGGCGGCTTGGCGGTTGCCGAGGCCCAACTCCACCGCGCCTGCGAGCAGCCGTGCGGGCAGGAAGTCGGGCGCGCTCTTGAGCACCTGTTGCAGCTTGGTGCGCGCCGAGTCGATCTGCCTGCGCCGGAAGTCCAGCAGGGCGGAGAAATAGCGCGCTATGACGTTGTCCGGTGCGCGCTTATCCAACTGGGCCAGTTCGGCCTGCGCCGGCTCCAGCTCGTTTTTCTGCAGATGCACGAGCACCACCGCCAGGCGCGCCGGTATGTGGTCGGCATCGGCCTGCACCGCCCGGCGGTAGGCAACCAGCGCCTCATCAAGCCGCCCCTCCTGACGCAGCAGATCGCCTTTCATGACCCAGGTGTCAGGGTCGCGGGCATCGGCTGCCAGGGCCTGATCGAGCAGGGCCAGGGCGCGCGGTCGATCCTCGCGCCTGAGCGCGAGCAAGGCCTCGCTCACCCGCACCTGTGGGTGAGCGGGATCGAGGCGCGTGGCCTGGGCGAGGCTTTGCTCGGCCGCCGTGACATCGCCCAGGGCGAGCTGGGCGCGTGCGCGCAGGGCGTGCAGCGGGGCGGCGACACCGGCGCTCGCCCCCTCCGGTACGGTGAGTTCGTCGAGCACGCGCTTGGGCTGTTGCTGACCGAGCATGGCCTTGGCGAGCAGCCAGGGTAGGTCGTCGGCGGCGTGTCCCAGCTCGCGCGCACGGGCGAGCTCCTTCTCGGCGGCGGCGTAATCCTGGTTGGCCAGGTGCAGCCGGCCGAGCTCGTAGCGCAAACTTGCGTCCTGGGGCGCAAGCTGCAGGGCATTCTTCAGCTCGATCATGGCCGCCTGTCGATCCCCCCGCTGCAGGGCAGCGCGGGCGCTGAGGCGGTAGTCTTCGACATCTTTGCGGCTGAGCAGGTAATAGCCGCCTGCGCCCAGGGCCGTGACCAGGACGACGCCGGCGGCAACGAGCAGGTATGCGGGCTTGAGGCGCGACTGGCGTCGGCTCCGATGATGGGTTGTAGAAGAGGTCATGAGAGTGCGGCTCCTGATCTGCGAATGGGATGTAGAGGGCTCATTTGAGGTTGAAGCGGCCCATCAGGTCGTACAAGGTGGGGCGGGAGATGCCCAGCAGATCGGCCGCCTGGGCGACGTTGCCATTGGCGCGGGCCAGGGCCCTGAGGACGGCATTGCGTTCGGCCTCCTCGCGCACCTGGCGCAGGTTGAGGCTGTCCTCGCTGTCCTTTGCACCTGGCAACCCCAGGTCGGCCAGGGTGATCTGGTTACCCTCGGCCATGATCACCGCCCGCTTGATCAGGTTTTCGATCTCGCGCACGTTGCCCGGCCAGGGGTGTGCCTCGATGGCGGCCAGGGCCTCGGCGGTGAAACCGCGCAACCCACGGCCGTTGAGCTGGGCGTATTTTTCCAGGAAGGCGTGCGCGAGCAGGCTCTTGTCGCCCTGTCGCGCGCGCAAGGGGGGGATGTGTACGGTGATCTCGGACAGGCGGTAGTAGAGGTCCTGGCGGAACTGGCCGCTGCCGATGCGCGCCTGCAGGTCCTGATGGGTGGCAGCCACCACGCGCACATCGACCGGGATCTCGCCGCGGCCGCCCAGGCGCTCGATCACCCGCTCCTGCAGGAACCTGAGCAGCTTGGCCTGCAGCGCTAGCGGCAGATCGCCGATCTCGTCGAGGAACAGCGTGCCCTTGTGGGCGTACTCGATCTTGCCTAGGGTCTGTTTGCTCGCGCCGGTGAAGGCCCCCTTCTCGTAGCCGAACAGCTCGCTCTCCAGCAGGTTCTCCGGAATGGCCGCGCAGTTGATGGCAACGAAGCGCTCCTTGGCACGCGGCGAGAGGGCATGTAGCGCCCGCGCCAGCAGTTCCTTGCCGGTGCCCGACTCGCCCAGCAGCAGCACGGTGACATCGCTCGGCGCCACCTTCTCGATGGTGCGGCAGACCTTGAGCATCTCGGGGTCGGCGGTGATCAACCCTTGCAGCGGCTCGGCACGCTGCGCCAGGGCCAGCCGGCGGTTCTCCGCCTCCAGCTCGGCCACCCGCAGGGCGCGGTTGATGATGATGCGCAGGATCTGCTCGTCGAAGGGTTTGTGATAGAAGTCGAACGCCCCCAGGCGTATGGCCTGCACGGCGTTGGCGCGGTCCTGGTTGCCGGTGATGACGATGACCTTGGTGCCAGGGGCGAGGGCGAGTAGCTGCTGCAGGGCGGTCAGGCCCTCGGTGGCCCCATCCGGGTCGGGCGGCAGACCCAGGTCGAGCAGGACCACGGTCGGCCCATGGCGGCGCAGTTGGGCCAGTGCCGTCTCGCGGTCGCCTGCGGTGAGGACCTCATAGTCGTCCAGGCTCCATCTGATCTGCTTCTGCAGCCCCACGTCGTCTTCGACCAGCAGGATCTTCGCCTTCTCGTTCATGCCGCCTCCTGTACCTGCTGCGACACGAGCGGCAGCCGCACCGTGAAGCGCGACCCCTGCCCCGGTGCGCTGGTCACCCCGATGTCGCCGCCCAACTCTTCGATATAGGTCTTGCACTCATAGGTGCCGACCCCCATGCCGGTGCCTTTGGTGGAGACGAAGGGCCTAAACAGCTTGTCGCGGATGAAGGCCGCGTCCATACCCGTGCCCGTGTCTTCCACCTCGATCACCGCATGGTGCTGGTCGCGGCTGAGTTTAACATCCACTCGTCCAGTGTAAGGGGTGGCCTCGATGGCGTTTTGCACCAGGTGTCCCAGCACGCGGGCGAGCCGCTCGCGGTCGGCGCGCACGTGCAAGCCGGTGTGGGCGAGGTGCAGCCGCGGTTTGAGGCCGTAGCCCCTCTTGCTGGCCACCACCTCCTGCAGCAGGCCCGCCAGCTCCACCTCGCCGCTCGTGGCGTGCTCACTGCGGTTGCTCAGCTTCGCCAGCATACGGTTCATACGCGCCACCGAGCTTTCGATGGTGGCCAGCATGTCGTCCTGGAATTCGGGGTTGTGCCGGTGTTTCTGCGCATTGGCCAACAGCAGCGTCAGCTGCGCCACCAGGTTTTTGATGTCGTGCACGACGAAGGCCGCTGCTCGGTTGAAAGACTCGAACTGTCGCGCAACCGTGAGCGCCTCGGCCGCCTGCATCTGCGCCAGATTGGTGGCTGCCTGGCGCGCAGCGGTCTTCAGCAGGTCGCTCACCTCCCAGTCGAAGCGCAGTTTGCCGAGGGAATGTTCCAGCACCATGAAACCGAGCAGCCGGTCGTGCCACAGCATGGGGATCAGCAGCCAGGCGCGTGGGTTTTGCGCGATCCAGTCCGGCAGTTCCACGTCCGCCAGGCTAGAGGGGTCGGAACGGTATTCGTCCAGGTTGATCACCCACTGGCGTTGCTCCAGAAAGCGCACCAGGGGGGCATCGGCCGGCAGACTGCCGCTGAGATCCGACCAGTTCCAATAGGCGGCGCGATGGAAGGTCCCGTCCTCCCGGCGCAGCCACAGTACCCCGGCAGGGCTGTCCACCAGTCGGGCGATCGCCTCGATCGAGCGCTCGCACACCTGCTGCCCCGGCTCGCCGCTGGTCAGCAGCCGTGTGAAGCGCAGCCATTCCTCGCGGTAGTCGTAGCGGTAACGGAAGAAGTGCTTGGACAGGAACACCCGCAGGCGTGCCCGTGCCGCACCCGAGAAGACCACTACCATCAGCAGCACGCCGGCACCGAACAGGAAGGCGTACTGTAGCAACTCGCCCCACTCGCCACCGAAGACGCGGATGTAGTAGCCGGCGGCGGCCATCAACAGCAGATAGACGCCGGCGCCCACTAGGGTGATAGTATGGAAGACCATGCGATGCGAGATCGCCACCGGCAGGAATTGGGTGAGCCGGCCGTAGGACAGCCAGATCAGGGGGGCGGCCAGCGCGTGGACGAGACCGCGCGCCGCCCAGGCGATCGCCGAGGGTTCGCCGAACAGCATCCCCTCGGCGTAGAGGTAGAAGTCGTAGGCGTACATCCCGCCCAGGCCCAGGCAGAGGAACTTGATGCCCCAGCGGTCCTGCACCCGCGCGTTGCGATAGAACTGCTCGACCAGCACCATGCCCGCCACCGCCATTAGCGTGGGGAGGACGATCAACCCGACATAGGCCAGCCGTGGACCGGGGGCGACCAGGTAGGCGAGCTGTGTGGTCAGACTGAGGGCGATAAGCAGCACCACCCCCAGCAGGATCTGCCGCAACCAGGGCGAGAGCTCTACATCCGGCCTCAAACGGCGCAGGCCGCGGGCAAGGAAGCCGAACCACACGGCGTTGCGGGCCAGCTCGCTCAAGACGACGAGGCCGGGCCCGAGGCCGAGCGGTTGCTGTAGGCTCACGGCGAGTAGCCACAAGGCGCTCACCGCCATCGGCAGGGCAAGCGGCGGCGCCTCGGGCCGGGCGCTGCGCTGCAGCACGATCAGCAGTGCGGGTATGGCGAAGGCGAGCGCCCCGATGCCGTAGCTGACGGTGACTGCAGCGAGCGACATGGGGATGAGCGGGCGCCCGCGCGCCTAGCGGGCGCCCTTGCCCGAGACCATCACCTGTACCGTCATCAGCAGGATCATCAGATCGAGGAATAGGCTATGATTCTTGACGTAATACAGGTCGTATTGCAGTTTGCCGATGGCGTCCTCGACGCTGCCGCCATAGTGATAGCGCACCTGGGCCCAGCCGGTGATGCCCGGTTTGAGGCTGTGGCGGGCATTGTAGTAGGGAACCTGGGCGGACAGCTCCTGCACGAAGAAGGGCCGCTCGGGACGTGGGCCAACGAAGCTCATCTGACCGAGGAAGACGTTGATCATCTGGGGTAGCTCGTCGATGCGTGTGCGGCGGATGAACCGGCCCACCCTCGTGGTACGGTCGTCGTTGACCCGCGCCCATTGCGGCTGCCCGTCGCGTTCGGCATCGGCGCGCATGCTACGGAATTTGTAGATTGTGAAGATGCGCCCGAACTGTCCCACGCGCTGCTGGGTATAGAACACCGGGCCGGGGCTGTCGAGTTTGATGGCGAGCGCGGTGAGCAGCATGAGGGGCAGGGTGATGAGCAGCAGCACCGCACTCACCGTCAGGTCGAACGCCCGTTTGACTACGTCGCGCGCGGTACCACTATAGAACCCCTCGGCGAAGATGAGCCAGCTCGCATTCATCGATTCGAGCGGCAAGATGCCGGTCTGGCGCTCGAAAAACGAGGGCAGGTCGATGATGCGCACGCCGGCCAATTTGCACTCGAGCAGCTCGGCGATGGGTAGCCCCCCGCCGCGCCGCTCGCGGATGGCCACCACGATCTCCTCGATGCCGTGGCGTTGGGCGATCTCTAGCAGGCTGCCGCTGTCGTCCAGGATGCGGTCGTGCGGCACATAGTGGTGCGTACCCCCCATCGGCAGGTAGCCGACGATGTTGAGACCTTGCGCCTGGCCGCGGGCGATCATCTCCTCGATCTTCGCCGCCCGGCTGCCGGTGCCCAGCACCAGCACCCGCTTTTTGAAACTCTCGGCGCTATCCCACTGCAGGAAGGCAAGCCGGGTGGCCAGCACCCCCAGGCCGGAGATGAGGATCACCACCAGCAATTCCTCCTCGCGGGCGAACAGGCCCGGCACGAGCTGGGCCCCGGTCGCGAACACCAGCAGCGCCAACGCAAAACCCCCGCCCACGCGCATCAGCAGGCTGCGCAACCCGCGCGTCCATTCCCCGTCATAAAGCCCGAACAGGGAGATGATCAGGGTCATCACGCTGGCGAACAGCCATGGCCGCAACAGCGCAGCGAGCTCCGTGCCGGTGCCGGGCCCCGCCAGGGGGCCGAACTGGCGGGCGGCATACTGGCTGGCGAAGAAAAACAAGGCGAATTCCAACGCCACCAGCAGCAGGATGCTCACCGGCACGTAATGGCGAAAGAAACGGATCATCAAGGCGAAATTCCCCCCTGGTTCGCATCAGCGGGTACAGCGCTGCAAGGCCGCAGCGTCCGGCATGGGCGGGTCGACGGACACGGCACTGGCGCCCTGCCCGCAGTGGCGGGGCCATCTCCCCTGGCGTATGCAGGCCACACCCGCGGTAGTATCCCGAGCCAGCCGGCACCTAGCCTGCCGCAGTCGCACCGCCGGTGGCGGTCAGGGCTCGTGCCTGTGTCGCTGCGCACGGTAACGCCCTTCTATATCGTCAAGTCCGTCGACCGTCTTGAACACCACGCTCAAGGCCTCGACCCATTCCCAGACCCATCCCCAGGCAGGGCCGACCCGATCCGCCCCTATTCTAACCGGTTTGCTTTTCCTCCCCGAGCAGGGCCGCCAGCTGTTTCGCATTCATGCGCCGCGGTCCCTCCTGCCGGCCGCGCCCGCCGGCATGCCGCTGCTCGCGCGGCAGGATGCGCACCCACACGTCGGCCGGTTCGGCATACAACAGGTAGACCTGGGCACCACCCCTATCCTTGACCTTGAAGGCGATCCCCGCGTTGAGCAGATGCTGTTCGAACTCCTTGCTGGAATCGGCATAGAGCTCGATCTCGATGTCGGAATGACGCGTGGCGGTGCCGTTGAGCACACCGCCGACCAGCACCGGGTCGAAGCGGGCGAAGCTCTGCAGCACGGCCAGGGCCTGCCGGCGCAGGGTCTCCAGCACCACCTTGTGCTCATCGGGGCGGTAGAGCGACTGGTGGGCACGCAGAGCCGCCTCCACCTCCTCGTTACCGGGCAGGCTGTGCGATTCCGGCGCACCCAGCTGGCGTGCGGCCTTGCGCTTGGCCAGCGCATAGTCGCGGATGCCGTGTTCCAACATCAGCTGCGCCGCCAATTGGGCGATGCGGATGCGCATCTGCGCGTGGCGGGGGGAGAGGTTCTTCGGGGGCATGGTCAGTCGCCGTAGTTGCGCACCGGCGGTGCCGTCGGGCTGGGCGCCGGCTCCAATGCGGGCGCCTCTTCGGCCGGGCCGGCGCTTGCTGCCGGCTCTGCGGGTGCGAATTCCTCGTAGAAATACTCCGCCATGCCGTCCGCGCCCTCGGCCACGAGGCGACCGCTGGCAGGGTCGATGCGGCGCACGATCACCCCTGTGGGCATGGGGTAGGCTTGGTCCGGTACATCGCGCAATGCGCGCGCCATGTAGCCCATCCAGATCGGCAGCGCCGCCACCGAGCCCGTCTCCGTCCCACCCATGGGACGGGGCTGGTCGTAACCGACCCAGGCCACCGCCACGCGATAGGGGTTATAGCCGGCGAACCAGGCATCGCGATGGTCGTTGGTGGTGCCGGTCTTGCCAGCCAGATCGCTGCGTCTGAGACGCAGGGCCGCGGTGGCGGTACCGCGGCGCACCACGTCCTGCAGCAGTGTGGTCATGATGAAGGCGTTGCGGGGGTCGAGGATGCGCTGTACCGCCGGCGGCTGGAAGGCCTCCAGCACCCGACCGTGCTGGTCGGTGATGCGCCTGATCAGCCAGGGGCGCACGAGGTTGCCGCCGTTGGCAAAGGCGCTGTAGGCGGCCGCCATGGCCAGCGGGGTGACCTCGCCGGCCCCCAGGGCCATGGTCAGGTAGGGTGGGATGCGCGTCATGTCGAAGCCGAAGCGCGCCACGTGCTGACGCGCCGCATCGATCCCGACGGCCTGCAGCACCCGCAGCGTGGCCAGGTTCTTGGACTTGCGCAGGGCGTCGCGCAGGGTGATGGGGCCGTCCATCACCCCGTCGAAGTTCTTCGGCTCCCAGGGTACCCCACCGGTCTCAAAGGGGTCGAGCTGCAGCGGCGCATCCTCGACCACGCTGGCGGGGGTGAGCCCCCGCTCCAGTGCGGCGGAATAGATGAAGGGCTTGAAGCTGGAACCGGGCTGGCGCCAGGCCTGGGTGATGCGGTTGAACTGATTCTGCGAAAAATCGAAGCCGCCCACCAGCGCTCGGATCGCGCCATCCTGGGGCGAGAGCGCCACCAGCGCCGCCTGCACCTTGGGTAGATAGGTCAGCTGCCAGGTCTTGCCGTCCAGCCGCACCACCCTGATCACCGAGCCGCGCCGCAGCCGTTTGCCCGGCGGCAGCTCGTTGGACAGGAAGTTTTGCGCGAATTTGAGTTCGGCCGCACCCAGCTCGATCTCCTCGCCGTTCGCCAGCCGCGCCAGGATGCGCTTGCGCTCCACCGCCAAGACCACGGCGGGTAGCATGCCGCCCACCTCTTGCAGCTCGGGCAGCCGCTCGTCCAGCAACGCCTCGGCCGCCTTGGCCTCGGCCGGCAGGTCCCACTGCGCCTCCGGCCCGGCATAACCCCGGCGCCGGTTGAAGGCCGTGAGCCCGGCCAGCACCGCCTCTGCCGCCGCCAGCTGTTCATCACGGCGGATGGTGGTGTACACCCGCATGCCGCTCACATAGATCGCATCACCGTAGCGCTGATGCATGTACTGGCGCACCATCTCCGCCACGTGGTCGGCCGGCACCTCGAAGCCTTGCGGCGAGTGTCGCACGCGCAACCGTTCCTTGAGTGCGCGCTCGTATTCGTCCGGGCTGATGTAGCCCAGCTCCAGCATGCGCCCCAACACATAGCGCTGTCGCAGCTGTGCGCGGGCGGGATTGACCACCGGGTTGTAGGCCGAAGGTGCTTTCGGCAGCCCCGCCAGCATGGCCGCCTCGGCCAGGCTCAAGTTTTTCAACGGCTTGCCGTAGTAGATCTGGGCGGCCGCAGCGAAGCCATAGGCCCGCTGACCCAGATAGATGTGGTTGATGTACAACTCGAGAATCTCGTCCTTGCTGAGCGCATGTTCGATCTTGATCGCCAACAGCGCCTCGTTGAGTTTGCGCCGGAAGGTCCGCTCCGAGGTCAGGAAAAAATTACGCGCCACCTGCATGGTGATGGTGGAGGCGCCCTCTCTGACGCCGCCGGAGACGATGTTACTGAGCGCCGCCCGCAACACCCCTAGGGTGTCGACCCCACCGTGTTTGTAGAAGCGCTCGTCCTCCGCCGCCAGGATGGCCTGGCGCAGGATGAGCGGGGTGTCCGCCAGCCTTACAACCGCTCGCCGCTCCTCACCAAATTCGCCCAGCAGCACGCCGTCCTCGGTATAGATGCGCAGGGGCACCTTGGGCCGATAGTCGGTCAACGCCTCCAGGCTGGGCAGGGTGGGGTAGACCAATGCGGCCGCCAGACCCAACACGGCCGCCGCCGCCAGGCCGACACCGACGAGCGCCGCGGCGAAATACCAGAGCCAACGCGAAAACATGGCATAGTGGCCGGCTGCACAGCGCGGCCGTCAAAAAAAGTGATCCAATCGGGTTGTAGGAAATAACAGCTTACTGCTACGATCTAAAGCGGGGTCTCAAGCAACCATAGCTAATCTACTTCTAGGGAAGGAAATTTCACTTGCAGCTGAGCGCCTTGTTCCGCCGCGACCGGCCCCTCATCGGGGTCGATATTAGCTCATCGGCGGTAAAAATGCTCGAACTGGCCCAGAGCAGCCGTGACCTGCGCCGCGTCGAGCGCTACGCCATCGCACGGCTGCCCAGAGATGCGGTGAGCGACGGTAGCATCGCCAAGCCGGAGGCGGTCGAGGCGGCCATGCGCGAGGCTTGGCAGACGATGCAGACGCGCACGCGCGAGGTCGCCCTGGCGTTGCCCAGCGCGGCGGTGATCACCAAGAAGATCCTGCTGCCCAAGGACGCCAGCGAGGCGGACATCGAGACTCGGGTCATGGCCGAGGCCAACCAGATGGCCCCCTTCCCCCTGGACGAAGTCAGTCTGGACTGGCAGATCCTGGGGCCAGCGGCGCAGTCGCCGGCCGACAACGAGGCGCTGGTGGTCGTCTCCCGGCGCGAACGGCTGGAAGAGCGGGTGGCCCTGGCCGAGGCGGTGGGGCTCAAGGCGGTCATCGTCGACGTGGACAGCTTCGCCACGCTCAACGCCTACGAACAGATGGCCCACCAGCTGCCGGAAGAGGGGCGCGGCCAGACCGTGGCCATCATCGACATCGGCGCACACGCCACGCACGTGAGCGTGGTGCACGACCGCGAACTGGTCTACCAGCGTGAACATGCCCTCGGCGGCCACACCCTCACGCAGGAGATCGCCCGCCGCTACGACCTGTCCCAGGACGACGCGGAGGATGCCAAACGCAAGGGCCTGCTGCCCGATAGTTACGAGTCCGAGGTCCTGCAACCCTTCCTCGACGCGCTCGCGCTCGAGATCGGCCGCGCCCTGCAGCTGTTTTTCGGCGCCACCGCCTACAACGCGATCGACCACATCCTGCTCGCCGGTGGCTGTGCCGCCATACCGGGTCTGGACGACATCGTGCACAGCCGGCTGCAGACGAGCACGCTCATCGCCAACCCCTTCGCCCGCATGGCGGTGTCCAGCCACGTCAAGGCGCGCCAGCTCGCCGCCGATGCGCCCGCCCTCATCGTCGCCTGCGGCCTTGCCCTGCGGAGGTTCGACCCGGCATGAGCACGATCCGCATCAACCTGCTGCCGCATCGCCAGCTCAAGCGCGCGCAACAGCAGCGCCTGCTCGCGCTCGCCGCGCTGGCGGCGGCCGCCCTCGGTCTGCTGGTGGTCTTCGTCGGGCACGTGCTGATCGAAGACGCCAAGGCCTTGCAGGAGCGGCGCAATGAGCTGCTGCGCCAGGAGATCGCCGGACTGGACAAACAGATCGCCGAGATCAAGACGCTGAAGGAAAAGACCAAGGCCCTGCTCGATCGCAAGCAGGTGGTGGAGTCGCTGCAGGTCAACCGCGCCGAGGCGGTGTTGATGTTCGACCAGCTCGCGCGCCAGCTGCCCGACGGAGTGTACCTGAAGAGCCTCAAACAGACCGGCGACACCCTCACGCTGCAGGGCTATGCCCAGTCGAGCGCCAGGGTATCCAACTTCATGCGCAATCTGGAGGCCTCGCCGCGGTTCGAAGCGCCCAATCTGGTCGAGGTCAAGAGCGCCACGGTGGGTAAGCTGCGCGCGGTCGAATTCACCCTGACGGTCAAGCTCAGCAGGACGGAGACCTGAGCATGGACCTCAACGAACTGCGCTCGCTCGACGTCAAGGACCTGGCGCGGGCGCCCCTGCCGGTGCGGTTGGTGGCCCTGGTCCTGCTGTTCCTCGCCGTCGTAGGGGTGGGCTACTATTTGGTATGGGCCGACGGCATGGCCGAAGTGGAACGGCTGCGCAACGAGGAGGCCGATCTGCGCGAGACCTACGCCCAGAAACGGCGCCAGGCCATCCACTACGAGGCCTACAAAATGCGCCTGGCCGACCTCGAACGCTCGCTCGCCACCCTGCTGCGCCAACTGCCCAACAAGGCCGAGATGGATGCATTGCTGACCGACATCAACCAGGCCGGGGTCGGCCGCGGACTCGAGTTTGAACTCTTCCGCCCCGGTCAGGAGGCCCTGGCGGACTTTTACGTCACCCTGCCGGTGACCGTCCGCGTCAAGGGCGACTACCACGACATGGCCGGGTTCGTCAGCGACTTGGCGCAGATGCCGCGCATCGTCACGCTGCACGACGTGAGCCTCAACCCCGTGAGCGAAGGCAGCGGGCTCGTCATGGAGGCCACGCTGCGTACCTACCGCTACCTCGACGAGGCGGAGCTGGAGGCGGCCGGCAAGGACAAGAAGGACGACAAGAAACCATGAAGTTGCCCGTATTGTCATGCCTCGCCGTCCTGTTGCTGACCGGCTGCGCCGGCGAGGACATGAGCGACCTGCGTCAATTCCTGCAGGAGGCTGGACGCGACAGCCAGGAGAAGCTCGACCCCCTGCCGGTGGTCAAGGCGCCGACGGTCTTCAGCTACGATCCGTCCGGCCTGGCCGACCCCTTCTCACCGCGCAATCTGCGGCCGGCCGGCAGCGGCGGCGGGCCCGCCCCGGACATGAACCGGCCGAGGGAGTACCTGGAGAATTTCCCCTTGGACGGCCTGCGCATGGTGGGCACGCTCAAACGCGGCGGTCAACTCGTCGCCCTGGTGCGCACGCCCGACAATGCCATCTACCAGGTGCGGGTGGGTAGCCGCATCGGCCAGAACTTCGGCGTGGTCACGGCCATCAGCGACACGGCCATCCAGATCCGAGAGACCGTCCAGGACGGTGTGGGCGACTGGATCCAGACCACCGCCAGCCTGAGCCTGCAGGAATGAAACATGAGGAATCCAACATGACTCGAGCCATCCATCGCAGCCTGCTGCCCGACTGGGCAGCCGTCCTGTTCATGTGCCTGAGCCTCGCCGGCTGGGCCCAGGCGGCCATCCTCAAGTCGGTCAGTGTGTCGCGTGGTGCCAACGACAGCCAGGTGGTCAAGATCGCGCTCGATGCGCCGCTGGCCGGCGAGCCCATCCACTTCTCGGTCAGCAACCCACCGCGCATCGTCCTGGATCTGCCCGACACCAACGGGGCGCGCCTGACCGAGGCGCTCGACGCCGGCGTCATCCGCAGCTACGACGTCATCCAGGCCGGCAATCGCACCCGTGTGGTCCTCAACCTCAAAGGACCAGCCAGCTACCAGGTGCGCCCCGTAGGCAACCACATCTTGGTGGTGGTGCGCGGCGAGGCCGCCAATCCCGACACACCCGCACCCACGCGTTTCGCCGAGAGCGGTCCCAAACGCGAGCACGCCATCCGCGACGTCGAATTCCGGCGCGGACCCAACGGCGAAGGCCGCATCATCGTCAGCCTCACCGACCCCGGCGTGGGTATAGACATCCGTCAGCGCGGCGGCGCCTTGCAGGTGGACTTCCTCAACACCGCCCTGCCCACCGCACTGCGCCGGCGGCTGGACGTGACCGACTTCGCCACCCCGGCCACCCTTGTCGAGACGGTCGAGCAGGGCAGGAACACCCGCATGCGGGTGGAGGGGCGCGGACACTGGGAGCACTCCGCCTACCAGACCGGCAACCAGTTCATCCTGGAACTCAAACCCGCCGCCGACCCGCGCCAGGGCCTCGCCGCCGATCGCCCGCGCTACACCGGCGAGAAGCTCACGCTGAACTTCCAGAACGTCGAAGTGCGCGCCGTGCTGCAGGTGATCGCCGACTTCACGGGCCTGAACATCATCGCCAGCGACACGGTGAGCGGCAACATCACCCTGCGGCTCAAGGACGTGCCCTGGGACCAGGCCTTGGACATCATCCTGCGCGCCAAGGGTCTGGACAAACGGGTCACGGGCAACGTCATCTGGGTCGCCCCGCGCGACGAGCTAGCGGCCAAGGAAAAGCTCGAACTGGAGGCCAAACAGCAGATCGCCGACCTGGAACCGCTCATCACCGAGACCATC
>JANWZL010000093.1 GCA_025054655.1 Thiobacillaceae bacterium | reverse complement strand
CGCGGCGAGCACATGTTCGGCGCGCGCGATGCCGAGCTGGGCATCATCCGCGCGCGCCTGGGCGACATCCCCCTGGTGGGCTTTGCCGCCAACGGCGAGATCTCGCGCAACCGGCTGTACGGTTACACCGGCGTGCTGACGGTCTTCACCTGAACGCCATGACAGCCGCGCAGCCCGCACCGGACAACGACTGGCTCGCCGCCCACGCCCAGTGCATCCTGCGCTCGTACCGGCACTGGACCGGCCGCGACCTGATCGCCCCGGCTGTTACAGCGGTCGAGGCGGCGCGTGCGCTCTATCATGCGCCCATCGTCGTGTTGTCGCACGACACCTCGGCCGACCCTTCGTTCACCTACGCCAACCTTGCCGCCCAACGCCTGTTCGGGCGTGACTGGGGGCAGTTCGTCGGCCTGCCCTCGCGGCTGTCGGCCGAGCCGCTGGCGCAGGCCGAGCGCGCCCGACTGCTCGCCGAGGTCGCCCGACAGGGTTACGCCGAAGGCTATAGCGGGGTGCGCATCACCGCCGACGGACGGCGCTTCCGCGTGCTGGGGGCCACGGTGTGGAACCTGCTCGACGAGCGCGGGTCCTGCTGTGGTCAGGCGGCGTGTTTCTCCGCCTGGGAGTGGCTCTGAGCCTCACCGGGGTGGGCGTGCAGCGGTCCACAGCCCCAAACCTGCCGCTCACCCTGCTCGGCCTGGGACTGGCGGGATTGTTGGCCGCCTGCGCCACACCGCATTATGAGACCGTCACCCGGCTGGAGCTGCCCACGGACGCGGCGGGCCGGGCCTGTGCGGCGCAGTGCGCTGAGCGGCTCTCCGACTGCCAGGCCGACTGCGGCCGCAATTACGCGGCCTGCGTGGCCGCGCTCGAACCGCGGGTGGAGGAGAGCTACGCCGAGGCGCTACAGCGCTACGCGCAGGCGCTCGACCGTTATGCGGCGGACCTGCGTCACCTGCAGTTCGATCTGTGGTTTAACTGGCGACACCGCCTCAGGTGGTACGACCCCTGGTGGCATGCGCCATGGTACGATCCATGGTGGCTGCCGGGCCCTCCCCCTCGCCGGCCCACGCGGCAGGAGATCGAGGCCGAGCTGCGCCAGCGTAGCTGCGTCGAGGACTGCGGCTGCCTGCTGCAAAACGAGGCCTGCATCCTGGCCTGTGGCGGCCGCCGGGTGAGCGAGCAGCGCTGCGTACGGAACTGCCCGCCGCTGCGGCCGTGATGTTCGTGTCCGCCCTGCATCTTACCGCCCTCACACCTTGAACTGATGTCCCGCGCCCTGTATCGCTGGTTCGACCGCAACGTCCTGGAGCTCGCCCGTGAGCTGAGGATAGGCTATCTGCCGCCGCTCATGGTCTATCTGGCCGCCGGCGTGTCGGGGCTGACCGGCATCGTCGGCACCTTCTTCGTCAAGGAGTATCTGGGCCTTTCGGCCGCCTTCCTGGCGGCGTTGGGCTTCTGGGCCGGGCTGCCGTGGGCGCTGAAGATGCCGCTGGGCCACATCGTGGACCTGATCTGGCGTTGGAAGGCGTTGCTCGTGTGGCTGGGGGCGGGGCTGATCGCGGCGAGCCTGCTGATCATGGTGGGGCTGATCGGCCACCGCGCCGCCATGACCGCGGTGATGTCGGCCGAGGCCTGGTTCGTACTCTCCGCCCTGCTCGCCCCCATCGGCTATGTGCTGCAGGACGTGGTGGCCGACGCCATGACGGTGGAGGCGGTGCCGCGCGTGGACGAGGCGGGGCGGCCCATCGACCCGGCCAGCCGCAAGCTCATGCACACCACCATGCAGACCCTAGGGCGGGTGGCGGTGGTCGGTGGCGGCGTGCTGGTGGCGGCGATCAACCTCTATGTCTTCGACGACGTCGAGGGCCTGCCGCAGGAGCAGATCGCGCAGCGCTACCTGGACGTCTATCTGATGGCCCTGGTGATCCCGGTGCTGTCGGTGCTGGGTGTGACGATCGCCAGCATCCTCAAACGCCGTGAACTGCGGCGGTTGCTGGCACGAGGCTTAAGCCGCGACCAGGCGGAGGCGCTCATCAGCGGCCGTAACGAGCCCACCCGCCCCAACGGCTGGATCCTGGGCGGCAGCCTGGTCTTCGTCCTCTTCAGCCTCGGTGTGGGCTTGAACGGGGTGGACTACGGCGAGGAGATCGTCTTCGCCGGTTCCATGGCCATCGTGCTGTTCCTCATCTGGCGCCTCACACGCAGCCTGGAACCGGCGGCACGCACCACCCTGTTGGGCACCGCGCTCATCATCTTCGTCTATCGCGCCGTGCCGGGGCCGGGGCCGGGGCTGACCTGGTGGATGATCGACGAGCTCAAGTTCGACCAGCGCTTCCTGTCGGTGCTGTCCCTGATCGGCAGCACGCTGGCCCTCCTGGGCATGTTCCTCTTCCGCCGCTTCATGGCCGAGCGCTCCATCGCCTATGTGGTGGGGTTCCTGACCCTGGCCGGCTTCGTGCTGGCCCTGCCCATCCTGGGCCTGGTACACGGGCTGCACGAGTGGACCGCGCGGGTCACAGGCGGCGTGGTGGACGCGCGCTTCATCGTGCTGGTGGATACCGCGCTGGAGTCACCGCTCGGGCAGATCGCCATGATCCCCATGCTGGCCTGGATCGCCAACAGCGCCCCAGCCCACCTGAAGGCCACCTATTTCGCGGTGATGGCCTCGTTCACCAACCTGGCCCTGTCGGCCTCGCAACTGGGCACCAAGTATCTGAACGAGCACTGGGTGGTCGAGCGCCAGGTGCTCGATCCCGTCACCCATGCCGTGGTCAAACCGGCCGACTACGGCGCCCTGCCCGAGCTACTCGCGGTACAGATCACGCTCGCGCTGCT
>JANWZL010000083.1 GCA_025054655.1 Thiobacillaceae bacterium | reverse complement strand
GCTGCTGCGGGCCGGGCGCAGCCACAAGCGCAACCACGCCGAGGTGGTCAAGGTCAGTTTCGACCCTGCCCGCATCAGTCTGCAGGAGGTGCTCATCGCCTTCTGGGAGAACCACGACCCCACCCAGCGCGACCGTCAGGGCAACGACATCGGCAGCAACTACCGCAGCGCCATCTATTACCGCAACGTGGCCCAGGCCGCGGTGGCGCGCGCCACCCGCGAGGTCTATCAGCGTGCGCTCTCCCAGGCGGGCTACGGCCACATCGTCACCGAGATCGCCCCGCTCAAGGTCTATCACCGCGCCGAGGACTACCACCAGGACTATCTCAAGAAAAACCCCAAAGGTTATTGCGGCCTGGGCGGCACCGGTGTGAAGTACCCCCGCGAGCAGGGGGCGTCAGACGCTGGCAGCGGACCCAGGTCCACACTCGATGGCCGGGCCCTGGTCTATGAACGTCAACTGGTGGTGTTCGAGGCGCCGGATTGCCCCGCCTGCAAACGGTTCGAGGCCGAGGTCCTGCAGTCCTGGCGCTCGCCTGTGCCGGTGGTGCGCACATTCGGCGCCCTGGCACCCGCGGGCTGGGTGTTGGAGCGGCCGCTGTTCGCCACCCCCACCATGGTATTGTTCGAGCGTGGGCGCGAAGTCGCGCGCTACACCGGTTATGACGGTGACAGGGCCCGCTTCTGGCGGTGGCTTGGGTATCGGCTGCTGACCCCCGAGCAGCGGCGCATCGCCTTCGAGCAGGGCACCGAACGGCCCTTCACCGGCTCACACCTGGACGAGAAGCGCCCCGGCACCTATGTCGATCCCATCACCGGGGCACCGCTGTTTCGCAGCGACGGCAAATTCGACAGCGGCACGGGTTGGCCCAGCTTCTTCGAGCCGGTACCGGGGGCGCTCACCTATCATGAGGACCTCAGCCACGGCATGCGCCGCATCGAGGTCCGCAGCGCCAGCTCAGGTATCCACTTGGGCCATGTGTTCGACGATGGCCCGCCACCGACCGGCAAACGCTATTGCATCAACGGCAACGTGCTGCGTTTCGTGCCTGATGGCGCACGACCTTGAGTCTGCGCTCAGACGGCCAGCAAGATGAGGCCGATGAGCAGGGCGAGCGCGCCCCCGGCCGTGGCCCAGCCCAATTGCCGCAACCGGCGTTCCAGGCGCTGATATTCCTCCCGTGATGCGGGTGGGGGCGGGGTGGGTATGGGCTGGGCGAGTCGTTGCTCCAGGCCCTGCAGGCGCGATTCGATCGCGTGCTGCCAGTCGGCCGGGTCGGACGCAAGGGTTTGGACCTGCTGCAGGGTTGCGGCCAGGGTCTGGTACTGAGCAGCCCACGATTCCAGCTCTGCGTGCAGTCTGTGCAACCGTTCCTCCCATGACCGGCTCTCCTCGTGCAGCCGGGCCGACAGCTCGGCCGGCAACAGGGCCTGCAGGTTAGCCCGCAGGTCCGCATCGAGCTGCGATGCCAGTGACTGCCGCTGTTGCGCCGCTTCTTGCTGCAGGTCGGACAGCCTCTGCTCCAGTTCCCCGATCCGCTGCGCCAAAGTCTGCCAGCGCTGGTCGGACTCGTCCTGGCGCAGGGCGGCCAATTGTGTGCGCAACCCCTGCAGGTCCTTCTGCCAGATGCGCGCTTCCTCCATCCCTGCGGCAAACCTGGCGAGCGCCTCGTCGAGGCGTTGTTCGACCCGCTGGCGCCAATCGCGCTGCAACTGACGTGTGTTTTCGATCTCCGCCTCCAAGACGGTGCGCGCTTCTTCGCGCCACTGCGTGCGCTGGCGCTCGAGGGCCTGAGCGATGAGCGTCTCGATCAGTCGCTGCAGTGCGGTCTGATCGCTCGTCTCGGCGGGTACGTCTGCGGGTGGTGTCGTAGCGCCAGCCGGCACAGCCGTGGTGTCCGGCAGGCGCGAAAGCACCCGCTGCAACGCCTGTGCCTCGGGCGGCTTGGTGATCGCGTCGAGCGCCCCGGCCGCACGGGCCTGGTGCACGAAGTCTGCTTCGTCGGCACCGCTGACGATGATCACCGGGATGTCGCGGGTGGCAGGAACGGCCTTGATGCGCCGCGTCGTCTCCAGACCATCCAGCTCCGGCATCATGTGATCCATGAAGATCACATCGGGCCGGTGCGTACGCAGATACTCCAGGGCCGCAGGGCCCGATTCGGCCTGGTCCACCGCAAGGCCCAAGGCCTCGAGCTTTTTCTGCATGGTCATGCGGCCGACCTTGGAATCGTCCACGACCAGGGCGCGTTTGCCGCTCATCATCCACCATCCTGTCAATGACCCCTCTATTATCTCGCCATCTGCACCCAAGGACTGAACCCGCATGGTCACACGGGCGAGCGAACCTGATCGAGCGCCGGGCTGCAGGCGCCGGAGGCTCGCGGTGGGGCCATGAAAACAAAGGCCGCCGGTGAAAACCGGCGGCCTGGGACGGGATGCGGCAGCGTCCGCGTTACTTGTTGACCGGCGACTCCGGGTCGAACAGATAGGCCATCACGTCCAGGATCTGCTGCTGGGTGAGCAGCCCTTTGGCGCCCGAGCGCGGCATCTGCGTGCAGGCGAAATAGGCGTGGGGGTTGTAGATGACCTCGTAGGTGTATTTGAGCATCTCCGGGCTCGAGCCGCGGATCTTGCCGTAGCCGGTCAGGCTGGGGCCGATGGTGCCACCCGTGCGGTCAGGACCGATCTGATGGCAGTTGTAGCAGTTGCCACCGGGCGCCCCGCGGCTGTGGTCGTCCACGTTGTGCGCGGTGCGGAAACCAAAACCGGACCAGGCGATGTCGCGCCCTTTCCGCCAGTCACCCAGCTTGATGCCCCCCTCGGGGTATTTGATGGTGGCCATGGACAGCTTGTTGATGCGCTCCGCGGTCTTGTCATCGATGTCCTTACCGGAGCGGGCGACCTCGGTGCAGACCTTCTGCACCTCGTCCTGGGTGAGTCGGTCCCGGCCGGTGGTCCCCTCCTGGGTCGGCTGCGCCAGGTCGTAGCTGCCGGACTGGAAGACCAAGTATTCGGCCAGCTCCCGCGGCGTCATCTTGGTGTAATCCGGTTTGGCCGGCGCCGCTTGCGCCGGTTTGGCATCCTCGGGCTTTTGCGGACCGGTGGCGGTGCAGCCGGCGGCGAACAGGGTGAGCAGGGCGGCCGCGACGGCATGGGCAATCGGGTCTTTGTGCAACATGTCGGAATCTCCTTCCTCGTCGTGTCTCGATCAGCGCTTCATGTCGGGCAGGATGGCGGGCTGGCCGCGCGCGGCATCGGTCCAGAACGAAATGATGGCGATGTGCACGTCGGAGTCCGGCATGATGTTCGGGTAACGCATCTGCCACAGGCACTCCAGCACCCGATGCTGGCTGGAACGCACGGCCTCATGCCCAACGCGCCAGGCCGGCCAGGAGACGGCCTTGGTCCATTCCTCGCCGATCTTGACGTTGGGCAGCACCGAGGCGCGGATGCGGGTGCCCGGGGGGTTGAGGTGGCAGGTGGCACAGTTGAAGTCCATCGGCCCGGCGCGGCGGAAGAACAGCTCTCGCCCGGCATCGCGCATGGCCTTCTCCAGCGGATGATTCATGGGCGGGTTCCAGGGCATGCCGTTCGACTGCATGGCCACATAGGTGGTGATCTTCATGATGTCGGACTTCTCGCCGTGCCGCACCTTGATCTGCGGGTCGTTGTCGGTGAAGCCCTGCAGCGTCTTCATGCAGTGGACCAGGCGCGACTCGAAGTCCATGACCCGACCCGTGTCGGCGAAATAGCGGGGGAGTTCCACATAGGCGCCCTTGAGCACGCCGGGGCCCTTGCCGAAGTCGCACTTCTCCAGCGAGGCGTTCTTGGGACCGCGCGGCTGCTTGAACAGCTTCTCCCCTTCCGCCGCCCATTCATAGGCCGGGTTGTCCGGCATCATCATGCGGTTTTGCGGGCTCTGCGTGAGGTAAGGGTCGTTCTTGGTCTTGGCGATGAGCTCGTCGAGGATGTCTTCCGGGGCTTTGGATGCACTGGCATTGCCGACGAGGGCCAGCGCAAGGGGCAGCGCAGACAGGGCCTGTTTGAGTTTGGTCATGCGTCGTCTCCTGGATGGTGGTCTGAAAGGGTGCCCCCCGGCTTGCCGGCGGCTGTACGGCCTGATGTGGGGCAGACCGGATCGGGCCCTGTGTCAGGCCGCATGAAGCCCGCATGCGGCGGGCAACCGGGCGAGTACGGCTATGTTAATACGCCAGCAGTGGCGTGCGCATAGGTCATGACTACCAATCGCAACAGGCATTGTGCACCAAGCCGAAGGGCAGTCGTGGGTCGCCCGGGGCCGGCAACCGCAGCCTGGACGATTGCAGTTATGCCCACTTTCATCGCCCCTGTATGAAAACTTCCACCTATGCCCGTGAAATGCCGGCGAAATTTGTAACTTGATGATTTTCTGAGTGGACCGGGTCGCACAAAAAATTGCCCCGCGCAGGCTTGGGCCGTATCGGTGGACGGTTGCCAGGGACGATAACAGGGTTATACACAGATTTGTCCACAAATTTTGTGGACAGCCTGCACCGCTCCGCGGCCGCACGCTTTTTCCTGAACGCTCGGACGGTTAAGATAACCGTTTCGCCCGTGTCGAACAGGAAGACCCTCATGGCCGACCACCTCATGCAGACCTATGCCCGGCAGCCGATCGCCTTCGTCCGGGGTGAGGGTGTGTGGCTGTACGATACGCAGGGTGAGCGCTACCTCGATGCCGTGGCCGGGGTGGCGGTCAATGGTCTGGGGCACGCCCACCCGCGGCTGACCCGCGCCCTGTGCGAGCAGGCTACCCGCCTGATCCATGTCTCCAACCTCTACCGCATCGCCGAGCAGGAGCGCCTGGCCGAACGGCTGTGTGCGCTCTCCGGGCTGGAGCGGGCGTTTTTCTGCAATTCCGGCGCCGAGGCCAACGAGGCGGCGATCAAGCTCGCGCGACTGTACGGCCACCAGCGCGGCATCGACAACCCCGCCATCGTGGTCATGGAGAAGAGCTTCCACGGCCGCACGCTGGCCACCCTCTCGGCTACCGGCAACCGCAAGGTACAGGCCGGCTTCGAGCCGCTGGTCACCGGCTTCGTCCGCGTACCCTTTGCCGATGCCGATGCGGTGCAGCGTCTGGCCGAGCAACGCAACGACATCGTCGCCGTGCTGGTGGAGCCCTACCAGGGCGAGGGCGGGGTTAACATCCCGCAGGCCGATTACCTTTCTCGCCTGCGTGAGCTGTGCGACGCTAAGCAATGGCTGCTGATGCTCGACGAGGTGCAATGCGGCGTGGGGCGTACGGGGCGCTGGTTCGCCTATCAACATGCGGGCATCCTGCCCGATGTCATGACCCTGGCCAAGGGCCTGGGTTCGGGGGTGCCCATTGGCGCCTGTCTCGCCCGTGGGGCGGCGGCCGAGGTGTTCACGCCCGGCAAGCATGGCTCCACCTTCGGCGGCAACCCGCTCGCTTGTGTGGCGGCCCTCACCACGCTGGAGGCGATCGAGCATGAGGGGTTGCTCGCCAACGCCGAGGCCGTGGGCGCCTTCATCCGGGCAGACCTCGCCGAGCGCCTGCAAGGGGTGGCCGGGGTGGTCGAGATCCGCGGCCAGGGCCTGATGATCGGCGTCGAGCTCGACCGCCCCTGCGCTGAGCTGGTCGAACGCGCCCGCGCGGCGCGACTGCTCATCAACGTCACCGCCGAGCGAGTGGTGCGCCTGTTGCCACCGCTGATCCTCAGGCCCGAAGAGGCGGCCCTGCTCACCCGCGGCCTGGCCGGACTGATCCGCGACTTTCTGGGGGCCGGCGCATGATGCCCGTGCGCCACTTCCTGCAGTTCAAGGACTTCACGCGGGCAGAGTACGAGTACTTGTTCCGCCGCACGCGCATCATCAAGCAACGCTTCAAGCGCTACGAACCCTACCACCCGCTGGTGGACCGGACGCTGGCCATGATCTTCGAGAAGCATTCCACGCGCACGCGTCTGTCCTTCGAGGCGGGCATGCACCAGCTCGGGGGCTCCGCCATCTACCTCAACACCCGCGACACCCAGCTGGGGCGGGGCGAACCGGTGGAGGACGCCGCCGAGGTGATCTCGCGCATGGT
>JANWZL010000079.1 GCA_025054655.1 Thiobacillaceae bacterium | reverse complement strand
TCGGCCGCTTCCGGGTGAGCGCCTATCGCCAACAGGGCCGGGTCGGCATCGTCATCCGCCGCATCAACACGCGCATCCCCCAGCTCGACGAGCTCAACCTGCCCTCCATCGTCAAGGACATCGCACTGGTGCCGCGGGGTCTGGTGTTGGTGGTGGGCGCCACCGGTAGCGGCAAAAGCACCACCTTGGCGGCCATGATCGGCTATCGCAACCAAAATTGCCAAGAACACATCATCACGGTGGAGGACCCGATCGAGTTCATACACACGCACGGCAAGTCCATCATCAGCCAGCGCGAGATCGGCACCGACACCGACAGCTGGGCGGTGGCGCTCAAGAACACCCTGCGCCAGGCCCCAGACGTGATCATGCTGGGCGAGATTCGCGACGTGGAGGCGATGGAATACGCCCTGTCCTATGCCGAGACCGGTCACCTGTGCCTGTCCACGGTGCACGCCAACAACACCAGCCAGACCATGGACCGCATCCTGTCCTTCTTTCCGCGCGACCGGCGCGATCAGGTCCTGCTCGATCTGGCCATGCACCTCAAGGCCATCGTCTCGCTGCGGCTGCTGCCGCGGCAGGACGGCCAGGGCCGCATCCCGGCGGTGGAGGTGTTGCTCAACTCGCCGCTGATCGCCGATCTGATCAAGGAAGGGCGCATGTACGAGATTAAGGACATCATGGCCCGCTCGCGCGATTTAGGGATGCAGACCTTCGACCAATCTCTGTTCGACCTGTACAAGGCGGGCCTGGTGAGCGCCGAGGACGCCCTACGCAACGCCGATTCCTTCAACGACCTGCGGCTCAAGATCAAACTGCACAAGGAAGGACGTGAGGGGCCGCAGACCTCGGCCCTGAGCCACCTGGACATCATCTGATGCGCACGCTGCGGCTCAAGCGAGCACGCCCCACAGCATGCGCAGGCCGATCAGGTAGAGCAGAGCAGCGAACAGGCGCTTGAGCCGCGTCACCGGCAGGCGGTGGGTCAGCCGGGCCCCCCAGGGCGCGGCCAGCATGCTCGTGCCAGCGATCGCGGCCAGTGCCGGCAGGTGGACGAAACCCAGGCTCCAGGCCGGCAGGGCATCGACCATGGCGCCCGAGACGACATAGCCCACGGCCCCACTGACCGCGATGGGTAGCCCGATGGCGGCCGAGGTGCCGATGGCCTCCTGCAGACGCAGCCCGCACCAGGTGAGGAAGGGCACGCTCAGGGTGCCGCCGCCGATGCCGACCCAGCTGGAGACAAGCCCGATCACGGCACCCGCCGCCGTCAGGCCGGCACGGCCCGGCAGTGCGTGCCGCCCGACGGGTCTGCGGTCGAACAGCATTTGGGTGGCGGCATAGAACAGGAACAAGGTGAAAAAGACGCGCAACCCGCAGTCGGGCAGCCATGCCGCCGCCAGGCTGCCGGCCAGGGTGCCCAGCACGATGCCCGGCGCAATGCGGCCGACCACCTCCCAACGCACGGCACCGTGTGCGTGATGGGCACGCAGGCTGGAGACCGAGGTGAAGACGATGGTGGCGAGCGAGGTCCCCAACGCCAAATGCATGATGTGGGTCGGAGGGAAACCGGCCTCACCCCACACCCAGGCGAGCGCCGGCACCAGCACCAGCCCCCCGCCCACGCCCAGCAACCCGGCGATGAAACCGGCCACCAGACCGATGGCCAGGTAGATCGCGAGTAGAGACACGGGGGTGCAAACGCTGCCGGTGTACGCCCGCTCAGGCCGGCCGGTCCAACCGGTCGAGGATGAAGCGCCACTGCTGCGGGGTGACCGGCGTGATCGACAACCGGTTGCCGCGCGCGAGCACGCGCATGTCAGCCAGCTCCGGATAGGAACGCATCTCCGCCAGCGACATCAGCCGTGTCTTGCGGCATATGCGCACGTCCACGTGAAACCAGCGCGGGCGCTCGGGGGTGGCCTTGGGATCGTAGTACTTGGAGTTCGGATCGAACTGGGTGGCGTCGGCATAGGCGCGGCTCGCCACCTCGGCGATGCCGGCGATACCGGGTTGTGCGCAGGAGGAGTGGTAGAACAGCACCCCATCGCCGATCGCCATCTCGTTGCGCATGTAGTTGCGCGCTTGGTAATTGCGCACGCCGAACCAGGGTGAGACACCGTCGCGCACGAGGTCGTCAATGCTGTACTCCGACGGTTCCGATTTCATCAGCCAATAACGCATGGGGTGACTCTCGTCTCCGCGCCGACCTATAATCCGAGTAATTTCATCGGTTATTGTAGCGGAGACCGCCATGTCCGACACCGATGCGCGCATGTGTACTGCTGCCGCCGTCCACCACCGGCGTGTGGACTTGGCCGCACTCATCAACGCCGTGCAGCGCAACTGCGACATCTCCGACGCGCAATACGCGGGCGACCTCACTCTATGCACCTTCCTGCTCAAGATGCGCGAGCTCTACCGCTGGGAGCATGACATCCCGCTGGGCGCCGACA
>JANWZL010000081.1 GCA_025054655.1 Thiobacillaceae bacterium | reverse complement strand
TTCGTATTCGAACACGTCCCCACGGTGCGAACGACATATCGTCTGGAGTTTGATGCCGAGCCCAGCCTGGAGCAGATCGAGCGCCAGCACCTGCTGCAGCTGTATCAGAAATACGGCGGCCACCGCGCGCGCCTGGCCGCCATCCTGGGGGTGAGCGAGCGCAACATCTACCGCCTGCTGGCCAAGCACGGCCTAAAGTAGGAGCGACGAAAGTCGCGATACATGAGGAGCGACGAAAGTCGCGATACATGAGGAGCGACGACAGTCGCGACCCCCCATCTATCCCCTCCTTTGGTCCAGTAAAAGTCTTGTCGCGGCTTTCGCCGCTCCTACAGGTCCCTCCGTGACTGGCAAAATCGTGGCCAAAGGCTCACGCCAGCGTCGGCGTCATCACCGCCTTGACCACCGTCTGCAACTCGCCCTCACGCAGGCGGTTGGTGAGCCACACTATTCCCCCCTTCTTGACGCTCAACTCCCGTGCCTCACCGCACATGAGCAGGCCCCACACCTGCCCCAGGGCCGGCTGATGGCCTACCAGTAGGGCTGCCTGTGCGGCGTCGGGCCAACCGGCGGCGGCGAGCAGTGCCTGCGGTGCCGCCCCGGGAGCGATGGCCTCCACCACCTCGTAATCCAGCCCCAGGGCATCGGCCGTCTGGCGAGCGCGGGTGGCGGGGCTCACGAGGATGCGGCAGGCCTCGGGTAGCCGCGGTTTGAGCCAGTGCGCCATCTTCTGCGCCTGGCGGCGACCCCTGTCGGTCAATGCGCGCATGAGGTCTGGGCTGCCATCGTGGGCCTCGGCATGGCGCCATAGGATCAGGTCCATGGTTCACTCCTCGGTCGTATGGGTCGCGGGGCGATTCAGAGCGGCAGGAACACCAGGCCGTGCACGACCCGGTTGATGGTGCGGTTGCCGCGGTCTGCGACGATGAGGGCGATGAGGTCCTGGCGGGCGATCAGCTTGCCGAACTCACGCTCGAAAGAGAGGTTCTGCACCCCGCCCTCCATGCTGTTGGTCAGCAGCACGAGCCGTCCGTCGGGCAGGCGGGCGTTGGACAGCTTCCACACCGCTACCTCCAGGTTGCGCGCGCTGTTGTAGAGCTTTTGCGCGTCGAGCTGGTCGGTGAAATAGAACTCGGTCTTGTATTCATAGGCCGCCAGGATCATGGCAGTGAGCGACTGCATGAACAGGTGCACGCGGTCGCCTGCATAACCCTCGCTCAAGGCGAGCGTGATGCCGTGGCGCCAATCGATCCTGGCCAGTGGCCCATCCGGGCCGGTGCGCGTATGTTCGAACACCCGCTCGGTGGCTGCCTCGACGCTGGCGAGCCCGGCCTTGCGGTACTCCTGCGGATTGCGGCGGTAGAGCTTCTCGGTCAGCAGCTTGAGGCCGGCGAGCACCTCGCGCTGGGTGAGTTCGCAGATCAGATCCACCTCGCTCTTGGCCAGATCGTGCGGCCGCCAGGGACGCTCGCTGCGGCTGCCATCCTTGCGCTGGATGGCAGCGGTGGCGCAACCGGTGACGAGCGTGAGCACGAGGGCGAGGCTGAGGAGCAGGCGCATGGACCGTACACAGGGGCGATGGGTCTATGTTAGCGCGAAAGTGGCGCTGACGCCCCTGACCCTGGCCGACAGCTGGGTGAGGGCCCGGACCGTATCGGCGGGCCTGCCCACCAGCCCACCCGCCGCATGAACCGCCGGTCCAGACGGCCCGAGGCGGCCGCGGACAAAGGACAGGAACATCCAAAAACTTTATTTACAAAGAAATAACTTTGATCATTCCTGCCCTGGCTTGATGCTATCCTGCCCGGCCAGTCGGATCGTCATACCCGTTCAACGATCAAAGGAGCCTTTATGTCCCGTCTCGTCAATCCCCATGGTGGCGGCGAGCTGAAGCCGCTGATGCTCACGGGCGAAGCGCTGGCTGCGGAGCGCGAGCGCGCCAAGTCGCTCAAGCAGGTACGCATGACCTCGCGCGAGACCGGCGACCTGATCATGATGGGCATCGGCGGTTTCACCCCGCTCGACGGTTTCATGACCCACTCCGACTGGCTGGGGGTGTGCGATGGCTACAAGATGGCGAGCGGTCTGTTCTGGCCCATCCCCATCACGCTGTCGACCGATGACGAGGGGATCAAGGCCGGCGACGAGGTGGCCCTGGTCGATGGCGAGTCGGGTGAGATCATGGGCACCATGAAGATCACCGAGAAGTACACCATCGACAAGGCGCACGAGTGCATGCAGGTGTACAAGACCACGGACCTCGAACACCCCGGGGTGAAGATGGTCATGGCCCAGGGCAAGTACAACCTGGCCGGCCCGGTGAAGGTGCTGTCCGATGGTGGTTTCAAGGCCAAGTATGGCGAGCAGTTCATGACCCCAGCCGAGACTCGGGCCCGCTTCCAGGAGCTGGGCTGGTCGCGCGTGGCCGCCTTCCAGACCCGCAACCCCATGCACCGCTCGCACGAGTATCTGGTCAAGATCGCGATCGAAACGATGGACGGGGTGCTGATCCATTCGCTGCTGGGCAAGCTCAAGCCCGGCGACATCCCGGCCGAGGTGCGCACCGAGGCGATCCGAGTGCTGATCGACAACTATTTCGTCAAAGGCACCGTCATCCAAGCCGGCTATCCGCTCGATATGCGTTACGCCGGTCCACGCGAGGCGCTGCTGCACGCTCTGTTCCGTCAGAACTACGGTTGCTCGCACTTGATCGTCGGCCGCGACCATGCCGGGGTGGGCGACTACTATGGGCCGTTCGATGCGCAGAAGATCTTCGACGAGATCCCCGCCGGCTCGCTGGAGACCCAGCCGCTGAAGATCGACTGGACCTTCTGGTGCAACAAGTGCGGCGGCATGGCCAGCATGCGCACCTGCCCGCACAGCAAGGAGGATCGTGTGCTGTTGTCGGGCACCAAGGTGCGGGCGATGCTGTCCGAAGGCCAGGACCTGCCGCCCACCTTCAGCCGTCCCGAGGTGGCGGATGTGCTGAAGCGGTATTACGCCAGCCTGGCCGAGCATGAGAAGGTGAAGGTCGAGCTCAAGGGGCATTCGGCCGCCTGATTGCACGGACCCCGGGCCTGCCAGAAGCGGATCGCCAAGCGTACGATTGGCCCCGGCCACGGTCGGGCCCGGCATTCGCAGGACCGCGCCGCGAGCGCGGATTGTTAGCTAACAAGGAGAGTCATTCGATGCCTACCTACGTTCGTACCGACAAGTGCGACGGCTGCAAGGGTCAGGACAAGACCGCTTGCATGTACATCTGCCCGCACGACCTGATGAAGCTGGACAAGGACGGCTCCGAGACCGGCTGGGCCATGAAGGCCTTCAACCAGGAGCCGGAGCAGTGCTGGGAGTGCTACAGCTGTGTGAAGATCTGCCCGCAGCAGGCGATCGAGGTGCGTCACTACGCCGACATCGTGCCTCTGGGCGGTCAGGTGCAGCCGCTGCGCGGTTCCGACTCCATCATGTGGACCATCAAGTTCCGCAACGGCACGCTCAAGCGGTTTAAGTTCCCGATCCGCACCACGCCCGAGGGCTCGATCGACCCCTACGGCGGCAAGCCGATGCCCAAGCTGGCCGACATCACCAAGCCGGGCTTCTTCACCACCGAGTATGCCAAGGGCTACCGTCCTGGCAACCCGGCCGAACTCATCCGCAAACAGGCTTGATTTTCACGAGGTAAAGACACATGGCTGGTGAATTTGGCAATCCCGAAGTCATCCAGGAAGAGGTTGACATCCTTCTGATCGGCGGCGGTATGGCCTGCTGTGGGGCCGCCTACGAGATCATGCGCTGGGCCGAGGCGGCCAAGGCCGAGGCCGGCGTGGAGCTGAAGATCAAGCTGGTGGACAAGGCCGCCATGGACCGTTCCGGTGCCGTGGCGCAGGGTCTGTCGGCCATCAACACCTACATCGGTCCCGAGCAGGACCCGGCCGACTATGCCCGCATGGTCTCCAACGACCTGATGGGCATCACCCGCGACGACCTGGCCTATGACCTGGGCCGCCACGTCGACGACTCGGTGCACCTGTTCGAGGAGTGGGGTCTGCCGATCTGGAAGACCGACGAGAACGGCGAGCGTCACGACGGCGCCCAGGGCCTGCCGGCGCTGAAGGACGGCGGCAAGCCGGTGCGCTCCGGCAAGTGGCAGATCATGATCAACGGCGAGTCCTACAAGTGGATCGTCGCCGAAGCGGCCAAGAAGGCGCTGGGCATGGACCGCATCCAGGAGCGGGTGTTCATCGTCAAGCTGGTCAACGACAAGAACGACCCCAACCGCATCGCCGGTGCGGTGGGCTTCTCCGTGCGTGAGCACAAGGTCTATGTCTACAAGGCCAAGGCCATCCTGCTCGCCGCCGGCGGCTGCGTGAACATCTTCCGTCCGCGTTCCGTCGGTGAGGGCACCGGTCGTGCCTGGTATCCGGTGTGGAACGCCGGCTCCACCTACGCCATGGCGGCCGAGGCCGGGGCGGAGCTGACCATGATGGAGAACCGCTTCGTGCCTGCCCGCTTCAAGGACGGCTATGGCCCGGTGGGCGCCTGGTTCCTGCTGTTCAAGGCCCAGGCCACCAACGCCTTCGGCGAGGTGTACATGCAGAAGAACAAGCATCTGCTGGACGAATACCCGCCTTATGGCCAGGCCGCCGTGCCCGCCTCCTGCCTGCGCAACCACCTGATGCTCAAGGAGATGCGCGAGGGTCGCGGTCCGATCTACATGGACACCGTCACCGCGCTGGCCAAGCTGCGCGAGACCCTGTCTCCGCGTGAGGTCAAACACCTCGAGGCCGAGGCCTGGGAAGACTTCCTCGACATGTGCGTCGGCCAGTGCGGCATCTGGGTCGGCGAGAACATCGAGCCGGAGAAGAAGAACTCCGAGCTGATGCCCACCGAGCCCTATCTGCTGGGGTCCCACTCCGGCTGCTGCGGCATTTGGGTATCCGGGCCCGAGGACGTGGGTGCGCCCACCGAGGAGCTGCATCCCGAGAAGGACAAGATCCCGGCCCATCTGCCGTCCGGTTGGCACTGGGGCTATCGCGGCATGACCACGGTCAAGGGGCTGTTCACCGCCGGCGACGGCGTGGGCGCCTCGGGCCACAAGTTCTCCTCCGGCTCGCATGCCGAAGGGCGCATCGCCGCCAAGGCCATGGTCAAGTACTGCCTGGACCACAAGGACCTCAAGCCCGAGCTCGACACCCCGGTGGAAGAGCTGGTGGAAGAGATCTACAAGCCGGTGCGCAACTACCTCGAGTTCAAGGACTACACCACTGCCATCGACGTCAACCCCAACTACATCACGCCCAAGATGCTGCAGTTCCGTCTGCAGAAGATCATGGACGAGTACGTCGCCGGTGTGGCCACCTATTACACCACCAACGCCAAGATGCTCGAGGTGGCGGAAGAGAAGCTGGCCATGTTGAAAGAGGATGCGCAGAAGATGCGCGCCAAAGACCTGCACGAGCTGCTGCGGGCCTGGGAGAACTACCACCGCATCCTCACGGCCGAGGCGCACATGAAGCATATCCAGTTCCGCGAGGAGACCCGTTATCCGGGCTTCTACTACCGCGCCGACAAGAACTTCATCGATGAGCAGAACTGGAAGTGCTTCGTCAACTCCATCTACGACAAGAAGACCAAGCAGTGGACCGTGTTCAAGCGCGCCCACGTCGATCTGGTCGACAAGTCGAAGCTGTTCAAACCCGCCGCGCACTGAAGCGGACGGTGTAAGGCCAAAAAACCGGGCGCCTGGCGCCCGGTTTTTTCTTCCGCTCGTGGCCGAAGACCGCTGTCGCCATGAACTCCGCTTATTTCCCCAACTCTAACCAACTCTAACTTTTCACTCTTCACTCATCACACCTCACTAATCATTCCTCACCCCTCACTCCTCACCCCTCACCCCCTCCACGACATGGACGACTACGACGCCAAATTCAGAAACCTGGCCAAGGACTCCCCCATCCCCGCCGCCCCCGTGATGCCGAACTTGCTCGGTGGCGAGCACGTGATCCAGTTCCGTTGTCACCGCGGTGTCAAGTGCTGGAACGTCTGCTGCAGCAACATCGACATCACCCTCACCCCTTACGACATCCTGCGGCTCAAAAACCGCCTGGGCTTGTCTTCGGGCGAATTCCTGCAGCGCTACACCGTCCCCTACGAGATGGATAAGGACGGCATGCCTGGGGTGAAGCTGCGCGCGGTCGAGGGCGGCACCGCCTGCCAGTTCATGGTGCCCGAAGGCTGCAGCGTCTATGAGGACCGCCCCACCGCCTGCCGTTACTACCCGCTGGCGCTGATGTCCCTACGCCGGCAGGACGAGTATGTGGACCGCCAGGCCTATGCCCTGGTCAAGGAGGAGACCTGTCTGGGTCACCTGGAAGGGCGCAAACTGACCATAGACGCCTACCGACAGGAACAAGGGGTGGCGGAATACGACGAGAAGGGTCGTGCCTGGCGGCAGCTCGTGCTCAAGCGCAAGTCCGCCGGTCCTTCCATCGGCCGGCCCACACCGCTGTCGAACCAGTTGTTCTTCATGGCCAGTTATGACCTGGACCGCTTTCGTGCCTTCGTCATCAGCCCCTCGTTCAACGACACCTATGAGGTGCCGGTCGAGACCATGGCCGAGATCGTGGCCGACGACGAGAAGCTGCTCGACTTCGCCATGAATTTCCTCAAGCAGGTCCTGTTCAACGAACCCTTCCTGACCGAGCGCCCCGGCGCCTACGAAAGGCGCGTGCAGCGGCTGAAAGAGAAGGCCGAGCGCATGCGCGCCGAATTCGAGGCCAACCGCGAACGGCTGGAAGACGAGAAGTACTCGGATTATTTCCAGAAACTGGGCGGCGGAGAATGAGGCCGGCTGTGACTACCGCCGCCCGGTGATTCACCAGCGTCGCGCTGTGTCGCCCCACTCCAGCAGCAGGGCATGGCACACGGCACGCAGGGCCATCTGCCGGTGCCAGCGTTCGCATGGGCTGGGCTCGTCCACGGCCGGATGGCGCGCCTGCAGACGCTCCACTTCGTGCCGTTCGCCCCAGACCCAGTGCGCCTGCCGGCGGAGCAGGGTCGGCCGGTGGACAGCATTGCGGGCCAGAGGCCTGTGCAGGGCGCGCCGCCGGTCAGGCCAGCATGAGGCCATCAGTTCGTGGATCAAGGCGATCGCCTGTACATGACTCGCTGCGCCGGCTGGCCCGCACGGGTCGGTCCGCCAGGGTCACAGCTGCGGGCTGATGCGCTCGACACCGCCCATGTACGGGCGCAGCGCGTCGGGGATGGTGACCGAGCCGTCAGCGTTCTGGTAGTTCTCCATGATCGCCACCAGGCAGCGGCCCACCGCCAGACCGGAGCCGTTCAGGGTGTGCAGCAGCTCGGGTTTGGCCCCGTCGCGGCGGAAACGGGCCTGCATGCGCCGCGCTTGGAAGGCCTCGAAGTTGGAGCAGGAGGAGATCTCACGGTAGGCGTTTTGTCCCGGCAGCCAGACCTCCAGGTCGTAGGTCTTGGCGGCGGCGAAGCCCAGGTCGCCGGCGCACAACGCCACCACCCGGTAGGGCAGCTCCAGCCGGCGCAGGATCGCCTCGGCGTGGGCGGTGAGCTCTTCCAAGGCATCGTAGGAGTCCTCCGGGCGGGTGAATTGCACCAGCTCCACCTTGTCGAACTGGTGCTGTCGGATCATGCCGCGCGTGTCGCGCCCGTAGGAACCTGCCTCGGAGCGGAAGCAGGGGGTGTGCGCCACCAGGCGGATGGGCAGGTTCTCCTCGGGGATGATCTCCTCGCGCACGATGTTGGTCACCGGCACCTCGGCGGTGGGGATGAGGTACATGCCGTTGGTGAGTTTGAACAGGTCCTCCTCGAACTTGGGCAACTGGCCCGTGCCGCGCATGGAGTCGGCGTTGACGATATAGGGGACGTACACCTCCTCATAGCCGTGCTCCTGGGTGTGCACGTCCAGCATAAACTGGGTGAGCGCACGGTGCAGCCGGGCGAGTTCCCCGCGCATGAGCACGAAGCGGCTGCTGGCCAGTTTCGCCGCGGTGGCGAAGTCGAGCAGATCCAGCCCTTCGCCCAGGTCCACGTGATCGCGCACCGGAAAGTCGAAACGGCGCGGTTCGCCATGGCAGCGCACCTCGACGTTGGCCTCGGCGTCGGCCCCGTCGGGCACGCTCGCATGCGGCAGGTTGGGCAATGCGAGCAGGAAGCCATCCAGCTCCTCCTGCAGCTCGGCCAGGCGTTTCTCCAAGCGCTGCAGGGCCTCGTTGATACGCACCACCTCGGCCATGGCCTCGGCGGCGTCCTCGCCCTTCGCCTTGGCGATGCCGATCTGCTTGGACAGCGCGTTGCGGCGCGCCTGGTGCTCCTGGGTGCGGGTCTGCAGCTCCTTGCGCTCCGCCTCCAGGGCAAGGAAGCGTTGGGTGTCGAGGGTCAGGCCACGGCGGGCAAGACGGCGGGCGACCTCGTCGAGGTCCTTGCGCAGGAGATGGATGTCGAGCATGGGCTGGGGGCTGCAGCAAATCGGCCTATTTTAGCCGCTTCCCCGCTCCTGCAGATAGGCTTGGATGTGCCGGGCGAGTCCGGCATAGCCCTGTTGCAGACGCTCGACCTCTCGACGCAGGGCGGCGAGGTCGTTGGCCCGTGCCGAGCGCTCCGCGGCGGCGGCCGCCTCGACCAGGGCATGGGCGCCGAGGTAGGCGGCCGCCCCTTTGAGCTGATGTGCAGGGCGGATGGCGCCGTTCGCTTCACCGTTTTCTGCCGCCCGTACCAACGCTTCGACCAGGGGGGCATTGCTGCT
>JANWZL010000004.1 GCA_025054655.1 Thiobacillaceae bacterium | reverse complement strand
CGGCCATTGAGCCATGCAGGATAAGCCACACGAAAGGAAACTCGATGCGACACGTAACCGCTTACGCCTTCATTCTGGCCGCGCTCGTCTGCGGCGTGTTTCCAGCGCTCGCCCAGGCGCAAGGCGCCGGTATCGAGTGGGAGACGCTCAATCAGGAAGTGATGGAGCTGTACCGCGCCGGCCATTATGACCGCGCCGTGGTGGTGGCCCGCAAGGCGCTGCAAGTCGCCGAACAGAATGTCGGTCGGGAGCATCCCGATGTGGCGACAAGCCTCAACAACCTGGCCGCGCTCTATCGAGCCCAGGGCGCCTACACCCAGGCCGAGCCGCTCATCAAGCGCGCGCTCGCGATCCAGGAGAAGGCGCTCGGCCGCGAGCACCCTGATGTCGCGACAAGCCTGGAAAATCTCGCTGACCTGTATCGGGCCACGAAACGAGAAACCCAGGCCCAGGAGTTGGAGCGGCGCGCGGCGCGCATTCGCGCCATCAAGCGATGAGCAGCCTGCAAACGCAAAATGGTCTGCAAAACGGCCTGAGCTCTTCATTAAGAAGGTTTACAATCCAACGGGACCTGACAGTTTAGGACACTGCGCTTGGTGAAGCCCCGCAGCAGCCCGAGCAGGTTAAGCGCAAGCCAAGAGTCGATCGGTCTGGCCGAGTGGAATAAACATCACCGCCGATGCCATAGATGCGCACCGCGGTCGATCCCCGTCGCAGCGGGCAAGGCCTAGGCCGAAGGTAAGGTAGCGGGGCCCTCGGCGACCTCGAACACATGAAGAACCCGGTCGCGGCGCACGGCAGACACTTGGAGGCCTAGCGCAGGCCTGTCGATCGTTGTCGATCCGTTAACCCCTTTAGGCGGGCTTATCCGGAGCATCAATGCGACGACCGCTTAAGGGCGCGGTCGCATCAGCCGTGGGTCCGACGATGGGTTCGTTTAGGCCTCGGTCAACAGGCTGCGACCTCTGCCGCCAAGCCTCGGGTCGAAGCTACGAGGCGCGCATCTGCCTTGAGCCTGCCCAGCACACAATGCATGCGACCACACGAGCCGCCTGTCTCGCGGGCCGCATCGATCTGGCTGACACGCATGTGTTGCACATGTTTTGTGCAGGCCTAGCGACACGCTCACGGCAAAATATCACGGTATGTCTTGCAAACCCCCAATGCACGTCAGGGGCGCGCTCCCTTGTGCACGCCGCAGCGCACGCGATCGCCGATAGCCGCAAAGGCCCCGGGTTGAAGCCGTGTTCTCCCCCCTCACCAAGGCCTGGTTCGAGGCCGCCTTCCCTTCCCCCACGGAGATCCAGCGCCGCGGCTGGGAGGCCATCGCGCGCGGCGATCATAGCCTGCTCATCGCCCCCACCGGCAGCGGCAAGACCCTGGCGGCCTTCTTGATCGGCATCGACCGTTGCCTCACCCTGCCGCCGGATGCGGCGCCCGGGGTGCGAGTGCTGTATGTCTCGCCGCTGAAGGCGCTGGTCTATGACGTCGAGCGCAACCTGCGCGCGCCCTTGAACGGTATCCGCCGTCTGGCCGAGGCGCAGGGCCAGAGCTTGCGTGAGATCGCGGTCGATGTGCGCACCGGGGACACCCCGGCGCCGGCGCGCCGCCGGCAAGCGCGCGCGCCGGCCGACATCTTGGTGACCACGCCGGAGTCGCTGTTCCTGCTGCTCGCCTCGCGGGCGCGCGAGACCTTGCGCAGCGTGCACACCGTGATCGTGGACGAGGTGCACGCACTGGCGCCGGTCAAGCGCGGGGCGCATCTGGCGCTCAGCCTGGAGTGGCTGGCCGAGATTACGCCGCGCGAGCCCCAGCGCATCGGCCTGTCGGCCACGGTGCGGCCGACCGAGCTGACGGCCGCCTGGCTGGGCGGCGGGCGCGCGGTGTGCGTGGTCGATGCGGCGCAGCCGCCGGCGCTGGACCTGTGCGTGGTGATGCCGGCGGCCGAGGCCGCGGGTGACGACGCCCCGCCCGTAGCGGCGGGCGGTTCCCTGCTCGCCAGGCTCTACCGTCAGGGCCTGGAGCAGCCCCAGTCGCACGCCCGCAGCCTGTGGCCACGGCTGTATGCGGCGCTGTATGCCGAGGTGCGCGCGGCGCGCGCGAGCATCGTCTTCGTCAACAGCCGCGCCCAGAGCGAGCGCCTGGCCCAACAGCTCAATGCCCTGGCGGGCGAGACCATCGCCCACGCCCACCACGGCAGCCTTTCGCGCGAACGCCGCCTGGAGCTGGAGGATGCCCTCAAGAGCGGGCAGATCCGCGTGCTGGTGGCGACCAGTTCGCTGGAGCTGGGCATAGACATGGGGGCGGTGGACAAGGTGCTGATGCTGTCCTCGCCCGGCAGCGTCGCCCGCGGGCTGCAACGCGCCGGGCGGGCGGGCCATGCGGTGGGAGAGGTCAGCCGCGCCCGCATCTACCCCAAGTTCAAGGGCGATCTGCTGGAATGCGCGCTCATCGCCGGTCGCATGCTGCGCGGCGAGATCGAGGCCATCGCCGTGCCAGAAAACCCCCTGGACGTGCTCGCCCAGCACGTCACCGCCTGGGTGGACGCCGCGCCGCTGACGGTCGAAGCCATCCTGCAGCGCGCTCGGCGCTGCCACAACTTTCGTGCCCTCGGCCGCAGCCTGCTCGAAGGGGTGCTGGCGATGCTGGCCGGGGCCTATGCCGCGGGTGAGCTGGCCGAATACCGCCCGCTGGTGAGCTGGGACCGCGCCTGTGATCGGGTGAGCGCCCGGCGCGGGGCGGGCATGATCGTGCGGCTCAATGCCGGCGTGATCCCCGATCGCGGGCTGTACCCCGTGTATCTGGGCGAGGGCGGCCCACGCCTGGGCGAGTTGGACGAGGAGATGGTGTACGAGTCGCGCAAGGGCGACGTCATCCAACTGGGGGCGAACAGCTGGCGCATCGAGGCCATCACACGCGACCGCGTCCTGGTCTCGCCCGCACCCGGCGAGGCGGGACGGCTGCCGTTCTGGCGCGGCGATGCGCCCGGCCGCAGCCTGGAACTGGGTCGCGCCCTGGGCGCCTTCCTGCGTGCGGCCGGCGGTGTGGCACACGCGCAGCTGGCCGCGTGGCTGCGTGCACAGGCCCCCCTGGACGACGAGGCGGCGCGGGAGCTGGCGGAATACATCGAGGAGCAACGGACGGTGAGCGTCCTGCCGACGGACCGGACTGTGGTCGTCGAGCGCTTCCGCGACGAACTGGGCGATTGGCGCGTGTGTGTGTTGAGCCCCTTCGGCGCCCGCCTGCACGCACCGTGGGCGATCGCGCTGCAACACACCCTCTCGGTCCAGGCGGGCTACGACATCCAGGTGCTCTACACCGACGACGGCCTCGTCGTGCGCTTCGCCGACGCCGACAGCCCGCCCGACAGCACGCTCCTCTTCCCCGACCCGGAGGAGGTGGCCGAGCGCATCGCCGAGCAGCTGCCGCACACGGCCCTGTTCGCCGGCCTGTTCCGCGAGAACGCGGCGCGCGCGCTGCTCACCCCACGCCGCCACGCCGACAGGCGCCGGCCGCTGTGGGCGCAGCGCATCAAGGCCCAACGCCTCATGGCCACGGTCGCCCGCCACGCCGATTTCCCCATCGTGTTGGAGACCTATCGCCAGGCGTTGGCCGACCTGTTCGATCTGCAGGGGCTGCGGCAGGTGCTCACCGACATCCAGGCCGGACGCATCCGCGTGCGCGAGGTGCAGACGTCGGCCGCCTCGCCCTTCGCCCGCTCGCTCACCTTCGCCTATGTCGCCGCGAACCTGTACGCAGGGGATGTCCCCCTGGCCGAGCGCCGCGCCCAGGCCCTCACCCTGGACAAACGCATGCTGGCCGAACTGCTGGGCGAGTCGGCGCTGGCCGAGCTGCTCGATGCAGGTGCCATCGTCGAGGTGGAGCAACGCCTGCAGCGGTTGGTGCCGGGGCAGCGGGCGCGCGACGCGGAGGCCTTGCACGACCTGCTGCGCCAGCTGGGTGACCTCACACTGCAGGAGATCGCGGCGCGCTGTGAGCCGGGCGAGGCGGCCATCGTGCAGGACTGGCTGCAGGCCCTCGCCGCCAGCCGCCGGGCGGCGCGCGTGAGCATCGCCGGCGAGTGGCGCTGGATCGCGGCCGAGGATGCCGGACTGTATCGCGACGCCTTGGGCGTGCCGAGTCCGAGCGGCCTGCCCAGCGCTTGTCTGGCGCCGGTGGAGGATGCGCTGGTGCGGCTCATCCACCGCTGGGCCCGCCGCCGCGGCCCCTTCACGGCCGAAGACCTCGCCCGACGCTACGGGCTGGTGGCGGCCCAGGTCGAGCCGGTGCTGCAGCTGCTGGAGCGCGAGGGCGTGCTGCAGTACGGGCGCATACGACCCGACCTGGCCGACGGCCAGTGGGTCGAGGTGGAGGTGCTGCGGCAGCTCAAACGGGCCAGTGTGGCACGCCTGCGTCGCGAGGCCGTACCGCAGGATGCGGCGGCACTCGCCCGCCACCTGAGCGCGTGGCAGGGTGTGGCGGGCGAGGTGGGCGCACCGGTGCGACCCACGCCGGAGCGACTGCTGGAGGCGATCCTGCCGCTGGAGGCGCTCGCCCTGCCTTGGAGCAGCCTGGTGCGCACGCTGCTGCCCATGCGGCTGCCCGGTTTCGCGCTGGAGCAGCTCGATGTCCTGGCCCATTCCGGGCAGCTGGTGTGGCTCGGCGCGGGCGCCCTAGGCGCCCGCGATGGTCGCATCATGCTGGTGCGCCGCGAGCAGGTGGCGCGTCTGTTCGCGCCCACCCCGTACACGCCACCCACCGCCCTGCACGCCTGCATCCTGCAGCGGCTGCAGGAGCGCGGCGCCCAGTTCCTGACCGAACTGGAGGCCGCCGTCGTCCGCCTGACGCCCGGGGTGCAGCCGGGTGAATTCGAGGCCGCGCTGTGGGACCTGGTGTGGGCGGGCCGCGTCAGCAACGACGGCTTCGCCCCGCTGCGCCAGCTGCAGCGCGGCGCACTCGCTGCCGGACGCCGTCATGCCAGCCAGCTCCTGGCCGGCGGGCGTTGGTATCTCACGGCGGAGCTCATACCCTCTTCAACGGATGCCGCCGAGCAGGCCCTGGCCTGGGCCGAGCTGCTGCTCGCGCGCTACGGCCTGGTCTGCCGCGAGACCGTGCGTGCCGAACAAATCCCCGTGACCTGGTCCGTGTTGCGCCAGGTCCTGCAGGCCATGGAGGACAGGGGGCGGGTGCGGCGGGGCTATTTCGTCGAGGGGCTGTCCGGCACTCAGTATGCCCGCGCCGGGGCCGTGGAGTCCCTGCGACGCCGCAGCGAGCAGGAGCCCGAGGCGGGCGCACGGGTGCTGGCGGCGGTGGATCCTGCCAACCCCTACGGGGCCTTGCTGCCCTGGCCCGAATCCACCGCCGGCGGCGCCCAGCCGCGCAGGGTGCCGGGCGCCTGGGTGGTGTTGGTCGAGGGTCGTCTGGCCCTGTACCTGCAGCCGGGCGGGCAGGCCTTGCTGAGCTTTCCCGGCCAGCTGGACGATCCCGGCCGCGATCTCCCCATGGCCTTGCGCGCGCTCGCCGATCTGCCGCCGGGTGCCCGACGGCGCTTCATCCTCAGCCGGGTGGACGGCCGCGACGTGCGCGACTCGCCCCTGCACGCCGAGCTCCTGGCCCAGGGTTTTCGGCCCGATTACGGCGGGCTGTGCCCGCCGGCGGCATGACCGGTCGCTAAGGCCGATGCAATGCAGCGCGTCGGTGCTAAAGTCTCGTCCAGTGCCGCCGTTAACGATGCAACCGATCGAGCAGCCCGTAGAAATGGCCACCGCGCAGGAGGCAGCAGAACACACCCGCCGTCGTCTGGCCGCGGCCCGCTTGCCCGCACTGCCACAAGTGTTGTTGCAATTGATCCAGCTGTGCGAGGACGATGCGGCCGGTACGGCCGAGATCGCCGCCGTCGTCGGCCGCGATGCCACCCTGAGCGCGCGGGTGGCGAGCGTGGCGCGTTCACCCCTCTACCGCCGGGGGCGCCAACCGGACGATCTGGACCAGTGCATCGCCCTCCTGGGCACCCGGACCGTGCGCAGCATCGCCCTGAACCAGGCGGTGCTGGACCTGTTCGGGCGTTTCCAGGGCGGCGGCCGCCACGACCTGGTGCCGTTCTGGGGGCATGCGCTGCATTGCGCCCTGCTCGCCCGCGAACTGGCCCCGCCGCTCGGCCATCCCCGCAGCGAGGAGGCCTATCTGGCGGGGCTGTTGCACGACATCGGACGGCTCGCCTTGCTGTGCGCCCTGCCGCAGGATTACGCCACGCTGTTCGAGTCCCTTACCGACGAACAGTCGCTCATCGAAGCGGAACGCGCCCGCTTCGGGCTCACCCACGCCGAGGCAGGCGCCTGGCTCGCGCAGCGCTGGGGTTTCGAGCCGCTGTTCTGCGACGCCATACGGCACCATCACGAGGCCGAGCCGTCCGTGCGCGACGCCCACAGCCTCACCCAGGTGCTCCACTTGGCCGAACGCCTCGGCCAGACGACGGGTGATTTGCCGGATCTCGCGCCCTGGGGCCTCACACCCGAGGCCGGCGCAGACCTCATGCAGCGGGTGCATGTCCAGCGCGCGCAGATCGCCGAGCAGTTCGGCATACGGCTGCCCGAGCCTGGCGCCGCAGGTGTGGCGCGGCAGACCGAAGATGCGGCGACCGCGTCGGTCGAGGCGGCCTTGGCACGGCAGGCCGAGGCACAGCTGCTGGCCGGCTGTCTGCCTTGGCCATCCGCCGCGGACGTCGACGTCGCTGGCTCCGCCACGCAGCGCAGCGCCAGGCTGCTGTTCGACGTGCGAACGGCCGCGCTGATGCTGGTACGCGACGGCGAACTGCGCGGCTACAGCCCGCACGATCCGACTTCGCGTCTGGGCGAGCTGCGGCTGCGGCTGCCGGCCGACAGCTCCGCCGTGGCCCGCAGCCTGGGCGGCACACCGGCCATCGTCACCGCCGCCGACGGGACCCTCGCCTTGCCCGAACGCCATCTGCTGCACCTGTTGGACGCCCAGGCCCTGCTCGCCCTGCCCCTGCTGCACGAGGGCGAGGCCCTCGGCGTGCTGGTCCTGGGGCTGGACCTGGACACGGCCGAGGCCCTGCGCAGGCGCCCGGAGCTGGTCGCCGCCTTTGCCCGCGAGTCCGGCCGCTGTCTGGGGGAGGCGCGCAGACAGGGGCAGCGGCTGGAGCAGGCCGTACAGGAGGTCGCCGAGCGCCATGCCTTGAGGGTGCGGCAGACGCTGCACGAGGTGAGCAATCCGCTCGGCGTGATCAACAACTACCTGGCCCTACTGCGCGAGCGGTTGGCGCAATCCGCCGAGACCGGCGCGGAGATCGATCTGATGCGCGACGAACTGCGTCGCATCGGCCGCCTGCTGCAGCAGCTCGGCCAGAGTCAGGACACGCCAGAGCCAGAGGGTGTGGCACTCAACGACCTGATCCGCCGGGCGCTGGAGCTGTGCCGCCGGGGCAGGCCGGAGCTGGCCCGCGTCGAGCTGCGGCTCGAACTCGAGGAGACCATCCCGCCCCTGCGCACCGACCGCGACAAGCTCACGCAGATCCTCGTCAATCTGATCTTCAACGCGGTCGAGGCCATGTCTGAGGGCGGTCGGCTTAGCCTGTCCACCTCGGTCTGGCACGACGGCACCGGTGCGCGACAGGTGCAGATCGAGGTGGCCGACACCGGTCCGGGCCTGCCACAGGAGGTGCTGCAGCAGCTCTACCGGCCGGTGGCGAGCCGCAAAGGGGGCGGACATGCCGGACTCGGCCTGAGCGTGGTCGGCAGACTGGCCGAAGAGCTGGGTGCGGTGTTACAGTGCCACACGACGCGCGCCGGTACGCGCTTCAAACTGCTGCTGCCGGCGTGACGCGGGGTCCAGGAAGGCTTGATGATCTACTGGGACGACAGAGGCAAAGCGGATGATACCCCTGCGGACGACGGGCGCGTCCGCATCCTGATCGTCGAGGACGACACCCGCTTCGCCGACAGCCTGGCCTCGCTGTTGTGCAACGCCGGCTGGTCGGTCGACACCTGCGCGAGTGCCGGCGCCGGCCTCGGGCGCGTGGAGGCCGACCCTTACGACCTGCTCCTGGTGGACATCAACCTGCCCGACCTGTCCGGGCACGAGATGGTGCGCCGCGTGCGCGAGCGCCATGAGCGCATCCCGGTGATCATCATCAGCGGCGAGACCCAGATCGACGCGGCCATCGAGTCCCTGCGCCTGGGGGCGAGCGATTTCGTGCGCAAGCCCATCGAGCCGGAGTATCTGCTCCACCGCATCCGCACCGTGCTGCGCCAGTCCTGGCTGGAACGCGAATATCGCGGTTTCCAGCAGCGCATGCACGAATCCGAACGCCTGCACCGCTTCCTGGTGGACCACTCGCCCGACCTCATCTTCACCCTCGACGCCCAGGGCCATCTGACCTATATCAACGACCGGGTGGAGGAGGCGCTGGGCGTCGAGCGCGGCTGGTTGCTCGGCCGACACCTGCTCGAACTGATCCACCTCGACGACCGTGAGCGCGTGCGCTACCTGCTAGCGGAACACGCCCGCCACCCGCAGGCCCAGCTGCCCCACGAGCTGCGTCTGATCAGCCGGCTGGACACGCGCGGCTACCGCCATTACCAGGTGACGCTGCGGACCCTCCCCGCGGGCCATGGTCTGAAGCGTAGGGGCGCCGCTGACAGCGAGCCTACGGCCGTGCATACCTATGGCATCGCCCGCGACGTGACCGAGCAACACGATGCAGCGCTGTGGACCCACCACCACCTCAATTACGACAGCCTCACGGGTTTGCCCAACCGTCAGTTGTTCCGCGACCGCCTGGGACTCGCCATCGCCCAGGCACAGCGCAGCGGCGAGCGCTTCGCCGTGGTCTACCTCAACCTCGACCGTTTCAGCGCCATCAACGAGCTGTATGGCCACAACCGGGCCGACGCCGTGTTGCGCGAGGTCGCCCAGCGCCTGCTGCGCAGCCTGCGCGGTGGCGACACCCTGGCCCGCCATGCCGCGGACGAATTCCTGTTGCTCAATCAACCCATCGCCCGAGCGGAAGAGGTGGCCGCGGTCATCGAACGCATCCGCCAGGAGTTGTCGCTCCCTTTCGTGATCGAGGGCAAGACGCACAAGCTGAGCCTGAGCGCCGGCGTAGCGCTGTATCCCGAACACGGCGACACCCCCGAGGGTCTCATCCGTCACGCCAACATCGCCCTCTACCATGGCCGGCGGTCAGGGCTGGGCGGTTACGCCTATTTCCAGGAGGCCATGCGCGCCGACCTCGACCAGCGTCTGCACCTCGAACATCAGCTGCAGCACGCCTTGGAACAGAATCAGCTGGAGCTGTACTTCCAGCCCCAGGTGGACGTGCTCAGCCGGCGCCTACGCGGGGTGGAAGCCCTGGTGCGCTGGCATCATCCCCAGCGGGGGCTGCTCGCGCCGGGCGAGTTCATCGCCGTGGCCGAGGAGACCGGCTTGATCATCCCCTTAAGCAAGTGGGTCCTGGCCGAGACCGCCCGCTTGTTGCGGCAATGGCTGGATCGCGGCATCGCGCCGCCGCGCGTGGCCGTCAACCTCTCCCCCCGCTGCCTGCACCTGCCCGACTTCGTGGACTGCTTCATGGGGGTGCTGGGCCTGCATGGCGTGCCGGCCGAGCGCATCGAGGTGGAGATCACCGAGAACCTCTTCATCCACGACCCCACCGACGCCGTGCAGAAGCTCAATGCCCTGGCCGCGCGTGGCATACGCATCGCCATCGACGACTTCGGCACGCAGTACTCCTCGCTCGGCTACCTGCAGAAGTTCCCCATCCATACGCTCAAGATCGACAAATCCTTCGTCTGGGAGATCGATCGCGACGTCGGCCGGCACACCCTGATCAAGGCCATCATCTCCATCGGCCATGGGCTGGGGCTCAATCTGATCGCCGAGGGCGTGGAGACCCTGAGCCAGTTGCGCTTCCTGCAAGAGCAGGGCTGCAGCGACGTCCAGGGCTATCTGATCAGCCGACCCCTGCCCAGCAGCCAGATCGAACCCTGGCTCAACCACACCGGCGTCTGCCTCGGCCTGTCCACCTAGGCGGGCGCATCCCATGCCCGAGGGCGACAGCGTCCACAAACTCGCCGCCTATCTGTCCGAGCTGTTGACCGGACGGCGGCTCGGTCTCGTGCGCCTGCGCGGTCACCCGGCCCGCGTGCTGACGGGTCGCCGGGTCGAGCGCGTGCACGCGCACGGCAAACACCTCTACATCCATTTCGACGACGGACAAGTCCTGCGCAGTCACCTGGGCATGTACGGCAGCTGGCATCACTACCGCAGCGGCGAGGCCTGGCGCAGGCCACCCAGCCAGGCCGCGATCGAATTGCACTGCGACGACGAGGTCCTGGCGTGCTTCAACCCGCTTGAGGTGGCGTTGGCACCCCGAGCCCATATTCGCCCGGCGGGACGTACCGCCCGCCCCGGTCCCGACCTGCTCGACGCGAGGGTCGAGCCCGCCGCGATCATCGCCCGCGCACGAGCCCTGCTCGATGAGGGCACACCCATGGCCGACGTCCTGCTCGACCAACGCGTGGCGGCGGGCATCGGCAACGTGTACAAATGCGAGCTCCTCTTCCTGACCGGGCTGGACCCGCTCACTCCGCTCGGACAGGTGGACGACGACCGGCTCACCCGCCTCTACCAGCTGGCGAGCGAGCTACTGCGGAATAATCTCGGCCCCGGTCCGCGCCGCACCCGATCGGCCAGCCCCGATGAGCCACAGCTGTGGGTCTACCGCCGTGCCGGGCGACCCTGTTTGCGCTGTGGTGCGCCCATCCGTTACGCCCGGCTCGGGCGCCACTTACGGCCGACCTATTGGTGCGCACACTGTCAGGCCTGCTCACCCGCCGGCCCGTAGACGCCCGAATCCGGTGTCAAGTTTTGCCGTGACGTGCCGTTGTCTGCCCTGAACCGGTATCCATGCACGGACGGCAGATGGCCCCATACGGATCGGCTATGCGCAGCACGGCAGACCCGGCGACCCCGCCGCGGCCCCATACAGACCCTGAGGCGGCGGCAGACGGGGCATCGCTGGCCACACCTGCCTACATCACACGCGAGGCCCTGTTCGACCGGGCCGGAGGCCTCGTCGGCTACCGACTCGGGGTGCGCCCGCGCGTGCCGCTGCCAGTCATCCCCGGGGCCACCGACGTCGCCCAGATCCAAGGCGAGGCCCTGCTGACCACGGTCATCGACCTCGATTATCAGCAGGCCCTGGGCGACAAGCTGACCCTGCTCGACCTGCACCCTGCCTGCCTAGACTCCCCGCTGCTGCAGATGCTGCAACCGCAGCGCACCCTGCTCAGCGTCCCCGCCGCCCTGGCCGGCGCGGACCTGCCCAGACTCGAACGGCTTGCCCGCCAAGGCTATGGTCTGGTCTACGACGACACGCCGCAGGCTGACGGCAGGCCGGAGTCCATAGGCGGGATCTACAGCCATGCCTGCATCGATACCCGTCTGCACAATGCCATGAGCCTGGGGCACAGCGTCATCCGCCTGCGCGGCTGTGGCATACGCCAGCTGATCGCGTGCCACGTGGACACCCCCGAGGCCTTCGAAGCCTGCCACCGCCTGGGCTTTCAGCTCTTTCAGGGCGCCTTCCACGCCCAGCCCCCGACGGCCGATCTGCGATTTTTGCGGGCGGCGCACGGCGTGCTGCTGGACCTGCTCAACCAGGTGATGGCCCAGGCCGATTTTCCCGTCATCGAATCGGTGTTCAAACGGGACGCCGCCTTGTCGCTCAAGCTGCTGCGCTACATCAACTCAGCGGCGGTCGGCCTGCGCCAGCCCATCGGCAGCATAGGCCAGGCCCTCGCCCTGCTCGGCCACGACCAGCTCTACCGCTGGCTCAGCCTACTGCTGTTCACGCATGGACGCGACGACACGCGCAGCCGGGCCTTGCTCAAGCACGCCCTGGTGCGCGCCCGCCTGGCCGAGAACCTGGGCGAATGCGCCCACCTGCCGACGCATGGGCGCGGCGCACTGTTCATCACCGGCATCCTGTCCATGCTCGACATCCTGCTCGGCCGGCCCCTGGACCAGGCCCTGGAAGGTCTGCGGCTGCCCGAGGACATCCGCGCGGCCCTCCTGGACGGGCGGGGACCCTACGCGGCCTACCTGGAGATCGCCAAGGCCTGTGAACACCTCGACCAGGCACGCATCGACGCGCTCAGCGCGACCCTCGGCCTCACGCCGGATCTCGTCAACCTCGCCCACATCCGCGCCCTGATCTGGTCCGAGGCCCTGGAGCGCTGAATCGGGCAGCCGGCGCGGCGGCAGCCCCGCGCCCGCACCGACCGCCGCCCTGCACCGGCCGTCGTCGACCTCCCGCCTCTGGGGACGGACGCCGACCATGGCCGGGGACACCTAGTGCACGGCCCGTCTGAGTTGTTCCAGGATCGCAGGTTTTGGCTCCGGCCGCCCGCTTGCGCGGGCTTAACATCGGCTGCGCCGATGTTAGCCTGCGCCGAAACCCAGCGATCCCCATCGGTGACATATCGTTTCCACTTGGGCCACCGCTACACGCTCTCCTTGAGTCGTTCCAGGATCGTTGGTTTTGGCTCCGGCCGCCGCTGCGCGGCTTAACCTGCCTGGCGGCAGGTTAGCCTACGCCAAAACCTGGCCATCGCTGCCTGCGTCACACGCTGAGCAGGAATCGCCTACACAGTCTCTTTCAACTGCTCCAGGATGGCCGGGTTTTCCAACGTGGAGACGTCGGAGGTGATCTCCTCGCCGCGGGCGATGGATCTGAGCAGCCGGCGCATGATCTTGCCCGAGCGGGTCTTGGGCAGGTTGTCGCCGAAGCGGATGTCGTCCGGCTTGGCGATGGGTCCGATCTCCTTACCCACCCAGTCGCGCAGCTCGGCCACGAGCTGCTTCGCCTCCTCGCCCGTGGGGCGTGGGCGCTTGAGCACCACGAAGGCGATCACCGCTTCGCCCTTGATCTCGTGCGGCTTGCCCACCACCGCCGCCTCGGCCACGAGCGGATGGGCCACCAGCGCAGACTCGATCTCCATGGTGCCCAGCCGGTGACCGGAGACGTTGAGCACGTCGTCGATGCGGCCCATGATCCAGAAATAACCGTCCTCGTCGCGGCGGGCGGAATCACCGGCGAGATAGGTGCGGCCGCCCAGTTCGGCCGGGAAGTAGGTCTTCTTGAAACGCTCCGGATCGCCCCACAGGGTCCTGAGCTGGCTGGGGAAGGGCCGCCGGATGACCAGATAGCCGCCGGCATTGGTGGGCACGGGGTGGCCGTGCTCGTCCACCACCTCGGCCATGATGCCGGGTAGGGGCAGGGTGCAGGTGCCGGGCTTCAGGGGGGTCGCGCCGGGCAGCGGGGCGATCATGTTGGAACCGGTCTCGGTCTGCCACCAGGTGTCCACGATGGGGCAGCGCGAGCCGCCCACCACCTCGTAGTACCACATCCAGGCCTCGGGGTTGATCGGCTCGCCCACCGTGCCGAGCAGCCGCAGGCTGGAAAGATCGTATTGCTTGGGCAGCTGCGCGCCCAGCTTGATGAGCGAGCGGATGGCGGTGGGGGCGGTGTAGAAGGTGGTGACCTTGTGCCGCTCGATCATCTCCCAGAAGCGGCCCGCATGCGGATGGGTGGGCACGCCCTCGAAGATGACCTCGGTCATGCCCAGTGCCAGCGGCCCGTAGGCGACGTAGGTGTGGCCGGTGATCCAGCCCACGTCGGCGGTGCACCAGTACACGTCGCTGTCCGGTTTGGCGTCGAACACCCACAGCATGGACAAGATGGCCCCGAGCAGATAACCGCCAGTGGCATGCTGCACCCCCTTGGGCTTGCCGGTGGAGCCGGAGGTGTAAAGGATGAACAGCGGGTCCTCCGCATTCATGGGCACCGCCTCGCAGTACGGGCTCTGCTCGGCGACAAGCTCGTGCCACCACACGTCGCGCGCCCCCCAGGCGATGGCCGCGCCCGAGCGTCTGTACACGACCACCTTCTCCACGTGGTCCACGCCCCCCAGGGCGAGCGCCTCGTCCACCGCCGCCTTGAGTCCGATCGCCTTGCCGCCGCGCAGGCCTTCGTCGGCCGTGACCACCAGTTTGGCACGCGCGTCCTGGATGCGCTCGTGCAGGCTCTTGGCGGAAAAACCGCCGAACACCACCGAATGGATGGCGCCGATGCGGGCGCAGGCCTGCATGGCCACTACCGCCTCGATGGACATGGGCATGTAGATCACCACCCGGTCGCCCTTCGCCACGCCCAGGCTCAGCAAGCCATTGGCGAAGCGGCATACCCGCTCGTGCAGCTCGCGGTAGGTCACGCGTGTCACCGCCCCGTCGTCGGCCTCGAAGATCAGGGCCGTGCGCTCGCCACGGGTGACCAGATGCCGGTCCAGGCAGTTGTAGGAGACGTTCAGCTCACCGTCGTCGAACCAGCGGTAGAAAGGGGCGTTCGACTCGTCCAACACGCGCGTGAAGGGCTTGAACCAATGGATGTGGCTACGGGCCAGCTCCGCCCAGAAGCCCTCGAAGTCGGCCTCCGCCCGCGCGCACAGGGCACGGTAGCCCTCCATGCCGCGCACATTGGCCTGGGCGACGAACTCGGGGCTGGGGGGGAAGACGCGGGTCTCGTGCAGGATGGACTCGATGGTGGCCATGATGCTCCTCGCTGGCTGTGTGGTGTCGGGCCGCGCCACGGGGGCTGGGGCGCAGGTGGCAAAAGAGGACAAAATACTATTTTATTCCACCCTCCGCTGCCACCATGTCAAGCTCTTCAGCCCCCATCCTACAGGCCGCCGCCTACAGCCGCTGGCTCGCCGCGCGCCTGGCGGCCGACCCCGAGTTGGAAGGCGCCCTGGCCAGCGCCCTGCAGCAGCCGGTGACCATCGGCGAGATACACGAGCGCCTGGCGGCGGCTGCGCCCGGCGATGAGGCCGCCTTGGGCGAGGCGCTGCGGCGGCTGCGCAGCTGGGTGCTGGCGCGGGTGATGACGCGCGATCTGGCCGGGCTGGCGGACCTCGCCGAGGTCACCGCGGCCATGACCGCACTGGCCGAGCTGGCCATCGCCCGTGCGGTGGACTTGCTGCACGCCGACCTCGCCGGCGTGTACGGCCAGCCGCTCGACGCGGCCGGGCGGCCACAGCGGCTGATGGTGGTGGGCATGGGCAAACTGGGCGGGGGCGAACTGAACGTCTCCTCCGACATCGACCTCGTCTTCGTCTACCCCGAGGACGGCGAGACCGCAGGCCCGCGCTGCCTGTCCAACCACGAGTTCTTCGTCCGCCTCGGCCGGCGTCTGATCCGGCTGCTGGACGAGTCCACCGCGCACGGGCGCGTCTTTCGCGTAGACATGCGGCTGCGGCCCAACGGCGACAGTGGGCCGCTGGCGGTGAGTCTGGCCATGCTGGAGCACTATTTCTACACCCAGGCGCGCGAGTGGGAACGCTATGCCTGGATCAAGGGCCGGGTCTTGACCGGCGAGCGTGCCGATGAGCTGGAGGCCCTGCGCCGTCCCTTCGTCTTCCGGCGCTATCTGGACTATGGCGCCTTTGCCGCCATGCGTGCCCTGCATGCCCAGATCCGGCAGGAGGTGGCCCGACGCGAGCGCGCCGACGATATCAAGCTGGGACCCGGCGGCATCCGCGAGATCGAGTTCATCGCCCAGGTCTATCAGCTCATCCGCGGCGGCCGCGAGCCCGCGCTGCAAGAGCGCCCCACCCGCGCCATCCTGGCCCGGCTCGCCACCCAGGGGCATCTGCCGGCCGAGCAGGCCCGCTACCTGGACGAGGCCTATGTGTGGCTGCGCAACCTGGAACACCGGCTGCAATATCTGGACGACGCCCAGACCCACCGATTGCCCGCCGCCGAGGACGACCGCGCGCGGCTAGCGCAGGCCATGGGCGCGCCCGACTGGGCGGCGTTCGCGGCGCGGCTAGCGCGCCTGCGGCAGCGGGTGGGCGAGCTGTTCGAACAGGTGTTCGGCGCCCCGCAGGAGGATCAATCCGCCCATCCGCTCGCGGGGCTGTGGCGCGCCCCGGCCGAGGAGGCGGCCGCGCGTCTGGCCGGCCTGGGCTATGCCGACGCGCCGGCTGTGGCGGCGCGGTTGATCGAGTTCACCGGCAGCAGCCGCTTCCGCAGCCTGCCGGCGAGCAGCCAGACGGCGTTGGAATCCCTGCTGCCGCCCGTGCTCGAGCTGGCCGCCGGCACACCGAACGCGGATGCCACCCTGACGCGGCTGTTGGACCTGATCGAGGCCATCAGCCGCCGCAGCCCCTACCTGCGGCTGCTGCAGGAATACCCGCAAGCGCTCGGGCAACTGACGCGTCTGGCCAGTGCCAGCCCCTGGGCGGCGCAATACCTCACGGCACAGCCCCATCTGCTCGACGAGCTGCTGGATGCGCGCAGCCTGCTGCAGGAGCCGGACTGGACACAGGCGCGTGCCGAGCTCAGCGCGCGTCTCGAGCAGCTAAAGGGCGACACCGAGCGGCAGATGGATGCGTTGCGCCACTTCAAACAGGCCATGACCCTGCGGCTGCTCACGCAGGACCTGTCCGGGCGTCTGTCCCTGGAGCGGCTGTCCGACCACTTGAGCGCCCTGGCCGATCTGCTGGTGGAGGCCACGTTGCGGCTGGTGTGGGCGAACATGGGTGAACGTCACCGCGCACAGCCCGCCTTTGCCGTCATCGCCTACGGCAAGCTCGGTGGCAAGGAGCTCGGTTACGCCTCCGACCTCGACCTGGTATTCCTATACGCCGACGACCATCCCGAGGCGCAGGCGATCTATGCGCGGCTGGCGAAGCGACTCATCACCTGGCTCACCACCCATACCGCCGCCGGTCAGTTGTACGACACCGACGTGCGGCTACGGCCGGACGGTGCCGCGGGGCTGCTGGTGAGCTCACTCGCCGCCTTCGAGTCTTACCAGCGCGACAAGGCCTGGACCTGGGAACACCAGGCCCTCACCCGCGCTCGCTATTGCTGCGGCGATGGCGCCGTGGGGGAGGGCTTCGAGGCGATCCGCCGCGAGATCCTCTGCCTGCCGCGCGCGCCCGAACGGCTCAAGGCCGAGGTGCTCGCCATGCGGCAGAAGATGCGCGCGGGTCACCCCAACCCCACTGCTCTGTTCGACCTCAAGCACGACCCCGGCGGGCTGGTGGACGTGGAATTCGCCGTGCAATACCTGGTGCTCGCCCATGCCCATGCCTACCCTGCCCTCACCGACAACATCGGCAACATCGCCCTGCTCCGGCGCTGCGCCGAGCTCGGGCTGTTGCCGGCCGAGGTCGCCTTGCCCGCGGCGGATGCCTACCGTGAGCTGCGCCGGCTGCAGCACGCGGCCAAGCTGCAGGGGGCGCATGAGGCGCGCAGCGCGCCAGAGCCGATCGAGCCCCTGCGGCAGGCAGTGTTGCGGCTGTGGCAGACCGTATTCGCAACGGCCGCGGATCAAATAAAATGCTAGTTTTGTGATGCGGGAGCCCAACATGTCCATGGCCGACCGAGACGGTCTGATCTGGTACGACGGCAGGCTCGTCCCCTGGCGCGAGGCCACCACCCACGTGCTTACCCACACCCTGCACTACGGCATGGGCGTGTTCGAAGGCGTGCGTGCCTACGCCACGGCGCACGGCACCGCCATCTTCCGCCTGGAGGAACACACCGACCGCCTGCTGCGCTCGGCCCACATCCTGGGGATGAGGCTGCCCTACGACAAGGCCACCCTCATGCAGGCGCAGATCGAGGCGGTGCGTGCCAACCGGCTGGAGGCCGGCTACATCCGCCCTATGGCCTTCTACGGCGCCGAGGCCATGGGCATCTCGGCCAAGACCCTGTCGGTGCACGTGATCGTCGCCGCCTGGCCTTGGGGGGCCTATCTGGGGCAGGAGGCGCTGGAGCGGGGCATCCGCGTGAAGACTTCGTCCTTCGCCCGCCACCACGTCAACGTCACCATGTGCAAGGCCAAGGCCAACGGCAATTACCTCAACTCCATCCTCGCCCATCGCGAGGCCGAGCAGGATGGCTATGACGAGGCGCTGCTGCTGGACGTGGACGGCTTCGTCGCCGAGGGCTCAGGCGAGAACATCTTCATCGTGCGCCGCGGCCGGTTATACACGCCAGATCTCACCAGCGCGCTGGAGGGCATCACCCGCGACACCATCATCCGGCTCGCGGCCGAGATCGGGCTGGAAGTGATCGAAAAACGCATCACCCGCGACGAAGTCTACAGCGCCGACGAGGCCTTCTTCACCGGTACCGCAGCCGAGGTCACCCCCATCCGCGAGCTGGACAACCGCGTCATCGGCGACGGTCGCCGCGGGCCCATCACCGAGCGGCTGCAGGCGCTGTATTTCGACTGCGTGCAGGGACGCGCCGAGGCGCACCGCGATTGGCTCACCTACGTCTGACACCGCCATGGACATGCCCAGCCGACTGCACGACGCGCGCGTGATCGAAGTGACCGAGGCGGATCTGCCCCTGCACTGTCCGATGCCGGGCGAGAGCCTGTGGAACGCGCATCCACGCGTATTCCTGCCCATCGAGGCGAAGGGCGAGGTCCTCTGCCCCTACTGTGGTACCCTCTATCGGCTCAAACCCGGCAGTCCCATCAGACCGCATCATTGACCCAGCCCGCTGGAGGACATCGCATGCAAGGCCGCCATCTCATCGCCCTCGCTGCCCTCACCGTCACCTTGTCCCATGCGCAGGCCCCGGCGCAGATGACGCCGCAGCAGATGCAGGAGGCCTTGCAGCGTCAGATGCAGGTGATGGCGGCGATGTTCGACCTGCGCGAATCGCGCCTGGGCTTCGAGGAGACGGTCAGCGCCCTACGCACGGCGGCCGAGCGGCGCGGCTGGACGGTGGAGCGGGTGGAGGACGTGCAGGCGGCGATGCGCGCTCAGGGGGCGAAGGACGCCCCGCGCATGAAGGTGATCTTCGCCTGTCCCAAGGATGCCAACGAACGGCTGGCCAAAGCCGCCGAGGGAAAGCTCCCTCCCCTGCCCTGCCGCATCACCGTGTTCGAGAACAAGGACGGCAAGGTCCAGGTCATGCGCATGCACACGGGCAACGTGGCCAAGGCCGTGCAGGGTGAGGCGGCCAAGGTGCTGGCGCAGGTCGCCACCGAGGAGGAGGCGGTGCTCAAAGCGATCCAATGATGGCGATCGAATGAACGCCGCGCCAGCCCGCAAGGGCAGGCCGCGTGGCAGACCCCAGGGCGGCCCATACCTTCAAGCGGACGGCCTTGCGCAGGGCGGCCGAGATCAATCCTCGTCCTGCTGACAAAAGTATTTGGCGAAGCGGCGCTCGGTCAGGTGGCGGTCGAAACGCCAGTCGGTCAGCAGCCCCATGGCCAGCTCGAAGGCCTTGGGGGTGGTGTCGTAGAGGCGGGTCAACACGAAGGGCTGGCCGGATTCGAGCGCCTCGCACAGCTCACGCAGGATGCGGGCACTCTCCTCATCGCCGTTCTTGCGGACATATCTTGCTACGGCCTTGACTGCGTTCGCCATGATGCGCACTCCTGTATCCTGTCCGCCGTTATATTAGCGTAACAGGCCGCTGGCTTTGTTACATCGACATGACAAAGGTCGCCCCCACCGTATAGGCGGCAACCCGACCACGGCGGCACAGCGGTTCAGCCGAACCTTCCGGTGATGTAATCCTCGGTCTGTTTCTTCTTCGGCTTGACGAACAGCTCGTCGGTGGGCCCGAACTCGACCAGTTCGCCCAGGTACATGAAGGCGGTGTAGTCCGACACACGGGCGGCCTGCTGCATGTTGTGGGTGACGATGAGGATGGTCACCTTCTGCCGCAGCTCCGCCACCAGCTCCTCGATGCTGGCGGTGGCGATGGGGTCCAGGGCCGAGGTCGGCTCGTCGAACAGCAGGATCTCGGGGTCGGCCGCCAGGGCCCGGGCAATACACAGGCGCTGCTGCTGGCCGCCGGAGAGGTTGAAGGCGAGGTCGTTCAGGCGATCCTTCACCTCGTCCCACAATGCCGCATTGCGCAGGGCCTGCTCCACTCGGTCGTCCAGCACGCTCTTGCGCTTTTCCCCGCGCACCCGTAGGCCGTAGGCGACGTTTTCATAGACCGACTTGGGGAAGGGATTGGGCTTCTGGAACACCATGGCCACGCGCATGCGTACCTCGATGGGATCGACCTTGGGCGCGATCATGTTGACGTTGTCCGGATAGAGCATGATCTCGCCCTCGTAGCGGTTGCCCGGGTAGAGGTCGTGCATGCGGTTGAAGCTGCGCAGCAGGGTGGACTTACCGCAACCGGAGGGGCCGATGAGCGCCGTGACCTTGTGTTCGGCCACCGGCAGATTGATGTTTTTCAGGGCCTGGGTCTGGCCGTAATAGAAATTGAAGTTCCTCGCCTCGGCCTTGACTGGGCCGACCATCGGATGGACAGGGGTGCTCATGGGCTCACCATTTGATCTTGTTGCGGATGCGGTAACGCAGCCAGATGGCCAGGGCATTCATCGCCAGGGTGGCGACGATGATGACGATGCCCACCGCGGCTGCGTTGAGGATGAAGCCCGGCTGTGGGCGCGAGACCCAGTTGAACATCTGGATAGGCAGCACGGTGAAAGGGGAGAACAGCCAATCGAAGAGACCCGCCGGCTGCCCGGTGGCCGGGTCTATGGTGAAGGGCGCCGGCGGCAGGAAGGCGATGAAGGTGAGCGCGCCGATGGTGATCACCGGCGCGGTCTCGCCGATGGCGCGCGCGAGTCCGATGATCACGCCGGTGAGGATACCGCCCGAGGCATAGGGGATGAGGTGCTCGCTCACCAGCTGCCAGCGCGTGGCCCCGAGGGCGTACACCCCTTCGCGGATGGCCGTGGGGATGGCGCGTAACGCCTCGCGCGTGGCGACGATGATCACCGGCAGGATGAGCAGCGCTAGGGTCAAACCGGCGGTGAGGATGCTCTCACCGAAATCGAGGATATAGACGAACAGGCCCAAGGCGAGCAGGCCATAAACGATGGAAGGCACCCCGGCCAGGTTGGTCACGTTGATCTCAATCAAGGTGGTCACCCAGTTGCGCGGGGCGTATTCCTCCAGGTAGACACCGGCGGCCACGCCCATGGGTACGGCAGCCAACATGGTCACCAGCATCACCAGCACGGTACCCACCCAGGAGGACAGTATGCCCGCCTCCTCCGGCCGGCGCGAGGGGAAACTGGTGAAGAACTCCCAGGTCAGCCGTCCCCAGCCGTCGATGATCAGGTCGATGAACAGCGCCAGCAGGGTGACCACACCGACCATGGTGGCGACTAGCCCCACCACCCCGAACAGGACGTCGTAGCGCTTATGCTGTGCGATCAGCGCGCGCAGCGCTTCGAGCTCTTGCGCCTTCATGTCAGTAGGCCTCACGGAAGCGACGGCGCAGCAGGTGGCCGATCACGTTGAACACCAGGGTCATGAGCACCAGCACCAAGCCGGCGGCGAAGATGCTCTGATAAGCGATGCTACCGTGCGGCAGGTCGCCCATGGCCACCTGCACGATGTAGGCGGTGATGGTGGCGGCCGGCTCGCGCGGGTCCCAGGTGAAGTTGGGCTGCTGCCCCGCGGCCACCGCCACCACCATGGTCTCGCCCACCGCGCGGGAGATGCCGAGGATGAAGGCGGCCATCACCCCGGAAAATGCAGCGGGCAGGACCACATTGACCGCCGTTTGAAAGCGGGTGGCCCCCATGGCATAGGAACCTTCGCGCAGGCTCATGGGCACGGCGCGCATGGCGTCCTCCGACACCGAGGACACATAGGGGATGATCATGATGCCGATGACGATGCCGGGGCCCAGCATGTTGAAGCCGGGCAGGTCCGGCATGAAGATCTGCAAGATGGGCGTGACGAACAGCAGGGCGAAATAGCCGTAGACGACGGTGGGCACCCCCTCCAGCAGCTCCAGGAAGGGTTTCACAGTCTCCCGCACCTTGTGCGGTGCGAATTCCGATAGGTAGATGGCAGTGATGAGGCCCACCGGCACAGCCACCGCCAGCGCCACCCCGGTGGTCACCAGGGTACCCGCCAGCAACGGCAGGATGCCGTATTGCGGGTTTTCGAACATCGGTGTCCACTGGGTGTTGGTGAGGAACTCGACCAGCGAGACGTGCTCGAAGAAGCCCGCGGCCTCATAGAGCAGGATGACCACGATGGCGGTGGTGGTGGCCACGGCGGAGAGCGCGGCCAGGAACAGGACGAACTCGATCAACCGCTCCTTGATCTTGCGCAACCTTTTCTCCGCCAGGCGGTTGCTTCGCACGTCCATGCCGACTCCAGCCGTCGCACTGGTGAGATTATCCATGGTCACCCCTGATAGGACAAAAAAGAGAGGGGGTTCTCCCCTCTCTTTCCGGCAGGCCAGGGCCTGCTCAGAGCTTGCCCTCGCGCGCGAGCAGCTCCTCCACGCTCACGCCGACCTCGGGCTCACCCCCGAAGGCGGTGCCCACTTTACGCTTCTTGAAGTTGTCCATAGCCAGCTGATAGGCGCGCGCCGGCAGATCGACGTAGCCGACCTCTTTGGCCAGTTTCGCGCCGTTCTTCAGATAGAACTCGACGAAGGCGGCCACCTCCGGGTTGTCGGCCGACTTGCGGTTGACGTAGATGAACAGCGGGCGCGACAGCGGCTGGTAGGTACCTTTGTTCACCGTCTCGATCGAGGGCATCACCGCAGGCGACTTGTCGTCTGCCTTGATGGGCACGGCCTTGAGCTTATCGGCGTTCTCCACGTAGTAGGCCAGACCGAAGTAGCCCAGGGCGCCCGGGTCACGCTGCACGAACTGCACGGTCACGTTGTCGTCTTCGGTGGCCATGTAGTCGCCGCGGCTGGACTTGGCCTTGCCGACGATAGCCTCGGTGAAGTAATCGAAGGTGCCGGAATCCGCCCCGGCACCGGCCAGCTTGAGCGGCATGTTCGGGAAGGTGGCGCGGATCTGGTTCCAGTTGTTGATCTTGCCCTGGGCGGCCGGCTCCCACATCTTCTTCAGTTCAGCCACCGTCAGGTAGTCGACGAAGGTGTTCTTGGG
>JANWZL010000073.1 GCA_025054655.1 Thiobacillaceae bacterium | reverse complement strand
GAAGGTGTTGCCCAGCACGATCTGCGCCCCCGTGCCCCGCACCTCGTCGGGCGTGACGGCCTTCACCGCCCCGTAAGTGCCCACCGGCATGAAGGCAGGGGTGTCCACCACCCCGTGCGCTAGCTGCAGACGGCCGCAGCGTGCGGCGCCGTCCTGGGCCAGTAGGTCGAACTGCACGATCAGGTCAGACGCGAAGGTGACCCCCGCCCCCAGCCGGGTCAATCCACACCTCGCTGGGCTTCGCAGAGGCGATAGCCGTTGCGCCCTTCCCCCTTGACCCGATACATGGCCGCATCCGCGTGTCGGAGCAACTCTTCCGCGTCCCGACCATGCTCGGGGTAGAGCGCGATGCCTATGGAGGCGCCGACCTGCACGTCGCGGTCGAATATGGTCATGGGCTCCTGCACACTGGTGCGGATCTTCTCCGCCACCGCCAACACGTCTGCCGCGTTGTGCACATCATCCAGCAACACCACGAACTCGTCGCCGGCCAGCCGGCCGACCGTGTCGCTCGCGCGCACGCTGCGCCGCAGGCGGCTGGCCACCTCGATCAGGAGCAGATCGCCGGCCTTGTGGCCCAGGCTGTCGTTGACCGCCTTGAAACGGTCCAGATCGACGAACATCAAGGCGAACTTGCGCTGCTGACGCTGTGCGCGGGCGATGCTTTGCCCAATCAAGCGTTGGATGAGCAGGCGGTTAGGCAGGCCGGTCAGCGCGTCGTAAGTCGCCAGGCGCTCGCGCGCCAGGCTGGCCGTCCGTATGCGCCTGAAGACGAAATAGGCCACCGTCAACCCCGTCAGCAGCACCATGGCCGCCACAGCGAGCAGCAGCCGGCGCGCCTCATGTTGCAAGCGGTCGGAGCGCACCCAGATACCGCGCGCGTTGCGCTGCTGCAGATCGTAAAGCTCGCTTAAGGTGGCGAGGACTGCATATTGCGTAGGCAACAAGGCCTCGCTCAGCAACCGCTCGGCCTCGTGCTCCGCACCCGTATCGAGGTGTTCAAGCACACGCAGATGGATAGCGTGAAATTGACGGGACAACGCGCCCTGCCTGTCGAGCAGAAGCCTTTCCTCCGCGTTCAGAGGCAGGCGCAGCAAGGCCTGGCGCGCCTGGATGAATAGCTCCGCCTGCCGGCTGAAGGCCTCGCGCAGGGCCTCGCGCTCGAAGGGGTCAGCGGTCAAAAACATGCGCTGCAGCAGCAGGATGCGCTCACGGCCGGCGGCGTGCATGCGCCCGACCAGGTCGAACTTGGTCAGTCCCTCCTCGATGACGCTCTTCAATTGCAGGCGCTGTTGTTCGATCTGATGCAGGCTGAGGACGGTCTGCATGGCCATCAGTCCCAATAAGACTGCAAAGCCGAGCAGCAGCCAAAAGCGCTCGCCTCTGACCGGGGCCAAGGGGCGATCAGCGTCATCTACGCCAAGCGGTGTCTGATCTTGATTCACACGCGCACTCCACCATCCTTTTTAGTGCGATTTCGATGCACCGCATCCAGTCAAGTGGGCTATAGTAACGAATATTTTAGGCTTGGCAGGAGCTATCCTCCGCTTCTGCCGCCAAAGACAGCCTCGCCGCATGTGCGCACGCCTACCTACACAGCACACCTCAAGGCATAGGCGGCGGCAAGGATCACACACCGCCGGCGAAATCATTCTGCCGCCAGGCCTCGTAGACCGCCACCGCCACCGCATTGGACAGGTTGAGGCTGCGCGAGCCGGGCCGCATGGGCAGCCGCAGCCATTGTTCGGGGGGCAGCTCGTCCAACAGGGCCTGCGGCAGCCCCCGCGTCTCGGGACCAAACAGCAGCACGTCGCCCGGCCGAAAGCAGGCCGCGTACAGTGAGCGCCGGCCGCGCGTGGTCATGGCATGGATCGTGCGGCCGGCCATGAGCGCACGCAGGCTGGCCCAGTCGGCGTGCACGCGCACCTCGGCATACTCGCGGTAGTCCAGTCCCGCGCGCCTGAGCAGCCGATCCTCGAGGGAGAAGCCCAGCGGCTCGACCAGGTGCAGCCGGCAGCCGGTGTTGGCGGCCAGGCGCATGACGTTGCCGGTGTTAGGCGGGATCTCCGGCTGGTAGAGGACGATCTCGAACACGCTCAGCCCTGGGGGCAGCCGGCCAGCCGGGCGGCCTCGGCCAGGTCGTGCGGGGTGTTGACGTTGAAGAAGGCCTGCGCGTCTTCGAAACGCACCGCGGCCGCTCCTACCGAGGTCAGCCACGCCCCCGCTGCGCGTCCGCCGGCGTCGAGGTATGCGCGCAGGCGTGGCAGCAGGTCGGAGCGCAGCAGCTGCACGCAATAATGCGCCCGCTCGGGGTCGGCGGCATAAACGGCGGCGTGGCCGCCGGCGCAGGCGCCGGCGAGCAGCCGCGCGGCCAGGTCGTCGGGCAGGAAGGGGCAGTCGCAGGGCGCCGTGAGCAACCAGGCGCTGCGCAGGGCGCCGGCGGCCGCGGCGATACCCGCCAAGGGGCCGGCATGGCCGGGCAGGGTGTCGGCCAGCACGGGGTGGCCCAGCGCGGCATAACCCGCCAGGTTGCGGTTGGCCGACAGCACGATCGCGTCCACCTGCGGGCGCAGCCGTTCGATCACCCAGGCCGACAGTGGGCGGCCGCACAGGGGGATGAGCCCCTTGTCCCGGCCACCCAAGCGACGCGCCCGCCCACCGGCCAGGATCACCGCGCCCACCCTGCAATCCTCAAGGGGCATCATAGGCATGCAACCTATACAGCCGGTACGACTCGCGCTTCTCGCGCGGTCGGCGCCCCTCCCACACCAGCTGGGCGTCGGCGCGCGGCGCGGCCTCGCGCCGCACCACTTCCACCCGCCAATCACAGCGCTCGCCCGCACGGGGTAGCCGGTCGGCCAGGTGGTACGCGAGCATCACACGGGCGGCCGCCGGCGCCTCGATCGTCACACAGGCGCGCGGCGGCAGCTGCCGGGCCAGGGCCATGATCACCGGGCGGTAGCCCCAGGACAGCTCGGCCCAGGGTCTGAGCAGGGTCATCAGCAGCACCCAGGCAAGCGTCATGCCGGTGGCCCACACCAAGGCTGGGCGGGCCTGCGCGCGCGGGAACAGCGGCACGGCGACGAACCAAAGCACGGTCGCCGCGAGCGCCAGCGCGACCGCGTCAGCCTCGACGAGCGCCGCCGCATAGCCCGGGGTCATGCGGTGGAGGTGGGTCGAGAGGACCTGCGGCCACCCCCATTCCAGGGCGCTGTAATGCAGCCAGAAGGCCAAGGTGAAGAAGGCGAAGCAGCACACCCCGAACCAGTAGAAGGCCTGAGCCGCACCGCGGCGCAAGGTGGCGATGCCGAAGGTGGCCAGCAGGGTGAGCGGCACCAGCAGCGGGATGGCCATGCCGTCGTGGGTATAGGCGGGCACGAGGCCCAGGGGCAGGCCGACGGCGGTGGCAAGCAGCGGCAGGTGCAGGGGGTGGGCGCGCGCCAGCCGCCGGTGTTCATGCCACAGGGCCCACAGCGCCAGGGGCCAGGCGGGCCAGGCGAACCAGGCCAGGGTGGCGAGCAGGCGCTGCGGTGTGCGCGCATCCGCCAGGCGGTCGAGCTGCAGCGCCCACCAGTCCGACGCGAGCCCCTGCGCGGCCAGATGGCTGAGCCAGGCCACGGTGAGGACCAGGGCCAGCAGGCTGGCGACCATCAGCGCACGCCGCAGGCCGTGGGTGGCGAAGCCGGGCAGCCAAGGGGTGAGGGCGGCCAGCAGGAGGGCGGCGGTGAGGTCGGCCAAGCCGCGAGTGAGCAGCAACAGCATCACCGCCGCTACCAGCGCCCAGGCGTGCCGGGCACGTTCGCGGCTGGCGGCCAGACCATACAGCAGCAGGGCCTGGCCGGCCAGCAGCGCGGTCTCGGGCAACAGGGCATGCACGCGCAGGATAAGGCCGAAGGCCCCCATGAGCAGCAACACCGCCAGCAGGCCATAGCCCGGACCGTACAACCGGCGGGCGGCCAGGCCGGTGCAGAGCAGCCCCACCAGGGCGAACAGGGCGCTGGGCAGGCGCGCGGCTGCCTGCGGGTCGAGCACGCCGGCCAGCAGATCGATCGCCAGCCCCGCCAGCCAGGCATACAGGGGCGCCTGCAGCGGTGTGGCGTCCATGTGCAGCCAGCCCAGGGCCTCGCCCAGGGTGAGGGCCTCGTCGGCTTGCCAGCTGTCGCGCCCGGTGAGGCCATACAGCGCCCACACCAGGGCGAGCAGGGTGAGCCAGAAAAGCCGTCCGGGTGGGGTAGCGTGCAGCGGCGGCTGCGGCAAGTCCTGGGTCATGCGCGGATTGTGCCGCAAACGTCGGGGCGCGCGCAGGCAACAAAAAAGGCAGCCGATGCTGCCTTGCGCTGCACTGGGACGGCCGCCTCAGTGCTTGGCGGCCTTCATGCCGTATTTCTGGCGGAACTTCTCCACCCGCCCGGCGGTGTCCACGATCTTCTGCTTGCCGGTGTAGAAGGGATGACAGGCGGAGCAGACCTCGACGTGCAGTGGTTTGCCCAGGGTGGAGCGGGTGGTGAAGCTGTTGCCGCAGCTGCAGGTCACCGTGATCTCGCTGTATTCGGGATGGATGCCGGCCTTCATGGTGCTTCCTGATCGCTCAATCGAGCCGTTCATTATTTCCTAACCGACCGCCGCAAGTCAACTCAGCTCCGCCAGCAGCCGCTCGGTCAGCCGCTGTGCCTGGGCGAGGTAACCGCCGCCGAACAGATTGTAGTGGTTGAGCACGTGATAGAGGTTGTAGAGGTCGCGCCGCACCCGGTAGCCTGCATCGAGCGGCCAGGCCTCACGGTAGGCGGCATAGAACGCGCTGGGGAAACCGCCGAACAGCTCGGTCATGGCGAGATCGGCCTCGCGGTCGCCATAGTAGACCGCCGGGTCGAACACCACCGGTTCGCCCGCGCTGTAGCCGTAGTTGCCGCCCCACAGGTCGCCGTGCAGCAGCGACGGGTACGGCCGGTAGTCGGTGAAAAAGGCGCCCAGGCCGGCCATGAGCCGCTCGCCCTGTTCGAGCAGCCGCCGCGGGGCGCCGTTGTGCGCGGCCAGGGTGTACTGGTGGCGCAGGCGGCGCTCGCGGTAGAACTCGCTCCAGTCCGCTGCCGGGGTGTTGATCTGCGCCGTGCTGCCGATGGTGTTGTCCATGCGCCAGCCGAATTGCGGCGCGCTGTGCCGGTGCATCTGCGCGAGCCGCCGGCCCAGCTCCTCCGCGCTGCCCCGCCCGCCCAGCTCGAGGTATTCTAGCGCGAGCCAGGCCTCGCCGCCGCTCACCCCCCAGGCGATGGGCCGTGGGGCGCGCAACGTGCCGGTGGCGAGGATGTCCTGCAGTCCCGCCGCCTCGGCGGCGAACATCTGCAGGCGGTGGGCCTGATTGAGCTTGACGAAATAGCGCCGGCCGTCCGCCGTCTCCACCACGCTGGCCGTGTTGATGCAGCCGCCGCCGGCGGCATGCGCGCGCGCAAGCCGTACCGGCGCGCCTTGCGCGCGGGCGATGCCGGCGGCGATATCGGCCAGTTCGGCCATGGACTACTTCACCATCGCCTTGGGCTCGCGCGAGGCGCCAGCCGCCTCCAGGCGGGCCAGATAGTTCTGCCAGTAGCGCTCCTGGTTCACGCCCAGATCGTACAGATAGTCCCAGGAATAGATGCCGGAGTTGTGCCCGTCGTCGAAGAACAGGCACACCGCGTATTGGCCCACCGGCTCCACGTGGGTGATGTCCACGTATTTCTTGCCCACCTGCAGCACCTCCTGTCCCGGCCCATGGCCGCGCACCTCGGCCGAGGGGGAGAACACGCGCAGGTATTCGAACGGCAGGCTGAAGCGCCGGCCGTCGTCGAAACTGATCTCCATCACCTTGGACTGCTTGTGCAGTTTGATCTCGGTGGGGATGGGACTACCTGGCGACAGACCGCCCATGTTGACTCCTTTCCGTGCAAGGTCGTGACGGCCTAAGTTTGCCGCGAGTGAGAAGGCGCGGCAATACCCGAGCAAATCACTCGGCTATGTCGTCACCAACCTCCGCCAGGGTGCCATCGGCCAGCACGAGCGCGGCGCGCACGCGACGGTCGGGGTAGAGGTGTCGGATGGCCTGGCGGTAGGCGGCAAGTTGCGTCTGGTGACGAGCGAGCGCCGTCGCCGGCTCGGTCTCGCCGGTCTTGTAATCCAGCACCCAAACCTCGTCGTCGAATTCGACCACGCGGTCGATACGGCGCAGCTGCCCATCGCCATCGACGAACTCCAGTTCGTTGCTCGCCGCGCGATAGCGGCGCGGGTCGAAAAAGCGCGCCAGCGCCGGCGCATCGAGCAGGCGTTGGGCCTGCGTGCGCACACGCGCGTAGGTCTCGGCGTCCAGGCCCAGGTCTTGGCGGATGGCCGCCTCCGCCCAGCCGCGGCCGGCCAGTTCCAGATAGCGGTGCACCTGCACCCCCAGCGCGGCCTGCGGCGGGCCGAGTGTACGGCGCTGCCCCAGCGGCGGGCTGGACAGGGGCGCGGGCGCGGGCTGCGGCGGGACCGCTTGCACCGCGGCGGTGCATTCCGCCATGGCGGGCAGGACGGCCAGCTGCGGGCCAATGCGCTCTAACGCCGTGCGCGCCTGCACGAGCCAGCTGTCCGGCCCGGCGTCGTCCAGCCCGCTGAGCACGAGCGCCTGGCGCGCGCGGGTCATGGCCACGTAGAGCAGGTTCAGACGCTCGCGCGCCATGCGCGCCCGTTCCTGCGCGAATGCTGCGGCCTGCGCCTCGGACTGCCAGGCCTTGGGCCCATACAGGACGAAGTGGCGGGGCGCGCTCGCCTCGACGGGCCAGTCGAGCAGCACACCGTAGGGGTCCGGGTCGGGCTCCGCCTCGTCTGCCTTGAGCAGGAAGACGATGGGTGCCTCCAGGCCCTTGGCGGCATGTATGGTGAGCATACGCACGGCGTCGGCCTGCGCTGCCGGCGGCTCGTCCGGCCCCTCCTCGCCGGCCTGCTCCTGCAGCGCGGTCAGCTCGTCCAGCAGGCGCGGCAGGCTGGGATAGCGGGCGCCGGACAGTTTGAGCGTCAACTCCAGCAGGGCCTGCAGATTGGCCAGCACTGCGGTGCGCAGATGTGCCGGCGCGGCCGCGGCGTAGCGCGCCGGCAGCTCGCCCTCGTGGACGATGCGGTCGATGAGGTCGTGCGCCGGCACGCACCCGGCCCGGTTCAGCCAGCCCTCCAGCAACCCCGCCGCCCGCCGCACGTGCGCAGGCGCCTGCGCCTCGGCCGCCCAGGCCATAAGCCGCGCATGCCAGTGTGGCCCGCTGCGCGTGGCCAGGCTGAGCAGGTCGGCGTCGTCGAAGGCGCAGATCGGGCTGCGCAGGACGTGGGCGAGCGCCAGGTCGTCGCCCGGGGTGGTGAGCCAGTGCAGCAGGGCCATGAGATCGGCCGCCTCCAGCGTGTCCAGCAGACCGCCGCGACGCGTGCCGATGTAGGGGATGCCGGCACGGCGCAGGGCCTGCTCGAACACCTCCAGCTGGCTGCGGCGCGCGGCGAGCAGCAAAATGTCACCGTGACGCGCCGGTCGCTCGCCCGCGGCATCGCGCACGAGCAGGCGCCCGACCATGGCCTGGATGCGCGCGGCCACCGCCTGCGCCTCCAGCGCACGCGCCTGCGGCGGCGAGGGCGGTGGCTCGGTGAGCGGATCGCGCGGTTCGCTGCGTTCGTCATCGCCACCGCGCTGCCGGGGCACGACGATCAGCTCGCACAGACCGGGCAGGTCGCGCGCCAGCGCCGTGTGTGGTGTGAAGCCGGGGTAATCGGCGCGGCCGGCGAACACGGCGTTGACCCAGGCCGCCACGCGCGGGGCGAGCCGACGCGTGCTGTCGTGCGGGATGTGCAAGGCGTCCCATTCGTCCTGCAGCCATTGCGCAGCGGCCGCGAACAGCAGCGGTTCGGCCCGGCGGAAGCGGTAGATGGATTGCTTGGGATCGCCCACCAGGAACAGGCTGGGTCGCTCGCCGTCGCGTCCATAGGCGTCGAGCCAGGCGCGCAACACCTGCCATTGCAGCGGGTTGGTGTCCTGGAACTCGTCGATGAGCACATGCCGCCAGCGTGCATCCAGGCGCATGAGCACCGCGGGCCCGGCCTCGGCATCGGTCAGCAGACGCCAGGCCAGCCATTCCGCGTCGGTGAAGTCGATGGCGTCGCGGGCCTGTTTGAGCCGCTGGTATTGCGCCAGCAGGCCGAGCCCGGCGGTGAGCCCCATGCGGTGGAGCCGGCGTGCGCGCTGCGCGGCCAATTGCCTCTGCACGGCCTGTACCCGCGCGGCGAGCTGGTCATGCAGGGCGAGGAAGCGTTCCGCATCGGCGCCCAGCCGGCCGCGTAGGGTGGGGCCGTCCTTGTAGATGCGCGGGCTGCCCTCCTGCGTCAGCAGGACCGTAACCAAGCGCTCCCACACGCGTGCGAGCGCAGCCGCGTCCACCGGCGGCGCGCCCTGCAGGGCCGCCAGCGCTTCCTCCAGCGCCGTCAGCCGCCCGGCATCGCGCGTGCTGTGTGCCAGCTGCCGCGCCAACAGCGGCCGATACTCGCGCAGGGACGCGATGAAGACGCCATCGGTGAGCAATTCGGCCACAGGCTGGGCCGCCTCGTCCACGTCGCCGGGCGCACCCAGCGCAGCCCAGGCCTCCGCGCACGGGTCGGCCCGCCCCGTGGCCCAGGCCCACCACTCTGCGCGACGGCCGACGAAGGACATGAGCAGTTGACGCACGCTGGACAGCGGCAGCTCGCCGAGCAGCCAGCGCAACGCCCGCTCCTCGGCGCTGCCTACCTGCTGCGCCAGCCCTGCGGTCCAGGTCTGCCAGGCCTCCTGCAGCAACAGTGCGCCGTCCTCCACCACCTGCTGCGGTGCACGCACCGCCAGCGGCGCCTGCCGCAGTAGGTGCAGGAACCAGCCGTGGAAGGTGGTGATCATGGGCCCCGGTCGGCTCGTCAGCACCTGCTCGAACAGCCCCTGCGCGCGCGGCAACGCTGCCCGCGCCTCGGCCTGGCTAAGCCCGCGCTCGACCAGGAAATCGACCACCTCCGCCGCGGGTGCGAGCGCCATGCGCTCCAGCCACTGATACAGGCGTTCGCGCATCTCCTGCGCCGCCTTGCGCGTGAAGGTGATGGCC
>JANWZL010000069.1 GCA_025054655.1 Thiobacillaceae bacterium | reverse complement strand
ATCACCGCAACAGAAGACGCGGAGTTGCTGCTTTTCGACATGGCGCTAAACTGATCGCCCCACGACAAGGAGCCTCTCGTGAGTGTGAAATTGCTCGTCTTCGCCGGCAGTCTGCGGCGCGATTCCTACAACAAGCGGCTCGCCCGCGCCGCCGCGCAGGCGGCCGAGGCGGCCGGCGCGACGGTGACCCACATCGAGCTGAATGACTACCCCATGCCCATCTACGATGGCGATTTGGAGGCCACTGAGGGTCCGCCGCTAAACGCCTTCCGGCTGCAGGAATTGATCGCCGAGCAGCACGGTCTGATCGTCGCCTCGCCCGAATACAACCACTCCATCCCGGCCCTGCTCAAGAACACCCTCGACTGGGTCTCGCGTACCCCGCGCGTGCGCGGGGCGAACCCTTTCGCCGGCAAACCGGCGCTGATCCTGAGCGCCTCGCCGGGCGATCTAGGCGGCATCCAGGGGCAGGATCACCTGCGCCGCGTGCTCACCACGGTGGGTGCGCTGGTGCTGCCGCAGACCCTGGCCCTGCCGCGGGCGGATGCCGCCTTCGATGCCGAGGGTCGTCTGCGCGAGCCCGAGCTGCAGGAACGGCTCGACCGTCTGGTGCGGCAGCTGGTGCGAGTGGCGGCCCGGTTGGCCGATTGATCCACTCCGCCGGCCGGCCCCTGCGCTTTGCGTCGAGAGCGGGCCGCCTCGCCGGCTGTGGCGGGCGCACACCCACCGCGTGCCGGCGATGCGATTAAAATAAACGATTTTCAGTCGTTAGAGGTCGCACGCTCATGGCCGGACACAGCAAATGGGCCAACATCCAGCATCGCAAGGGCCGCCAGGACGAAAAGCGCGGGCGCATCTTCTCGCGCCTGGCCAGAGAGATCACGGTCGCCGCCAAGCTGGGCGGGGGCGACCCCGCCTTCAACCCGCGTCTGCGGCTGGCCATCGACAAGGCCAAGTCGGTCAACATGCCCAGCGACAACATCGAACGCGCGATCAAGAAGGGCACGGGCGAGCTGGAGGGGGTGAGCTACGAGACCGTACGCTACGAAGGCTACGGGCCGGGCGGGGTGCCCATCATCGTCGAATGCATGACCGACAACAAGACCCGCACGGTGGCCGAGGTCCGCCACGCCTTCAGCAAACACGGCGGCAATCTCGGCAGCGAGGGGTCGGTGGCCTTCCAGTTCAAACATTGCGGCCAGATCGTGCTCGCCCCGGGCGCGGACGAGGACCGCGTGATGGAGGTGGCGCTGGAGGCCGGCGCCGAGGACGTCATCACCCAGGAGGATGGCTCCATCGAGGTGATCACCGCCCCCTACAACGACCTGACCACCGTCAAGGAGGCCCTGGAGCGGGCCGGATTCAAGGTGGAGTTCGCCGAGACGGTGATGAAGCCGCTCAACGAGACCGAGGTCGCCGGCGAGGATGCGGTGAAGTTCCGCAAGCTGCTGGACATGCTGGACAATCTCGACGACGTGCAGGAGGTCTACACCGCGGCCATACTGCCGGATGAGTAGGTCTGAGCCGCTCCCGCTGGATTCGTGAGGATGCGGGATGCCGGTCATCTCTTCGTTTCACGGCATCGTGATCCGGATGTTCTACTATGATACGGACAAACACCATGTCCCCCACATCCACGCGGAATATCAAGGTCAGGTGGCGGTCTATTCCATCGAGGATGGAAACATCCTGGCAGGACGGCTACCCACGCGCAAGCACAGACTGGTCGTAGCCTGGATCGAACTGCATCAAGAGGAATTGCTGACCGATTGGTCGCTGGCCGTCAGCGGTAGAAGGCCTTTCCCCATCCGAGGTTTGGAACCATGAACATCGCCGAAGTCGTCGCACTGAAAGACCACCTGCTATATGTCAAGGCGGAGGATGGACGCTCGGGTCTGTTCGACGTGACCCCGTATCTCGATTCTGAGGCCTTCGCTCCCCTGGTGGATGCCGAGGAGTTCCAAAAGGTCCGCAACGGGCGCTATTTCGTCGAATGGGCCTGTGGTGCCGATCTCTCGGCAGACACCATCGAGGCTCGCTGGCAGACCTTGGCCGACGAGGGGGAACGCATGGCGGCCAGCGAACCGCCGGTGCGGGAGGTGCTTTGAGGGGTGAGGAGGGCTTGCGCATCCTGGGGTTGGACCCGGGCCTGCGCGTGACGGGCTATGGTGTCATCGACAAACGCGGGCAGCGCCTGAGTTACGTCGCCAGCGGCGTCATCCGCACAGGCGAGGGCGAACTGGCCGAGCGCATCCGCCGGCTCTTCAGCGGGGTGCAGGAGATCGTCGCGTGCTACGCACCGCAGGCGGCGGCGGTGGAGAAGGTGTTCGTCAACGCCAACCCGCAGTCCACCCTGGCCCTGGGCCAGGCTCGTGGCGCGGCCATCGCCGCCCTTACCCACGCGGGCCAGAGCGTGCACGAATACACCGCCCTGCAGGTCAAACAGGCGGTGGTGGGCAATGGCCACGCTGACAAGCGGCAGGTGGTGCACATGGTCATGCGCCTGCTTGCCCTGCCCGGCGAGCCTTCGGCGGATGCGGCCGACGCGCTCGCCTGCGCCATCTGCCACGCCCATGGGGGCCTGGGCCTAGGCGGCCTCATAACCGCCGGCCGCCGCGTGCGTGCGGGCCGGATACTGTAGCGGGGTCAGACGGCGTGATCGGACGGCTGACCGGCACCCTGCTGGAGAAACACCCGCCGCAGGTGCTCATCGACGTGCAGGGGGTGGGTTATGAGGTGGACGTGCCCATGAGCACCTTCTGCAACTTGCCTGGTACGGGGCAGCAAGTGAGCCTGCTCACCCATTTGGTGGTGCGTGAGGACGCGCAGCAACTGTATGGCTTCCTCACCGCCCGCGAACGCGACGCCTTCCGCCTGCTGATCCGCATCAGCGGTGTGGGGCCCAAGCTGGCGCTGGCGGTGTTGTCCGGGCTCAGCGTGGACGAACTGGCCCAGGCCGTGGCTAGGCAGGACGGCAGCCGTCTGACCCGCATCCCCGGTGTGGGCAAGAAGACGGCCGAGCGGCTGCTGCTGGAGCTCAAAGGGCGTCTGGCCGACGCCTTGCCGGCAGCCCCCGGCGCGGCCCCTGCGAGCAGCAGAGTGCAGGCCGAGGTGCTGGAGGCCCTGCTCGCCCTGGGCTATACGGAGCGTGAGGCCGCACCCGCGGTGGGCCAACTACCGCCGGGCTTGAGCCTAGAGGAGGCCATACGCCAGGCCCTGCGCCTGCTGGCCAGATAGGCAGTCCTGAGCAAACCTTTCTTTCCCTGCGAGGGGGTGGGCATGACGATGCAAAGCCGTCGCCGGAGCGGCGTAAGCCGCGACCTGCAGCGTGGTGTATGCGTGGGGTGTGTGGGGGTGCGGGTCGCGACTGGCCTCGCTCCTACGGGACAATGCCGTTGTAGGAGCGGCGCAAGCCGCGACCTGCAGCGTGGCGTGTGCGTGGGGTGTGTGGGTCGCGACTGACGTCGCTCCTACGGGCAATGCCGTCGTAGGAGCGGCGTAAGCCGCGACCGGCAGCGTGGGGTGTGCGGGGGGTGTGTGGGTGCGGGTCGCGACTGACGTCGCTCCTACGGGACAATGCCGTTGTAGGAGCGGCGTAAGCCGCAACCTACAGCGTGGCGTGTGCGTAGGGTGTGTGGGTCGCGACTGACGTCGCTCTTACGGGCAATGCCGTTGTAGGAGCGGCGTAAGCCGCGACCTGCAGCGTGGGGTGTGCAGGGGTGTGGGTGTGTGAGTCGCGACTGACGTCGCTCCTACGGGCAATGCCGTCGTAGGAGCCGCGACAAGGACGGAGATGCATGTTGGCAAATGCATTGCAGAAGACAGCGCCCTGGGCCGCGACCGGCCTTCAGGCTGGCCGGGTTTCGTGCTATTTTTAGGCATTTTAGGAAACGCAGTTTTGCAACGAACGGAGAACCTCTGTGGCCATCGAACGCACCCT
>JANWZL010000116.1 GCA_025054655.1 Thiobacillaceae bacterium | reverse complement strand
ATCTGCCGGTTGGCCAGGGCCACGTTGATGGCCGCGTTCATCGCCCCCAGGTATTCCTGCCCTTCAGGTGAGTTGATGGGTGCGCAGGCCAGTTCCCGGTCGGGCAGTGCGATACCCAACCGCGCCGCCGCCTGGGCCAGGCTGACCAGATAGTCGGTGCCGATCTGATGCCCCAGACCGCGCGAGCCGCAGTGGATGGACACCACGATCTGTCCCTCGTGCAATCCGAAGGCACGCGCCGCTTCGGCATCGTAGATCCGTTCCACCACTTGGACCTCAAGGTAGTGGTTGCCCGAACCCAGGGTGCCCATCTCACCGCGCTGGCGCTGTTTGGCGGTGTCGGAGACGTTGGCCGGTACCGCCCCGGCGATGCGTCCGCCCTCCTCGATGTACTCCAGGTCCTCGGCTGTGCCATAGCCGCGCTTGACCGCCCAATGCGCCCCTTCGCGCATGACCTCGTCCAGCTCCGCCTTGGACAGTTTGATCTGCCCCTCCTCGCCCACCCCAGCCGGGATGTCGCGGAACAGGGCGTCCGCCAGCTGCGGGAAGAAACCCACCGCCTCGTTCAGATCGAGGTTCGTGCGCAGGCAGCGGATGCCGCAGGAGATGTCGAAGCCCACTCCGCCGGCGGAGACGATGCCGCCCTCGTCCGGGTCGAAGGCCGCCACGCCGCCGATGGGGAAGCCATAACCCCAGTGCGCGTCCGGCATGGTCATGGCCGGCCCGATGAGCCCCGGCAGTCGGGCCACGTTGACGATCTGGGTGAGCACCATGTCGTCCATGCTCTCAAGCAACGGCCGGCTACCATACAGCCGCACTTCACCCCGCCGTTCGCCCTCACGCCTCGGCACGGTGTAGGTCCACTCGTCGATCGCTTTGAGCTGTTGCATGTCCATAAACCACCTCTGACCCCTGTCTCCAGGACCCCGACCCCTGATCAGACGTCCACCACACAACGCACCCTATACCCCTTCGCCGTCTGCTCCACCTTTAGCGCCGTCAGGGTCGCCCCCTTCACCTCGGTGCCGCGCTCCGCCCCGGGGCGCCAGGGCATGCCCCAGGCCGTGCCCCGCCAATGCCCATCGTCGCGTGTGAGCTCGAAGCCGCACAACACCAGACCGTGCAGCCGGGCCTGGGCGAGCAAGCCGTTGAGCCATTTGACCAGGGCGTATTCGGCGTCCGGCTCGTCGAATTCCACGCTCACCTGCCGTTCGGGCAGCACGGTGGAAGGCTCGGCCATCACGGCGAACATGGCCAGGGCCGCGTTCTCGAAGGCCTCCTCCAGGCTGCGGCCCTCGGCCTCGATGCCGATGTCGGCCTCGTGGTCGAAGTAGCGGTACTCTGTGACCATGGGGTTCCAGTAAAATGACAAGTTTTCATTATCCAGGATAGTCGCATGGAAGCCGAACGTCTCAACCAGATCGCCGCCGACCTGGGCGAACTCGCCCGCCGGCTGGCCGAACTACGGGGGTATCTTTGACTACGCCGGCAAACGCAGCCGCCTCGATGAAGTGATCCGCCTGTCGGAGGACCCCCAGCTTTGGGAGGACCCCAAACGCGCCCAGGAGCTGGGGCGCGAGCGCAAGGCGTTGGAGGAGGTGGTCCTCGGCCTGGAGACGCTGGATCAGGACCTCGCCGCGGCCCGCGAGCTGTTCGAGCTCGCCCGTGAGGAAGGGGACGAGGCCACCCTGGAGGCGGTGGCGGAGGATGTCGCAGCCATCGAGCGACGGGTGGCCGAGCTAGAGTTCCGCCGCATGTTCAGCGGCGAGATGGACGAGCGTCCCTGCTTCATCGAGATCAACGCCGGCGCCGGCGGCACCGAGGCGCAGGACTGGGCCGGCATGCTCGAACGCATGTACCTGCGCTACTGCGAGCGCAAGGGGTTCAAGACCGAGGTACTGGAGGAATCCGAGGGCGAGGTGGCGGGCATCAAGAGCGCCACCATCCGCGTGGAAGGCCCCTACGCCTACGGGTATCTGCGCACCGAGACCGGCGTGCATCGCCTGGTGCGCAAATCTCCCTTCGACGCCAATGCCCGCCGCCACACCTCGTTCGCCAGCGTTTACGTCTATCCCGAAATCGACGACTCCATCGAGATCGACATCAACCCGGCCGACGTGCGTGTGGACACCTACCGCGCGAGCGGTGCCGGCGGCCAGCACGTCAACCGCACCGACAGCGCCGTGCGCCTGACCCACATCCCCACCGGCATCGTCGTACAGTGCCAGAACGACCGCTCGCAGCACAGAAACCGCGACGAGGCCTGGAAGATGCTGCGCGCGCGCCTGTACGAGCTGGAGCTGAGGAAACGCCAGGCCGAGCAGCAGAAGCTGGAAGAGGCCAAGACCGACATCGGCTGGGGCCACCAGATCCGCTCCTACGTGCTGGACCAGTCGCGCATCAAGGACCTGCGCACCGGCTACGAGGTGGGCAACACCCAGGCGGTGCTGGACGGGGAGCTCGACGGCTTTATCGAGGCGAGCCTCAAGCAGGGGGTATAAGCGGCACGCGCCCCGGTAGGGGAAATGTAGGAGCGACGAGAGCCTCTGTCTCGCGACTGTCGTCGCTCCTACAAACCGGCCCGACAATACCTGCGTAGGGCGGCTTCGCGCAGAAAGCCGCCGAGAGTCTTCCGCAATGGCCCGTCGCCTTGGCCCCAGGGGCAGCGTCCTACCCCTCGGCCGCGCGCTTGCGGCGCCGATGCCGCGGATGGCCGCCAGCACCTGCAGGTCCTGCGGGCGCGCCGCGGCGATGTCCTCCTGCTCGCCGCGGCAGGCGGGGTAGCCGAAGACGCGCTGCAGCCATGTCTGGGTGGAGTCGGCTTGAAGCCGCGTGGTGCCCATCCGTAGAAGGAGGGTATTCGGTCCTCCGTCTCTTCGTGCCACGAGTTTATAATGGTGTCACACAAATCACCGAGTGCCGTCATGAAAGAATTGACCATCCGAGAGGCACGCGAGGGCTTGTCGCATCCCGAGCGTATGTTCGCCGATGCCGATGAGATCCTGGTGGTGCGTCGGGGGCGACCGGTGGCGCGCATCCTGCCGGTCACACCGCGACGGCGGCTGGCCGCGCTGCAGGAGTTCCTCTTGCAGCAGCCGCTGCAGAACGTGCCCAGCGAGGTCCTGCTGGCGCAGGAGCGTGAGGATCGGATTTGAACGCCTATATCGACACCAGCGCACTGGCCAAATGCTACCTGCGCGAAGAGCGCTCGTTCGATGTGCTGGCTTGGGCGGATGGGGTCTCGCCGCTGGCCATCGGCGGCATCGCGCTGGTTGAAATACGCTGTCTGCTGGCACGCCGACGACGTGCCGGTCAGATCGATGCGACGCTGGAGAAGCGCGCACTGGCCGAGTTCGACCTTGATCTGGCCGCCGGCAACTGGATCGTCTGCCCCGACTGGTCCGGGCTGTACACCACCGCCCGCCAGCTCATCGAACTGCTGCCCGAGCTGCCGCTGCGCTCGCTCGACGCCGTACATCTGGCTTATGCCCGGCACTGGGGCTGCCGCGTGTTCGCCACGGCCGACCGCGTGCAAGCCGAGGCGGCGCAAACGCTGGGCATGCCTACACTGAGCTTTTTCTGAATCCCACTTACCCTACCCGCACCCATGTCCCCAGACGACAACGCCATCCTCGCCGAGCGCCGGGCCAAGCTGGCCGAGCTTCGTCGCCTCGGCCCCGCCTATCCCAACGACTTCGACCGCCGCGACTACGCCGCCGATCTGCACGCCGCGCACGGCCACAAGGACGCGCAAGAGCTCGCCGCCACCCCCATCCCGGTGCAGCTCGCCGGCCGCATGATGCTCAAGCGCGTCATGGGCCGGGCGAGCTTCGCCACCCTGCAGGACATGAGCGGCCGCATCCAGATCTACGTCTCCAACGACCAGGTCGGCCCTGAACTGCACGAGGCCTTCAAACACTGGGACCTGGGCGACATCGTGGGGGTGGCCGGCAACCTGTTCAAGACCAAGACCGGCGAGCTGACCATCCAGGTCCACACGCTGCGGCTGCTGACCAAATCCCTGCGGCCGCTGCCGGAGAAGTTCCACGGGCTCACCGACACCGAACAGCGCTACCGCCAGCGCTATCTCGACCTGATCACCAATGAAGCGTCGCGCCAGACCTTCATCCGCCGCTCGCGCATCATCCAGGCCCTGCGCGAGTTCATGACCGCCAAAGGCTTCCTGGAGGTGGAGACGCCCATGATGCAACCCATCCCGGGCGGGGCGTCGGCGCGACCCTTCGTCACCTACCACAACGCGCTCGACATGCCGCTATACCTGCGCATCGCCCCGGAGCTGTATCTCAAGCGCCTGGTGGTGGGCGGCCTCGAGAAGGTGTTCGAGATCAACCGCAACTTCCGCAACGAGGGGCTGTCGACCAAACACAACCCCGAGTTCACCATGATGGAGTTCTACGAGGCCTACCGCGACTACCGCTACCTCATGGACTTCGTCGAAGAGCTGCTGCGCTATGTCGCGCACACGGTGCTGGGACACATGGCCGTGCCCTACCAGGGCCAGGTCATCAACCTGGCGCAGCCCTTTGCCCGGTTGACGATTCGTGAAGCCACCCTGCAATACAACCCGGAACTCAAAAATGCCCCGCTCGACGACATCGACTTCCTGCGGGCCGAACTCAAACGCCGCGGCATCCCCTACCGCACGGGCGACGGCGTCGGCGGGCTGCAGCTCACCCTGTTCGAGGCGACCACCGAGCACAAGCTCACCCAGCCCACCTTCATCATCGACTATCCGCGCGAGGTCTCACCGCTGGCGCGCGCCTCGGACCGCAATCCCGAGGTGACCGAGCGCTTCGAGCTATACATCGCCGGGCGCGAGATCGCCAACGGCTTCTCGGAACTGAATGACCCCGAGGACCAGGCCGAGCGCTTCATGGCCCAGGTGCGCGCCAAGGAGGCGGGTGACGAAGAGGCCATGTACTACGACGCCGACTACATCCGCGCGCTGGAGTATGGGCTGCCGCCCACCGGCGGCTGCGGCATCGGCGTGGACCGGCTGGTGATGCTGCTCACCGACAGCGCGAGCATCCGCGACGTGATCCTCTTCCCCCACATGCGGCCGGAGGACTGAAGGCCGCCCATGTCCGCCCACGCCCCGCGACCGCCCTTCGACCGGGTCATCGCCCAGGTCGAGTCCGTGGTGCTGGGCAAGCCGCGCGAGGTGCGGCTCGCGCTCACCGCTCTGCTGGCGCGCGGCCACCTGCTCATCGAGGACCTGCCCGGCGTGGGCAAGACCACGCTGGCGCACGCCCTGGCGCACAGCCTCGGCCTGGAATTCACACGCATCCAGTTCACCAGCGACCTGCTGCCCGGCGACATCCTGGGCTTCTCGGTCTACGACAAGGACGCCGGCGCCTTCCGTTTCCACCCCGGCCCCATCTTCGCCCAAGTGGTGCTGGCCGACGAGATCAACCGCGCCACCCCCAAGGCGCAAAGCGCCCTGCTGGAGGCGATGGAGGAAGGCCAGGTGAGCCTGGAAGGGGTGACCCGACCGCTGCCGCAGCCCTTCTTCGTCATCGCCACGCAAAACCCTTACACCCAGGCCGGCGTCTATCCCCTGCCCGAGTCGCAACTGGACCGCTTCCTCCTGCGCCTGTCGCTGGGCTACCCCGACCCGGCGGCCGAGCGGGCCCTGCTCGCCGGTGAAAACCGGCGCCCGCAGGCGCTCACCCCGCTGCTCGACGCCCAGGGACTGCTCACGGCCCAGGCTGAGGTGGAGGGCGTGCGACTCGCCCCCGCCCTGCTCGATTATCTCCAGGCCCTGATCGCCCACACCCGCGCCGCCGGCCGCTTCCTGCATGGGCTCTCCCCGCGCGCCGGGCTCGCGCTCGCCCGTACAGCGCGCGCCTGGGCTTGGCTCAACGGCCGCGACTACGTCACCCCCGAGGACGTGCAGATCGTCTTCCCCGCTGTCGCCGGCCATCGGCTGCAGGAGGCGGAAGGGGCCGGCGGCGAGGCGGCGGCGCGGGCGGTGCTGACGGCGGTGGCGATCCCGTAAAGGGTAAGGGGTGAGGGGAGAGGGGGGGCTTGCGCGCATAGGGCTGTGGCCGGTGCGCAGCCGGCTGCTGCGCCGGCTGTTCGGGCTCGAGCGGGCGGACCGTCTGCCGCTCGAGCTTACCGCCCGGCGCGTGTATATCCTGCCCACCCGCGCAGGGCTCGTCTTTCTCGCCCTGGTGGCCGCCATGCTGCTCGGCTCGGTCAACTACGCCCTCAGCATGGGCTATCTGTTCAGTTTCCTGCTGCTCGGGCTGTATTGCGCTGGGCTGTTCGCCACCTGGCGCAACCTGATGGGGCTGCGCCTGGAGGCGATCGAGGCGCCGCCGGTGTTCGCCGGCGAACCCCTCACCGTCGCCCTGCACCTGAGCGAACCCCTGGGCCGCAGCCGCCCGGCCCTGGCCGCCGAGGCCATCGGTGCGCGCGGGATGCTCGCCCGCCTGCCGGCGCGGGCAGGGGCGGTCCTCACCCTGCAAGCGACGGCGGCGCGACGCGGGCGCCTGCCCCTTGCGGTGGTACGCCTATACAGCGAATATCCGCTCGGCCTGTTCCAGGCCTGGGCCTTGGTGCACACGGACGCGACCGTGCTAGTGTGGCCGCGGCCGGCCGGCGTGCACCGCCTGCCCGAGCCCGGCGCCGCCGGTGACGAGGCCTCGACCGGCCGCCGCCGCGGTGCGGAGGACTTCGACGGGCTCAGGCCGCCCGAACGCGGCGAGCCCCCCGCCCGCATCGCCTGGAGGAGCCTGGCACGACACGAGGAGGCCCTGGCCAAGAGCTTCGTCGGGCCGGCCGCCCGGCAGCTGTGGCTCGACTGGTGTTCGCTGCCGACGCTCGCGCCCGAGGCCCGCCTGAGCCAGCTCGCCCGCTGGGTGCTCGAGGCCGAGCGCGCCGGCCGGCCCTATGGGCTGCGCCTGCCCGGTGCGACCCTGGCACCCGGCCTGGGCCCGGCCCATCGCCACCGTTGCCTGACCGCCCTGGCGCTTGCACCAAGGTCAGACTCCGTCGGCGCTCACCGCCAACCCTGATGCGCCAGCTGCGCCACCGCCGGGGTGCTTTGGCGGCGCGGAGAGCGGGTGAAGAAGTCCGCGCGCGGCTCGATGCCGGGCCGCGCTGGCAGCACCGCCAAGAACTTACCCGCCAATGCATCATCCCGTGTGTTCCACATCGCCTCGAACTGCGCGCGCGAGTAGGTGCGGTTGCCCAGACTCGGGTCGGCCAGCCACACGGTCTCGCCATCGATGCCGCGCAGCACCGAGAAGTGATCGTCCTTGCGATGCTTGACATAGACGATCACCGGCAGCTTCAACTGCGTCAGCTGCGCATAGCTCGCCGCAAAGCCCTGCGCCTTGAAGCCGAACTGCGCCAGCGCCCGCGTCATGTCGGCAAAGCTCGCCCGCCCGTCGCCCTTGTCCATGGCCTTGAGCAGTTGCTCTTCGGTCAGGCTTTGCCCGTAGTACTCGTTGAGCAGGGTGGCCAGCGACGCCGCCCCACAGGAGTAGTCCAGGTCTTGCTTGACCACGCGCGCGTCGCGCAGGCGCTTCCAGCTCTTGACGGGCACATGGCCGGCCACCGAATGGACGACGAGCAGCACGCCCTCGGCTGGGCCGGGGTGATCGGCTTGCGCCTCGCCTGGGCCGGCCGCCTGCGCCAGGCCAAAGACCAGGCCGGCGGTCAGGGCGAGAACCCGATTGCGGCGCATCGCCCACCTCTAGCCCGCCGCTGCAGCCCCTGGCGGCGGCACGTAGCCCAGCAGCAGCCCAAAGGCGGCGAAGACGAGGCCGGCCACGATGAACGCCGGCACCAGTCCCAGGAGGATGCCGCCGAGGCTGTAGCCGAGACTAGCCTTGGGGATGGCGCCCGACAAGGCGTTGGCGCCCACCCAGATCGAGTACAGCCACAGGGGCAGGGTCAGAAGCGGCGGCACGCCCACGGCGGTGAGCCCCGCGCCCAGAACGTCGGGCACGAGCCATGAGGCGGCCACCAGGTTGGACAGATTGCCTTGGCCGTCCCAGCGCGCACCGCGCCGCATCCACCACCTGAGCACCGCAAGGATGACCCCGAAGGCCGACCAGGTGAGCGCGACCCCGAGCAGGACCGTCAGCCACAGCGGCATCGGCGGCAGGTCGGGGGCGGCGCGCAGGGCGGGGTCAAGCCCCACCAGCGCGCCGATTACGCTGACGGCCAGCACCGACTGCCAATGGGGGAAGTCAAAACGCGAAAACGGCAGCTCGCGCAGGAGGAAGAGGGAAAGAGCAGATGAAATCATGGCTCGTTTCCATTTCCTCGTTGAATTATGTTACGCTGCTTTTGCTCACGTTGCGCGAAGTATCGAAAAATAAAAAAGAATGCTGCGCTCGTGACTCCGACGGCAATCGAATTGAATAAAGAGTTCATAGTAAAGAAGGGATTGGTTAACTTCATGTATATCGACGTCGCCGCGGTCGTTATAATGAATACCAATATTGCATATAAACTCGGCTTCACGCTCGGGACAACTGTTGATCGCCTTGCAAGATAGCCAGTGGACATAACAACTATGGCAATCAAAAGCGGTAATAAGAAACTAAAATAGGTATTCATGCTGAATTTTGCAGGCCACAATAAGTGCAGAGAGTACGCCTCATACAGGTCGTACCCTCTGTCTACTTATCTACTCAGCCAGCATCCTTAAAAACGATACCAAGAGGCAGCGCCTATAGCCCCCAGAGTATATGATCCCCAAGAACCAAAGACCCGAAGAGGAATCACGGAGTTATAGAACCCAGCCGTAGCGCCGCTTCCAAATGCTCGCCCCGCACCTCCCCAGCTCCACTGGGAACTTGGTGTGTTCCATAGATAAAGTGCGGTTCCAAGCGCGCCACCACCAACTGTCCAAGCAACCGTGTTCCACACCCAAGCCCCTTCCGTCTCCCGCATCTCCTGTTCGGAGA
>JANWZL010000097.1 GCA_025054655.1 Thiobacillaceae bacterium | reverse complement strand
CGCAGCCGAGGGCGGGACGATACGCATGCCGACCGTGGAACTGTACGAGGACTCGGGCAGCCCCTGGCGCCCCGGTGTGATGACCGTGGAGGTGGAGACACCGTGACCCTGTTTGCCATCCTGGCCGCTTTGCTGTGGGATTTGGTCCATCCGCTGCGCGACCCCTCGCCCGTGCAGCGGCTGCTGGAGCGCTATACGGACTGGCTGCTTGAGCATATGAACGCCGGTGCGACGCGCTATGGGGTCGTGGCCTGGGCAGCGGCGGCGGTGGCGGCCGCCGCGCTGGCCGCCTTGGTGGGCTGGCTGCTGGGCGAGCTGTGGGGCGTGTTGGCCTGGGGCTGGAGCGTGGTGGTGCTGTATTACTGCCTGGGCATGCGCCAGTTCGCCCTGGCAGTGGAGGCGGTGGTGCATGCCCTGCGCCAGGGCGACCTGACCGCGGCGCGCAACCACCTGATGAGCTGGCGGCCGGGCACCGCCCAGGCCATGGACGAGGAGGAGCTCGCCCGCAGCGGCATCGAGCACGTCCTCCTGCTGGGTCTGACGCGGCTGTTCGGGGTGCTGTTCTGGTTCGCCCTGTTGGGCGTCTTCGGCGCCGTCCTCTATCGCCTGAGCGGTCTGTGCCGCGAGCGTTGGGCCGCCGAACCCAGCTTTTGCGCCTTCCCGCGCCGCTTCGCCTTCTATCTAGATTGGCTGCCGGCCCGCGTAGCGGCCTTCAGCTTCGCCATCGTCGGCGATTTCGAGGGTGCACTGGCTTGCTGGCGCCGGCAGGCAGGCACCTGGGGGGAGCCGAACGAGGGTGTGGTGCTGGCGGCCGGCGCCGGTGCCCTGGGGGTGCGGCTAGGCGGCGCCATCACCCTGCCGGCCGGCCAACTGCTGCGCCCGGAGCTGGGCTGTGGCGCAGCCCCCACTGCCGACGATCTGGAAGGGGCCATGCACCTCGTGTGGCGGGTGGTGGTCCTGTGGCTGGGTGTGCTCGGACTGCTGTGGATCGGCGGCCTGTAAGCCGGGCCGTGTGATTCGGCGCCCACCCGCCGCACGTTGGCCGCAACGACACCGCATCTGCAGTCTCAAGATGGCGGCAAACCTGCCGTTATCGGGCCAAAGGGATTCTTTGGAGCACGCACGGAGCCAAGAACATGAACCTGCTGTCCTTTTTCTCCCGCCGCCGGTCGGCTACCACACAAACGGCTTTACGCGAATACGAGGTGGAGATCGAACGCCTGCGCCACGCCTTGGCGACTGCCGAGCGCGAAAAACAGGCGCTAGAGCGCAGTCAGAAAGATCTGCAGGAGGAAGTTCGCTTCATGCAGCAGGTGGTCACCCATCTCGAGCAGTTCGGCCTCTCCTTTGCGGACAGCCAACACAGTCTGTCCGGGCTGGCGGCCCATCTGCGCGACGAGAAACAGGGTGCGGTGGAGGCCGCGGGCATCTCCTCGACCACGCGGGCGGCCGTGCAGGGCATCGCGGAGAACCTGAAGTCGCTGGCGCAGGATTCGCAGGCCACGGCGCAGCGGGTGGACGAACTACAGGTGCGGGCCGGACAGATCGGCGGTATCGTCAGCCTGATCAAGGACATCGCCGATCAGACCAATCTGCTGGCACTGAACGCCGCCATCGAGGCAGCGCGCGCAGGTGAACAGGGGCGCGGCTTCGCCGTGGTGGCCGACGAGGTGCGCAAGCTCGCTGAGCGCACGGCCAAGGCCACCAGCGAGATCGCCCAGCTGGTGCAGACCATCCAGCAGGAGACCCAGGTCGCGCGCGGGGCGATGGAAGAGCTGGCACGGCAGGCGGCCGGCTTCAGCGAGCAGGGTGCGGGGGCGACCGAGCGCATGCAGACCATGCTCGACCTGTCGCAGCGCATGGAAGGGGCCATCGCCGCCACGGCGCTACGCAGTTTCGTGGAGCTGGCCAAGGTCGATCATCTGATCTTCAAATTCGAGATCTACCGGGTGCTGTTCGGCCACTCGCAAAAGGCCCCGGAGGAATTCGCCAGTCACACCACCTGCCGCTTGGGCAAATGGTATTACGAGGGCGATGGGGTGGAGTGCTTCTCCCGGCTGCCAGGTTATCGCGAGCTGGAGTCACCGCACATGGAGGTGCACCGTATGGGGGTGGAGGCCTTGCGTGCCTATCGCGAGAGGCGTTTGCACGATGCCATCAGCGCCCTGGACCGGATGGAGGCGGCCAGCCGTGAGGTGGTCCGCCATCTGGAGAGCATCGCCGCGAGCGGCGAGACCAACACGCAGATGTTGTGCACACACACCCACTGAGCGCGCGTATGGGCTGAACTCATGCTGTCCACGGGCGGCCGGCCTGGGTTAAGCTGAAAAACGGCTATCCAAGACCGTGCACGCACATGCTCAACGCCCTGTGGGTGGGCTTTCTGCTCGCCGCCTTCGCCGCCGCCTGCTACCGCTACATCGCCCTCGACGACGGCGGCATCTTCGCCGCCCTCATGCAGGCGGCCTTCGCCAGCGCCAAGACCGGTTTCGAGATCGCCCTGGGGCTCACGGGGGTGATGTGCCTGTGGCTGGGGGTGCTGAAGATCGGCGAGCGGGCCGGTTTTCTCGACGCCCTGGCCCGGCTGCTCGCCCCCCTGTTCGCGCGTCTCTTTCCCGACGTGCCGCGCGGTCACCCGGCCTTGGGCTCCATCACCATGAACCTGTCGGCCAACGTCCTCGGCCTGGACAACGCCGCCACACCCATGGGGCTGAAGGCCATGCGCGAGCTGCAGGAACTCAATCCGCACAAGGACACCGCGAGCGACGCGCAGGTCCTGTTCCTGGTGCTCAACGCCTCTTCGGTCACCCTGCTGCCGGTGACCATCTTCACCTACCGGGCGCAACTGGGCGCGGCCGACCCGACCGACGTCTTCATCCCCATCCTCATCGCCACCTATTGCTCCACCCTGGCGGGGTTTGCCTTCGTCGCCGCCGTGCAGCGCCTGCGCCTGTCCGATCCTGTGCTGCTCGCCTGGCTGGGCGGGCTGACCGCCGCCGTGGGCGGGCTGGCCGCCTGGTTCGCCAGCCTTCCGCCCGAACAGCTGGCCCCGACCTCGTCACAAATGAGCAATTTCCTGTTGCTCGTGCTGATCGTGCTCTTCTTGCTCGGGGCCACGGTCAAGCGGGTCAACGCCTACGAGGCCTTCATCGACGGGGCCAAGGAGGGCTTCCAGGTGGCGGTGACCATCATCCCCTATCTGGTGGCGATGCTGGTGGCCATCGCCCTGCTGCGCGCCAGCGGCCTGCTCGGGCTCTTGGTGGAGGCCGCCCGCGCCGGCGTGCAGGCCCTGGGGTATGATGCGGCCTGGGTCGAGGCCCTGCCCACCATGCTCATGAAGCCCCTGTCCGGCTCGGGTGCGCGGGCGATGATGATCGAGACCATGCAGACGCACGGCGCCGACAGCTTCGCCGGTCGGCTCGCGAGCATCGTGCAGGGCAGCACCGAGACCACGTTCTATGTCCTGGCGGTGTATTTCGGGGCGGTGGGCATCAAGCGCGTGCGCCACGCGGTGGCAGGTGGGCTGATCGCCGACTGCGCCGGTTTCGCGGCGGCGGTGGCGGCGGCCTATCTGTTCTTCGGTGCCCAGCTGCGCACCTGAGCATCTTCGGCTGCGTCCGTGGCCGCCGACAAGACAGCCTACAGGTAGGCGGTGACCGCGGGCGCGGCGTCCCAGCGGTCGTGCGCGCCGTCCACGTAGCGCACCGGCAGCGCGGCAAGCCGCTCGGGGGCGAGTCCGTCGAGACAGACCACGCTCACCGCCACATGGCTGCCGTCCACCGTCTCGCCATGGGTCTTGACCCCGCATACGGTGCAGAAGCGGTGGCGGATGCGGGCCGCACCGAAACGGTAGTCGGCGAGCCTGTCGGCCCCGGTGAGCAGACGGAAGCGCTCCGACGGCACAAGGATGAGCCAGGCGCGGGTCTTCGTGCAGATCGAACAGTTGCAGCGCAAAGTGCCCGCCTCCAGGTCGGCATCGACCTCGAACGCGACTGCACCGCAGTGGCAGCAGCCGGTGTAGGTCTGTACAGACATGCGACAATCCCGTGCCGGAATGCTTCTTCATAGGACAAGCGCCCGCCATGTCAAGCACGCGCCCACCGTTTGCCCACGCGGCGGGCCGCCTTACGGCCGGCAGTTTGACCGGCGAGGCGGTCGGCACCGATCGATGAGGCCCTGGCTCAACCGCACCGTGGCTGGGGCGGGGATCACCAGCGCCCTGGGCGATCTGTGCTATGAGACCGCCCAGGTGATCCTGCCCGGCTTCCTCGCCGTGCTGGGCATCCCAGCGGCGGCGTTGGGTCTGATCGAGGGTGTGGCCGATGCGGTGGCCAGTCTCACCAAGCTCGCCGCCGGCCACATCGCCGACCGCCTGGGGCAGCGCAAGCGGCTGGTGTTGCTCGGCTATGCCCTCACGCCGCTTGGCCAGGGGCTGATCGCCCTGGCCGCAGGCTGGCCCATGATCTTGCTCGGACGGGTGCTCGCCTGGTTCGGCAAGGGTCTGCGCGGTCCGCTGCGCGATGCCATCGTCCTGCAGGCGGTGGACCCCGCCCTGCGCGGGCGCGCCTTCGGCTTTCACCGCGCGGCCGACACGGTGGGGGCGGTGCTGGGGCCACTCACGGGCGTGGCGCTGCTGGAGCTGGCCCAGTCCTGGCCGTGGGCGGAGGCGAGCGGACCGTTCCGCCTGGTATTGTGGTTTACCCTCCTGCCCGGTTTGCTCGCCGTGCTCGCTTTTGCCCTCATGGTTCACGACCCGGGTCATGTCCCCAATCCCCGCTTGCGTCTGGCCGGGGCATGGCGGGACATGCCGATCGCCTTCCGCCGCTATGCAGGGGCGGTGGCACTGTTCGGGGCGGGGGATTATTCGCACGTACTCCTCATCCTGGCTGCCACCACACTGCTCACCCCCGCACTGGGGGCGGTGGAGGCGGCGCAGGTGGCGGGGCTGATGTACGTGCTGCGCAACCTCGTGCAGATGGGCGCTTCCTATCCGGTGGGCTGGCTCGCCGACCGGCTGGGTCACCGCCGGGTGCTCGCCGTGGGTTACGCGCTGGGTGCCGGCAGCGCGCTGGCGCTGGCCCTGGCCTTCGCCTGGCAGGTAGCGTCGGTGGCCGCTCTGGCGGCGATCTTCGTCCTGGCCGGGTTGTACATGGCGGTGCAGGAGGCGTTGGAGTCCACCGTCAGCGCCGAGTTCATCCCCCGCGAGCGGCTCACCACCGGTCTGGGCGCGCTGGGGTTCGTCAACGGGCTGACCAGGTTTTTCTCCAGCGCCATGGTGGGGCTCCTGTGGACGGCGGTGTCCGGCCAGGCGGCCTTTGCGCTCGCCGCCGGCCTGATGCTCACGGGCACGGTCCTGCTCGTACGGGTGCGCCGCTGATGGACCGCCTTGCGCTGGAGCGCCATCAGGTGTGGCTGTATCTGGCCGCCATCGTCGCCGGGCTTGTCGTCGGTGGCCTGTGGCCGGGGCTCAAGCCGGCCTTCGAGGCCGCCCTATGGCCTGTGCTGGCGGCGCTGCTGTACGTCACCTTCGTGCAGGTGCCCCTGCTGCACGTGCGTGCGGCCTTCGCCGACCGCCGCTTCGTCGCCGCGCTGCTGCTGGGCAATTTCGTGCTGCTGCCGTTGCTGGTGTGGGCCCTGCTCGCCGCCTTGCCGCAGGACACCGCCTTGCGCCTGGGGGTGGCCCTGGTGCTGCTGGTGCCCTGCACCGACTGGTTTATCACCTTCAGCCATCTCGGGCGGGGGGATGCGGCGCGAGCCATCGCGGTCACCCCGCTCAACCTGCTCGCGCAGCTTGTGCTGCTGCCGGTGTATCTGGGCCTCATGCTGCCGCTGGGCGAACTCACGGCGGCTTGGCGCAGCGACGGGCTGCTCACGGCGGCGCTCGCCCTGATCGGGCTGCCGCTGCTGTTGGCGGCCCTGACCGAACGCTGGCTGGAGTCCGACCGCGCTCGTGCACCGTGGCGCGAGCGGCTGGCCTGGTGGCCGGTGCCCCTGCTCGCCGGGGTGGTCTTCCTCATCGCCGCCGCTCAGGTGGGTACGGTGCGCAGCGCTGGCAGCGAGCTTCTCGCCGTGCTGCCGGCCTTCCTCGCCTTCCTGCTGGCGGCGGCCTTGATAGCCCGTCTGCTGACCGGCTGGTTTGGGTTGCAACCGGCGGCGGGGCGCACGCTCGCCTTCAGCTTCGGCACGCGCAACTCCTTCCTCGTCCTGCCGCTGGCGCTCACCCTCCCGCCGGGCTGGGAGACGGCCGTGGTGGTGATCGTCTTGCAGTCCCTGGTGGAGTTGTTCGGCATGGTGTTCTATCTTTGGTGGCTGCCCGCTCGGTTGTTTCCTGCCAGCCCGCGGTAGGGGTGACGCTTGATCTGGGTTCGACGTGTGGAGGCAGACAGGATGACCGCATTGCCATGGCTGTTCGCACTATGCAGCATGTGGCTCGCGCTCGCGGCCCAGGGCGCGCGGCTCGACGACGTGCAGGCGGTGCCGCACCTGAACGAGCAGGGCAGGGCGGGCTACCGTCAGTTCCTCGCTGCCCCGCCGCACCGCGCCTTCGCCATCGCCCCCGGTGGGGCCTGGGCCTGGCAGGCGGAGCTGCCCTCGCCCGAGGCGGCGCGGCAGGCCGCACTACAGGCCTGTCAGCGTTACACCGAACAGCGTTGCGTGCCCTATGCGGTGGACGACACGGTGGTGTTCGATGCGGCCGCTTGGCCACGCCTGTGGGGGCCTTATCTCACGCGTACCGAGGCCGCGCGGGCGCCGGAAGGCATCCGACGCGGCCAGCGGTTCCCGGATTTGCGGCTGTTCGACCCCAAGGGCCGCAGCTTCAGGCTGTCAGAGCTGCGCGGCAAGGTGGTGGTGGTGCATTTTTGGGGTTCATGGTGTCCGCATTGCGTGCACGAGCTGCCCGACATGCAGCGTGCCTACCAGAGCCTACGCCAGGCGCGCGACATCCGCTTCGTGCTGGTGAGCATGCGCGAGACCTGTCAGGAGTCGCGCGACTGGGCCGACGTGATGGGCCTTGACCTGCCCTTCTACGGCGGTGGCGCGGACGCGCTGGCGGGCAAGCTGCGCACGGCCGACGGGCGGCTGCTAAGCGACCGCGAGCTGGCGCGCGTCTTCCCCACCACCTATGTGCTGGACAAGCACGGGGTGGTGGTCTTCCGCCAGCACGGGCCGGTGGCGCGCTGGCTGGAGCTCAGGCCCTTCCTGCTCGATGCCGCCGCCCACTCGGGGCGTTAGCGCGTGAACGCGCTCAGTCCACCTCCTCCCAGCCGGTGATCATCGCCTTGAGGTGCGACAACGGCGTATGGCCCGTGGTGGTGAGGTAGACGTGGACGATGACGAAGGCGAGCATGAGGAAGGCGGCCAGGGTGTGGAAGAAGGCCACCCACTCCAGCGACAGGAAGCGGTCCCAACCCCAGACCGGCCAGTAGTCGTAGAAGATGTAGAACCAGCCGCTCACCCAGATCATCGGTCCGACGATGACCATGATGAACAGATAGGCCAGCCGCTGCAGCGGGTTGTGCTTGCGCAGGGTGGTGGGGCGGAAGGGGTGGGGGGCGTTTTTGAAGATGCCGAACAGGTAGTACTGCAGCATGGCGTCCACCTTCTGGAAGGTGGGGATGTACTGGCGCCACTCGCCGGTGGTGAAGTGCCAGAAGATGGCGAACACCCACAGCCCCACCAGGGTCCAGGCGGCCACGGTGTGGTAATCGACCGCCCGCTCGAAGCCGAACAGGCGATAGCTGCCGTGCACCTCGAAGCCCGTGAGCAGCAGGAACAGGATCAGCGCCGCCTGCGACCAGTGCCAGAAGCGCTCGAAGCGCTTGAAGACGTAGATTCTCTCGCTCATGCCGTGTCTCCTTCACGTTTGCGCGCGGTCAGGATGCGCAGGCCGCCGTGCACGAGCACGCCCAGCAGGGCGAGGGCGGACAACCCCCAGCCGAAGGTGTCGAGGGCCCGGTTGGCGCTGCGGCCGGGTATGTACACGCCGGGCACCTGGTCCAGCCGCCCCACGCCGGTGGCCGGGGCGTGGCACTGGGCGCAACCGAGCGCATCCTCCTTGGGCGCCACCATGTGGGTGATGGGCCAGCTCATCTCGGTGGCGACGAAGGCGAACTTGCCGCTGTATTGGGCACCGATCTCGCGCATGCCCCATTCGATCGCCCGCTCCCAGTTGAAGTTGGTCCACAGGGCGGCATCGTCCTTGCCCCAGGTGTGGAACACCACCAGCTGGTTGTGGCCCACGTCATAGGGCTGTTTGCCGCGGAAGACCTTGATGGGCCAGATCTTGGAGCGGCCGTCCATGGGGCTGCCCTCGAAGCTGTTGATCTTGACCACCTGGGTCGGGTCGAGACGGGTCTCGCGCAAGGTGTAGTTCACCGTGCCGTTGAACCAGATGTACTCGGGGATGACGTGGGTCTCCCAGCGGAAGTCGCCCTTTTTGCTGTCATAGGCCTCGCGGCCGGTGCTGTCCTTGACCTTGAAGGGTTTGCCCTCCTTGTCCAGCCGGCCGGCAGTGGACCAGTCCCACAGGGTCTTGGTGGGGATACCGCCGCGCGCGTATTCCGGGATGTGGCAGGTCTGGCAGGCAATCTTGCGCGCATGGGTGTTGAGCCGCTGCATCGCATGCGGCTCCACGCCATGGCAGGACTCACAACTGGCGGGGTTGCCCGTCTCTTTCTGGCCGCGGATGATGCGGCCCTTGGGCATGGCCGTCGGGGCGTAGCGACTGCCGGGCACGTCGTGGCCGCTGGTCAGGTGGCAGGTGCCACAGGAGAAGTTGAGCCCGTCCTTGGCCATGTGCACGTCCAGGTGTCTGCCCGGCTGGGTGAGCGAGCTGTCCAGGTCGCCGTGCTTGACCCCGTCGCCGCCGCCGCCGAAGAAGTGGCAGGAGCCGCAGGTCTTGCGGCTGGACTTGCCCACGTGTTGGGCCACCTTTTTTAGATCCACCGCTTTGACGATCTTGCCCGATTTGGGTGGGAACTCGGTGTCCTGGTACACCGGGTGTCCGGCGAAACCCGGCAGTTTGCGGTAGGTGCCGGTGGTGTCGTGGCAGACCAGGCAGTCCACGTTCTGCTCGGAGGAGAAATCGAAGTTGGCGTCCTTCCAGCCGTAGCCGACGTGGCAGGCGGTGCAGAACTCGTAATTGGAGGGCACCGCGGTGCAGAAGTTGTTGATCACGTTCTTCTTGCCCAAACGCTGGCCTGTGCCGGGGTTGAGGAACTCCCAGGTCCAATGCTTGGTGCGCATGACCTGCCTGGCGGCCTCGGTATGGCACTGCAGGCAAGCGCGGGTGACCTCGGGCCCGCTCTTGAAATCGCGATCCAGCTCCTTGAACTTGCTGTGATCCGCGGTGGACGAGGCGGCCGTACGGCCGGCCATGACCACGGCAGCCGAGGGTGTGCCCGGGGGATCGGCGGCTTGGGCGGTGGCAATCAGGCCGAAGAAAACGAGGGCATAGGACGTCAGGTCCTTGCGCATGGCAGTCTCCTCATGCAAGGTCTGCATTAACAGCCGCCAGCTGCGCCAGCACCGCCACCCCCAGCGGCAGGGGCGGCCGTGGGCAGGATCATGGGTGGGGCCGGCTTGCTCGGGTCCATGACCACGAACAGTTTCTGGTCTTCAGCGACCTGGCTCATGATCTCACCCACCGTGGGGCCGAAGAACTTGCCCATGAGCCCGGCATTCATGGTGGCGATGTAGACCTTGCCGTCGTTCTTCTTGTACACCGACACCTTGCAGGGCATGAGGATGGACAGGTAACGCACGGTGTCGTCCTTGAGGATGGGCTTGGAATACCGGGTGCTGCACACCTCCACCATCTTCACCGGCAGCACGTTGCCACCCTCCGCTGCCACCGCCCGCGCCGGGTCGCGCAGCCCCGACAGGGCCCAGCCCTTGGCCTTCAGTTCCGGGTTGCCCACGATGTTGTGCTGGATGCGGGCGATGGTCTCCTCGAAGCCGAACGGGCTTTGCATCTCGTTGAACATGAGGTGGGGCATGGCGAAGTACATGCCGACGACAGTCGCCAGGACGCCGGCCACGAAGCCTACGAACGCTTTGAGCATGATCGACTCCTGCATGGGTTGAGGTGACGACACTAGTATATTAGTATTTGTTAATATAAAAGACAACTTAATCTATTTATCCGTATCTTAGCTGCCGTCTGCCCCCGCGGTGTCATGTGCCTGCCTGTCCATACCGAGCTCCCTGCCAGGCCATGTGCGCCGGTACAGGGCTGTGCAGCCGAGGTGAAGGTAGACTGCGGGTCGTTCTAGACCTTGTCGAGGCTCATATCTGGGCCGGGAGGGTGGCGATCACAGCCTGTGCCGGCAACCGGTGCAACCGGCGCGCTTCGGGCGCGCCGGTCGGCAGCGGCGAATTCACAGCCGCGGCGGCGAGCCGCCCCCGTTCAGAGCTCGCCGTTGGCGGCGGCGCGCATGATCTCGTCCATCTTGCGATTGATCTCGATGGCGCCCTTCCACAGCTCGTCGGTGATGCCCAGCTGGCGCTCGTAACCGGCCACCCAGTCGAGATTCCAGTCCAGCATCAGCACCCAGATGTTTTTGTCACCGTCTTCCATGATGGCGATGCGGCAGGGCAGGAAGACGATGAACTCGGGTGAGATCTTGAGCAGATCGCGCCCCACGGCGATGTCGCAGAAGGAATAGACCTCGATGCGCGGGGCCTCGTGATCGTTCAGCACGGCGCGGAAGTCCTTCCACATGAGGTTTTCGCCGACGAACTTGAAGTTGAGCTGGTTGGCGCGCAGGAACAGCGACTCCTTCACGTCGTCGAAGGTCAGCCCTGGTTTGGCCTTGTACTTGCGCGCGAAGTAGTTCATCGCATCGGCCATGTCCATGCGCAGGAAGGTGGTCATGATGGGCAGCATCATCTGCATCAGCTGGATCTTCTCCTGCTGCGGGATGATGCGGCGCATGGTGTAGGGTTTGCGCGCTCCCTCGGGCTTGGGCTGGAAGAAGAGGAAAGCGGGGAAGAAAGGCGAGTAGCTGAAGGCTGGCGCCTGCTGCGGCAGATACTGCATCCAGGGGTTGACCGGCATGGTCTGCTGCGCGCGCGCGGGACTTGCGGCCAGCGCGGCCAGCAGGCCCATGATCATCAAGCGGTAGCGGTGTAGATGCGGCTGCATGGTCTTTCCTCCATCCATCAATCCAGCAATGAGCGTAAAACATAAGGCAGGATGCCGCCGGCGCGGAAGTACTCGACCTCGATCGGGGTGTCGAGCCGCAGGCGCAGGGGTAGCTCCAACCGGCTACCGTTGGGCCGATGGACGACGAGGATGACCTCCTGCTGCGGCGCGATGGTATCCTCCAGGCCAATCAGGTCGAAGGTCTCCTCGCCCGTGATGCCCAGGCTGGCGGCATCGGCACCCGCCTGAAACTGCAGGGGCAGCACCCCCATGCCGGCTAGGTTGGCGCGATGGATACGCTCGAAACTCTTGGCCACGACGGCGCGTACGCCCAGCAGCTGGGTGCCCTTGGCCGCCCAGTCGCGCGAAGAACCGGTGCCGTATTCCTCGCCGGCGAAGACGATGAGCGGTACGCCTTCCTCCCGGTAGCGCATGGCGGCGTCATAGATGGACATCTGCTGGCCCGAGGGCTGGTGTACGGTCACGCCGCCCTCGCTGCCGGGCAGCAGGAGGTTGCGGATGCGCACGTTGGCGAAGGTGCCGCGCATCATCACCTCGTGGTTGCCGCGCCGGGCGCCATAGCTGTTGAAATCGGCCGGCTGCACGCCGTGGGCGATGAGATACTGGCCGGCCGGGGAGTTTGACCGGATCGATCCGGCCGGGCTGATGTGATCGGTGGTAACCGAGTCGCCGAACACGGCCAGCACGCGCGCACCGCGGATGACGGGGCTGGGGGCAGCGGCCTGCTTGAAGAAGGGTGGCTCCTGGATGTAGGTCGAGCGTGCATCCCAGGCATAGACCTCGCCCGTGGGCGCGGGCACGGCGGCCCACAATGGGTTGTCGCCCGACAAGTCGGCATACAGCCGGGTGTACAGATCGGCGTCCGCCGCCTGCGGCAGCAGCGCCGTCACCTCTTCAGGGCTGGGCCAAAGATCGCGTAGAAACACCGGTCCGTCGCGACCTTGGCCCACGGGCTCGCGGGCGAAATCGACGTCCACCCGCCCGGCCAGCGCCAAGGCCACCACCAGCGGCGGGCTCATGAGGAAATTGGCCTTCACGCTCTGGTGCACGCGCGCCTCGAAGTTGCGATTGCCGGAGAGCACGGCGCAGACCACCAGGTCGTGCTCGGTGACCACACGCTCCACCGCCGGCGGCAGCGGCCCCGAGTTGCCGATGCAGGTGGTGCAGCCATAGCCCACCACCGAGAAGCCGAGCTGTTCCAGGTAAGGTAGCAGCCCGGTGGCGCGCAGATACTCGGTCACCGCGCGCGAGCCGGGGGCGAGGCTGGTCTTCACGTGTGCCGGGGTGTACATGCCGCGCTGCACTGCCTTCTTCGCCACCAGCCCGGCGGCGAGCATGAGCGCCGGGTTGGAGGTGTTGGTGCAGGAGGTGATGGCGGCGATCACCACGTCGCCGTGCCGCAGCGTGCCGCCGCCCTCGAGCGGATGCTCGTCGTGGATGCTGTGTTCCGGCTTGCCGTAACCGCCGTCGGCCACCGGCAGGGCAAGCAGGGTGCGGAAGCTCTCCTTGAGGGCGTACAGATTGATGCGGTCCTGCGGCCGCCGCGGGCCGGCCACCGAGGGCTTGATCGTGCCGAGGTCGAGCGTGAGTACCTGGCTGTAGTCGCACTGACCCTCGGCGGGCATGCCGAATAGCCCCTGCGCCTGGAAATAGGCGCGGATCAGGTCCACTTGCTCGCGGCTACGGCCGGTGGTCAGGTAATACTGGCAGGTGGCCTCGTCCACCGGGAAATAACCCATGGTGGCGCCGTATTCCGGGGCCATGTTGGCGATGGTGGCGCGGTCGGTCACCGGCAGCCGCGCCGCGCCGTCGCCGAAGAACTCGACGAACTTGCCCACCACCTTGGCCCGGCGCAGCATCTCGGTCACCGTGAGGACGATGTCGGTGGCGGTCACCCCGGGTTGCGGCTCGCCCGTCAGGTGCACGCCTACCACATCCGGGGTGAGGAAGTACACCGGCTGACCCAGCATGCCTGCCTCGGCCTCGATGCCGCCGACGCCCCAACCCACCACGCCCAGCCCGTTGATCATGGTGGTGTGGGAGTCGGTGCCCACCAGGGTGTCGGGATAGTACACACCGTCCTTTTCCATCACCCCGCGGGCGAGATATTCCAGGTTGACCTGGTGCACGATGCCCACGCCGGGCGGCACCACGCGAAAGGTCTCGAAGGCCTGCATGCCCCATTTGAGGAACTGGTAGCGCTCGCGGTTACGTTCGAATTCCAGCTCCATGTTGAGCTTCAGCGCCTCGGGGCTGCCCCAGTGATCGACCTGGATGGAGTGGTCCACCACCAGCTCCACCGGGGCGAGCGGCTCTATACGGCGTGGGTCCTTACCCATGCGCGCGGCGGCGCTGCGCATGGCGGCCAGATCCGCCAGCAAGGGCACACCGGTGAAGTCCTGCAGCAGGATGCGCCCGACCACGAAAGGGATCTCTTCCGTACGCGGTGCATTGGGCCGCCAGTTGGCCAATGCGCGTACGTGCTGCTCGGTGATGCGCAGCCCATCGAAGTTGCGCAGCAGCGACTCCAGCACGATGCGGATGGACACCGGCAGGCGGGAGATGGGGCCGATGCCGGCCTTTTCCAGTTGCGGCAGCGAATAGAGGAGGCCGCGGCGGCTGGGACCGACCTCGAAGTTCTGGCGGGAGTCGTACAGGCTGTGCATGATGGTGAAGGTGATGCAGAAAAGGCAGCATTTTATCCAAACCCGGCACCCGGCCGCGAGTCGGGCGGTCGCCCCGCGCCGCGGGGGGAGTGGCGTGGCGCCGCCCGCGACCGGCTCGTGTATCCTGTCAACTTTTGCCCGCGTGAGGACACCCGCTGTGAACGATCTGCGCCAGAAGGCCCTCGACTACCATGCCCAGCCGCGCCCCGGCAAACTCTCGGTGGAGCCGTCCAAACCCTGCGCCACCCAGGCCGAGCTTGCGCTCGCCTATACCCCCGGGGTGGCCGAGCCGGTGCGCGCCATCGCCGCCGATCCCGAGAACGCCTACCGTTACACCAACAAGGGCAACCTGGTGGCGGTGATCACCGACGGCAGCGCCATCCTCGGCCTCGGCAAGCTGGGGCCACTGGCCGCTAAACCGGTCATGGAGGGCAAGGCGGTGCTGTTCAAGCGCTTCGCCGGCATCGACGTCTTCGACATCGAGATCGCCGCCGGCAGCCCCGAGGCCTTCGTCGAGACGGTAGTGCACATCGCCCCCGGCTTCGGCGGCATCAACCTGGAGGACATCGCCGCACCGCAGTGTTTCACCATCGCGCAGGCGCTGTCCGAGCGGCTGGACATCCCGGTGTTCCACGACGACCAGCACGGTACGGCGGTGATCGTCGCCGCCGGGCTGCTCAACGCCCTGGCGTTGCAGGGCAAACGGTTGGAGGACGTTTTGATCGTGTGTCTCGGCGCCGGTGCGGCCGGCATCGCCTCCATGCGTTTGCTGATCAACCTGGGCGCCAAACCGGAGCATATCCTCATGGTGGACAGCAAAGGGGTGATCCACGCCGGCCGTGAGGATCTAAACGTATACAAACAGGCCTTCGCCCACAGCACCTCGGCGCGTACCCTGGCCGATGCCCTACGAGGGGCGGACGTCTTCGTGGGGGTGTCGGGCCCCGATCTGGTGAGTCCGGAGATGGTGGCCAGCATGGCCGCACGCCCCATCGTCTTCGCCTTGGCCAACCCCGATCCGGAGATCCGGCCCGAGGTGGTCAGGGCGGTGCGCCCCGACGCCATCGTTGCCACCGGTCGATCGGACTATCCCAACCAGGTCAACAACGTACTGGGTTTCCCTTTCATCTTCCGTGGGGCGCTGGACGCGCGCGCCCGCCAGATCACCTGCCGCATGCTCACCGCCGCCGTGCACGCCCTGGCGGGGCTGGCGCGCGAGTCAGTGCCGCCGGAGGTGCTCACTGCCTATCAGCTCGATCACTTGGAGTTCGGCCCCGACTACATCCTGCCCAAGCCCTTCGACCCGCGGCTGATCGAGCGGGTGCCGCCGGCGGTGGCGGCGGCGGTGCGCTGAACGGATCGCTCGCCTGTGCCAGCTGGGTGGTCTAAGGTGTTAGGGATCGTCATCCGGCTCGGTCATGGGGCTACAGCGCTACGAGGTCGTCATCGTCGGCGCCGGCGTCACTGGTGCGGCGCTGGCCTACGTGCTCGCCCGTTACAGCGACGTGCAGTCCATCGCCGTGCTGGAAAAGGAGGGGCGTGCGGCCGCGCTCAACTCCGCGGCCAGCCAGAACAGCCAGACCCTGCACTGCGGTGACCTGGAGACCAACTACACCCTGGACAAGGCCGCCGAGGTCAGGCGTGCGGCCGGCATGGTCCTGCGCTACGTCGAGGTCACGGGCGAGGGCGGCATCCTCCAGCGCATGCCGAAGATGGTGCTGGCGGTGGGGGAGGCCGAGGTCGAACTGCTGCGCGGCCGTTTCGAGCCCCTACGCACCCTCTTTCCGGACCTGCGGCTGCTCGATACGGCAGGGGTGGCGGCGGTAGAACCCGAGGTGGGACGGCCCGGCGGCCGGCTGCGGCGCGAGCCGCTCATGGCGCTGGCCCGCCCACCCACGCCCTGTGCCGCCGATTTCGGCGCGCTGACCGTTTCTCTGCTGCGCCAGGCACAGCATCTGCATCCACGCCTCGACCTGCGCCTGAACTGCCGGGTGCAGGCCATCGAGCCTGCGCCCTCGGCCCATCGCCTGCGGCTGCCGGATGGGGTGATCGAGGCCCGCTGCGTGGCGGTATGTGCCGGTGCGCACAGCCTCGCCTTTGCCCACGCCCTGGGCCATGGGCGGCGCTACGCCATCCTGCCGGTGGCTGGTAGCTTCTACCACGCACCGCTCAAGGTGCGGGGCAAGGTCTACACGGTACAGGATGCGCGTCTGCCCTTCGCCGCCATACACGCCGACCCGGACATCACGCAGCCGCAGCGCATGCGCTTAGGGCCCACGGCCCTGGCCGTTCCCTTCCTGGAACGCCGTCGCTGGGCGAGTGTGCCGCAGTTCCTGCGCATGTTGCGGGTGAATGCGGACGTGGCGGCTACGTTCGCCCACGTCCTGGGTCAACCCCACCTGCGCCGCTACGCCTTGCGCAATCTGCTCTATGAGCTGCCCCTGCTCGGCGTGCGTGCGTTCGTGCGCGAGGCGCGCAAGATCCTGCCCGACCTGCGCGTGGTGGAGCTGCGCTATGCGCACGGTCACGGCGGCCTGAGGCCGCAGCTGCTCGATCTGGAGGCCCGTCGGCTGCATTTCGGGCCGGCCAAGATTGCCGTCGCAGACGGCCTGCTGTTCAATATCACCCCTTCGCCGGGCGCCACGAGCTGTTTGGCCAACGCGGTGGAGGATGCCGCCGGCATCACCGCCCAGCTGGGACGGCGCTTGCGGCAGGAGGAGATCGAGCGCGATCTGATGGGGCCTTGATGAAGCGCGCTGCGCATGTGCAGTTCTTCCAGCCTTGGCGTCTGCGGCTGCCGCTGACGGGCTGGGTGTCCATCCTGCATCGGGCGAGCGGGGTACTCTTGGTGCTCGCCTTGCCCGTTCTGCTCTACCTGCTACAGACCTCGCTCGCCTCGCCGCAAGGCTATGCACAGGTGAGGGCCTGGCTGTCCGCTCCGGCGGCGCAGCTGGCGGCGCTGGTGCTGCTGTGGGCATTGCTGCACCACTGGCTGGCGGGGCTGCGCCACCTGGCCATGGATGCCGGGCTGGCGCTTACACTCGCGGCCGCACGCAGGACGGCCGCAGTAACCCTGTGGTTGGCGCTCGTCCTGACATTGGGGGGTTGGCTCCTTGTCTGATGCGCAGCTCACCCGCACCGGCCAGGCTCGTCTCGTGGAGGGGGGCGGCGGGGGACTCGCCAGCTGGCTGCTGCAGCGCGCCACGGCTGTGCTCATGGCCGTCGGCCTGCCGGCCTTCGCCCTGTATGTGCTGCTCGCCCTAGAGCCCGGTTATCTGGGCTGGAAGGCGCTGTTTGCGCCGCTCGCCGTGCGTATCGGCGTGCTGTTGCTGTTCCTGGGCCTGTTGCTGCACGCCTGGATCGGGCTGCGCGACGTGATCATGGACTACGTGCCCGGCCTCGTGCCGCGCTTTGCGCTCTACACCCTGCTGCTCACCGCGTTCGCCGGGCAAGGGGTGTGGCTCGTGCACATCCTGTGGGGGTCATGAAGCTTAACCACAGGCGTTTCGATGCGGTGATCGTCGGCGGTGGCGGCGCCGGGCTGCGGGCGGCGCTGGAGCTCGCGCGCTCGGAGTTCAAGGTCGCGGTGCTGTCCAAGGTCTTCCCCACGCGCTCGCATACCGTCTCCGCCCAGGGTGGCATCACCGCGGCCCTGGCCAATGTGGACGAGGACCACTGGCATTGGCACATGTACGACACCGTCAAGGGCTCGGACTACCTGGGCGACCAAGACGCCATCGAGTTCATGTGCCGCAATGCCGCCGCCGTGGTCTATGAGCTGGAGCACATGGGCCTGCCGTTTTCGCGTCTGCCCGACGGGCGCATCTACCAGCGCCCCTTCGGCGGCCAGTCCAAGCACTACGGCGGCGAACAGGCGGTGCGCACCTGCGCGGCGGCCGACCGCACCGGCCACGCCCTGTTGCACACCCTCTACCAGCAGAACATCGCTGCCCGCACCCAGTTCTTCGACGAGTTCTTCGCCCTGGATCTGCTGCGCGACGACGAGGGCTACATCCTCGGGGTCGTTGCGCTGGAGATCGCCACCGGCGAGGTGTGGGTGTTCGAGGCGCGCGCCACACTGCTCGCCACCGGCGGGGCGGGTCGGGTCTACCGTCACTCCACCAACGCCCTCATCAACAGCGGCGACGGGCTGGGCATGGTGCTGCGCGCGGGCCTGCCTTTGGAGGACATGGAGTTTTGGCAGTTCCACCCCACCGGCATCCCCGAGGTGGGCGTCCTCATGACCGAGGGCTGCCGGGGGGAGGGGGGCTATCTCATCAACCGCGCTGGCGAGCGCTTCATGGCCCGTTATGCCCCGCATGCCCTGGACCTCGCCTCGCGCGACGTGGTCGCGCGCGCCATCGCCCAGGAGATCGCCGCCGGCCGCGGTTGTGGACCGCACGGCGACCATGTCCTGTTAAAACTCGATCATTTGGGCGCGCAGGTCATCCAGGAACGGCTGCCGGGCATCCGCGAGCTGGCCATCCGCTTCGCCGGGGTCGATCCGGTGCACGCCCCCGTGCCGGTGACCCCCACCGTGCACTACATGATGGGCGGCATCCCGACCAATCTCCATGCCCAGGTGGTGGTGCCTGAACGCTATGGCCCCGAGGAGCCCGTGCCGGGTTTGTATGCGGCCGGGGAGTGCGCCTGTGTCTCCGTGCATGGGGCCAACCGCCTGGGCGGCAACTCCCTGCTCGACCTGCTGGTGTTCGGCCGTGCCGCCGGCCAGCACATGCGCGAGTACTTGCACGACAACCCCTATCCGCGCCCGTTGCCCAAGAGCGCAGCGGAACCAGCTTTGGAACGTCTGACGCGCTGGGAGCGCGACCGCGGCGACGAGCGTGTGGCGCCGCTGCGGGCCGAGATGCAGCAGATCGTGCAGACCCACTGTGGGGTGTATCGTCACGCCGAGGGTCTGCACCAGGGTTTGGCACGCCTGAGCGAGGTCGAGGCGCGGCTTGAGCGGGCACGCATTGACGATCGTAGCCGTGTGTTCAACACCGCCCGCATCGAGGCGCTGGAGCTGGAGAACCTGCTCGCCATCGCCCGCGCCACCCTGGTCAGTGCCGCTGCCCGTACGGAAAGCCGCGGCGCGCACGCGCGCGAGGATTATCCGGCGCGCGATGACGACCGCTGGCTGCGCCACACGCTCTACTACCGCGAGGGCGACCGTCTGGACTACAAGCCGGTACGCCTGCAACCGCTCACCGTCGAGCCCTTTCAGCCCAAGGAGCGGGTGTACTGATGCTACGGCTGCGCATCTACCGCTACGACCCCGATGCGCATGCGCGCCCACGCATGCAGGACTACGAGCTGGAGCTCGACCCACGCGGCAAGATGGTGCTCGACGCCCTCCTCGCGGTGAAGGCCCAGGACGACAGCCTCGCCTTCCGCCGCTCCTGCCGTGAAGGGGTGTGCGGCTCGGACGGGGTCAACGTCAACGGC
>JANWZL010000044.1 GCA_025054655.1 Thiobacillaceae bacterium | reverse complement strand
GCGGGCCGCGCGCAACGCCCCCAGGGCGAAGGTCATGCGGCTGCTCGCCTTGTGGCTGAACTCGATGCGCTCGCCCGTGCCGGCGAACATCACGGTGTGCTCGCCCACGATGTCGCCGCCGCGCACGGTGGCGAAGCCGATCACCTGGCCGGGGCGCTCGCCGGTGATACCCTCACGCCCATAGACGGCACAGGTCTTCAGGTCCCGGCCCAGGGCGCGGGCGACCGCTTCACCCAGGGCAAGCGCCGTGCCCGAGGGCGCATCGACCTTGTGCCGGTGGTGCGCCTCGATGATCTCGACGTCGTAACCCTCGCCCAGAACGCGCGCGGCGGTGTCCAGCAGTTTCAGCAACAGATTGATGCCTACGCTCATGTTGGGGGCGAAGACGATGGGGATGTCCGTCGCGGCTTCGGCGATGGCCTGGCGGCCGGCGGCATCGAAGCCGGTGGTGCCGATGACCATGGCCACGCCGGCGCTACGGCAAGCGGACAGATGGGCGAGGGTGGCCTCGGGGCGGGTGAAATCGATCAGCACGTCCGCTCCCCTGAGGGCCGCGCCGATGTCATCGTCCACCTTCACCCCCAGCACCATCCCCACCAGCTCGCCGGCGTCACGCCCCACGGCCGGACTGCCGGGGCGGTCCAGGGCGGCGTGCAGCCTCAAATCGGCCGCACCGGCGATGGTCTGTAACAGCGCGCGGCCCATGCGGCCGCTGCTGCCAGTGATGACAACGTTCTGGCTCATGGTGTGCTGCCCCCTGGCTTGTCCGTTTCGACACCCTGCAAGCGTCCGTCCCTGAAGTGCACGGTCAGCCTCTGGCGTGCTACCACCCGGCCGCCCTTCTCTACACGCAACACGTAGTCCCAACGCTCCTTGTGAAAGGGATCGACGATCAACGGGGTACCCAGGATGTAGCGCACCTGGGCCGCCGTCATACCGGGCTTGAGCTGGTCGAGCATAGCCTGGGTCACCTCGTTGCCCTGAGGGATGTCCAGTCTGTAAGGGCTCAGCCAGCCCTGCGGCGCCTGCGTGCCGCAGCCGGCCACAGCCGCGGCCAAGGTCAGCACACTGGCGGCGATGAGTTTGTACATGGAGACTTGCGAAAAATGGGCGTGGGCGTGTAGAAACGCGTTATGATAGCGCGCATCCACAGCACTGGCACATCATGGCCGACGGCGATCAACTCAAGAGCAGGGGGCTGAAGGCGACCGGCCCACGGCTGCGCATCCTGGCCCTGTTCGAGCAATCCGAAAAGCGCCACCTCACCGCCGAGGACGTCTATCGCCAGCTCATCCAGGAGCACGAGGACAGCGGGCTAGCCACGGTCTATCGCGTGCTCACCCAGTTCGAGCAGGCCGGCCTGCTGCTGCGCCATCATTTCGACAACGACAAGGCGGTCTACGAACTGAACAAGGGCGGGCACCACGACCATCTGCTGTGTCTGCAGTGCGGGCGCGTGGAGGAGTTCTACGACGCCGACATCGAGCGCCGGCAGCGCCGCATCGCCGAGGAACGCGGCTTCAAGCTGCACGAGCACTGCCTGTACCTGTACGTCGACTGCACCAAGCCGGCCTGTCCCTATCGCAAGTCGGATTGAGCGCGACGCAGGTCGGTCATGACCCGGCCGCCTGCTCGAGCAGCTCGCGCGCGTGGCGGCGGGTGAGCTCCGTCAGCCTCACCCCGCCCAGCATGCGGGCGATCTCCTCCACACGCTCGGCCTCGCTTAGGGCCTCGACACGGCTCGTGGCCCTTCCCTGCCGGTGTTCCTTGACCACGCGCCAATGCTGCCGTGCGTGCGCCGCCACCTGCGGCAGATGGGTCACGCACAGCACCTGGCGCCCAGCCGCCACGCGGGCCAGCAGCCGCCCCACCACCTCGGCCACTGCCCCGCCGATGCCGGCGTCCACCTCGTCGAAGACCAGGGTGGGGGCGCCCGAGCGGCCGGCGAGCACCGTCTGCAGGGCAAGCCCGATGCGGGAGAGCTCCCCGCCCGAGGCCGTCTTCGCCAGCGGCCGCAGCTCCTGGCCCGCATGCGGGGCGACCAGGAACTCGACCGTCTCCTGTCCACCCGCATCGGCTGCGCAAGGGTTGAGCGCAACCGAGAAACGCCCGCCCTGCATGGCCAACTGTTGCATATTGGCGCTCACCGCCTCGCCCAGGGGGGCGGCCGCCGCCGTACGGCAAGCGGTCAGCGCCTGCGCCGCCTGCGCATAGGCCTGTGCTGCCGCCGAGGCCTCGGCGGCCAGCAGATCGAGATCCACCTGCGCCTGCAGGCGGGCCAGGCGCTCGCGCGCCTCGTCGAGCTGCCGCGGCAACTGCTCGGGCGTGCAGCGCAGGCGGCGCGCCGTGGCGGTGACCTCGGCGATGCGCGCCTCCGCCGCCGCCAGGGCCTCGGGGTCCAGTTCCTGGCGCTCGGCATAGCGGTTCAGGCTACGCGCCAACTCCTTGAGCTGCAGCCGGCAGTCCTCCACCACGGCAGCCCCCTCGCGCAGGCCGGCGTCGTAGCTGCCCAGCTCCTCCAGCCGGGTCCTGGCGGCATGAAGCCGCGCCAGCACCCCCTCGTCCTCCGACTCCAGCACGCCCAACACCGCCTGCACCCCGGCGATCAGCTCGGCCATGTGCGCCAGCCGCCGGTGCTCCTCCAGCAAGGCCTGCCACTGGTCCAGCCTGAAGTCCAGTCGCTCCAGCGCCTGCACCTGCCACATGAGCTGCTCGCGCTCGCTGCTCGCCTGCGCTGCCGACTGGCGCGCCTCGTCCAGCCGCCGGCGGGCCTGCTGCCAAGCGCGCCAGGCGGCGGCGGTGCGCGCGGCCAGCGCCTCGCAGCCGCCCCAGGCATCCAGCCACGCCCGCTGCACACCCGCGCGCAGCAGCGAGTAGTGGGCATGCTGGCCGTGGATGTCCACCAGGTGCTCGCCCAGTTCCTTGAGCTGCTGCAGGGTGACCGGGCTGCCGTTGACATAGGCGCGCGAGCGCCCGCCCGCATCGACCACCCGCCGCAGCACGAGCCGCCCCTCGTCGGCCGCCAGGCCGGCCTCGGCTAGCCAGTCCTGCACCTGCGGCAAGGCTTCGATGGCGAACTCGGCCGCCACCTCCGCCCGCTGTGCCCCCGCGCGCACCACCGAGGCCTCCGCCCGCTCGCCCAGAATCAGCCCCAGGGCGTCGAGCAGGATGGACTTGCCCGCCCCGGTCTCGCCGGTCAACACCGTGAAGCCCGGCCCCAGCGCAAGCTCCAGACGTTCGACCAGGATGTAGTCGGTGAGCGTCAGATTGAGCAACATAGCCACGGGCCGCGGCTCAAACCGTGCCTGAGGCTCACCCCGCGTGCGTCAATGCCCGGTGTCGCCGGCCACCGCCCGCAGGGTGTCGCGGATGATGCCGGGCGCCTCGACAATGCGCATGAAGGTGCCCATGCCCACGGCCGGCCAGCCCAGGGCGATGCGGTAACGGGCGAACAGGTGGTTAGCGCGGTTGTTGACCACGAAGATCTCGTAGGGCAGGGCGGCGATGTTCTCGGTGCCGATGACGTTCACCCACCAACCCTCGCCCTCCTTGGGGTCGTTCATGGCCACGCCGAAGACGGCGAGCTTCTTCTCCGGCAGGATCACCTCATAGACCTTGGCCGTGCGGGCGACACCACGGGCGAGGTTGTCCTGGATGGTGCGCACGGCGTCCTCGAAGGACAGGTGTTCCATGAGCAGGTTCTTGTCCGACTCGAACCCCTCCATGCCGAACATGTACTGGTACTCCGGCAGGTCCTTGGCCGCCACGTCGCCGCCGAAGGGCCTGCCCCGCCCCAAGGCCTGTGCCAGCCGCTGTTGCACCCCTGCCACCGCCCGCTCCGCCAGACGGAACTGCTTGCGGAAATAGGCCCGGTACCAATAGTCCGGGTTCATGTAGGAGACGGTGCCGTCGCTCTTCACCCCCACGCGGATGCCCGCCCCGACGATGGCCGCCCCCCCCAGTTGGGCGATCGCGCGCAGCAGCTCGCGGTCGGTGGCGACGACGACGCCATGCCCTGGGATGCCCTGCGGCGCATAGCGGCCGACCACCTGGAAGCCGGCGCGGGTGAGTTTGCCCTCCACCGCGCCCATCACGGCGGACAGGTCGCCGCCGCTGACACGATCGCCGTAGAGATAGGGGGAGACCGCCCAGACCCAGGGACTGAAGACGCACAGTACGACGACCGCCCACAACGCGCGCATGGTTCTCTCCAGACTGGCAAAACGAAACGGGGCTGGATGTCCAGCCCCGCGATTCTAGCTCAGGCGGCCCTTGCTCAGAAGCGATGCGTGTACATCAGCTGCCAGTTGGTCTGGCTGTGCTCCACACGGTAGCCGAAGGCGGTGTTGGTCTGTTTGACCTCGGGCGCGTACGTGAGCGAGAAGTTGAGGCCCGAGGCCTTGCTCAAGTCGTAGCCCAGCCCAAGGGTATAGTGGTTTTTGACGATGGCCGGGAACAGGTAATGTACGGTGTTGTTGGGGATGGGGTTGTCGGCCAGATTCACGCCGGCGCGCAGGGTCAATGCATCGGTGGCTTTGTACGCCACACCGAGTTGGAAGACGTCCTGGTCATCCCAATTCTGCGGCAGGGCGAAGGTGACGGCATCCCCCATGGCGGCATAGGTCATGGTGAAGTTCTTCATCACGTCCTTCCAGTTCAGCCGCTTGTAGTCGGCCGCCAGCATCAGCCGCGGGTTCAGCTCGACTGCGATGCCGAGGGCGTAGGTTTCCGGCCACTGGAAGTCGCGCACCGTGATCTTGCCGGGCACGGTCTGCGTGGGGTTGGGGCCATTGAGGTCGGAAACGATCATCGATGCACCCGTCGAGCCCGTTTTCATGTCGCCCAGGCCGGTCTTGAAATGATAAGCCGCCCCTAAGGTTACTCCAGGTGCGGCCTTATAGGTCAGGCCCAGCTTGCCCGCCCAGCCCGTGGCCTTGGCCTTGCCGCTAAAATCGCTGCCATCACTGAACTCCAGCCGCGCTGCATCGTAGCCCGCAAAAGCCATGCCGGTCAGCGCACCGGCCAGGATGCCATTGCCCGGCTGAGTAATGAGGCCGGCCATCGAAGCGATCGGCATCACCATCTTCACATCCAGCATGGACCAAATGAAATCGAGGCTGCCCCCCAGGGTGAGAGCATCGCTCACTTTGTAGGCCAACGGCAGGATTACCCGCCCGACCCCCAGCTCGGAGCGCTCTGGCCGGTTGTCCATGCTGCGGTTGTACTCCGTGCCCATGCCCCCCTGTGCGAACACCGCCACGCCATAGACCAGTTGCCCGTCGCTTTTGACATAGCCGAAGGCGGGCATGTAGTAGGCATCGCCGCCAGAGCCGATGTTGGCGATACCCATGCCGGCCAGGTGTGTGCTGGAGACGTCCGGACCGAGAAAACCCAGGGCCACGTCCAGACGGCTGCCCTTGCCCATCAGCCCTAATGTGGCGGGATTGTTCATCACCGCTGCGGTGCCGTTGTCATAGGCCATGGAGGCACCGCCCATGCCGGTGGCGATCGGGCCATATCCTTCCATGTTCATGCCATTGGTCGCCCAGACCGGTGTGCCGGTCAGCCCCAGTGCGGCCAATGCCAGGACGTGTCGCTTCAGCTGCATCGTTTTCCTCCTTGGGTGGTGGACAGGGCCTGCCGGGCAACAACCCTATGGGCGGCAAAACGCGCTCGGGCCGTCGTCCGTTCGTGCCGCGCCAACCGCAGCAGGCAGGACCTCAGCTTATCACAGCGCTCAGGGCCTGTGTGAGTGTGCGTGTCGGCTCCAAGCTCTCCGCCGCTTCTTCGGCGGTCTGATGCAGATAGGCCTTGTGATTTGGCGATCAGACGGCGGTCGTAGAGCGCCTGCAGGGTGCGCGCCGCTGTCAGTTCGATGGCGAGGTCGAGGTCCAAGTCGGCATGCGAACGGCCGCGCGCACGGCTGCCGAAGACGTGCACGGCGCGCACGGGCTGCCGCTGGGTTTGCAGCAGGGTGACCAGACGCTCGATGATCTGCCCTTCCATGGGTGTGTAGCGCCCCAAGAGCCCCCCTCCCGGACCGACTCGGTGTGGCGCATACGCCGCCGCCCGCTGTAAAAAGACAAGGCCCGCCGGCGGCGGGCCCTGCTCTCGGCAGAGCGCGACGTTCAGATGAACAGGCAGATGTCGCTCTCGCCGGCGAACTCGAAGAAGGTGGCGGCCCCGCCGTATTCGATGCCGGGGATGAAGTCGTCGTGGCTGAAGCCGAACAGCTCCACCGTCATCTGGCAGGCGATGAACTTGACCTCCGCCTCCTGGCACAGGCTGCGCAACTCCGGTATGGTGGCCACCCCATTGTTCTTGATGGTCTGCTTCATCAAGGCAGTGGCGAGCGACTCGAAGCCGGGCACGATGGCCTGAATGGCGTTGGGGATGTTCCAGTTGATGTCGCGGAACCACTTGGGGCCGAAGGGCATCTTCATGGGCATGCCGGGGTTGCCCAGGGGGCTCACCTTAAGGTCGCTGACGTCCTTCTTCAGCAGCTGCAGCCCATAGAAGGTGAAGAAGACCTGGGTCTCGTAACCCAGCGCCGCGGCCGTGGAAGCCAGGATGAAGGGCGGATAGGCCCAGTCCAGGGTGCCCTTGGTCGCGATGATCGCCAGTTTTTTCTGTTCCATCACACCACCTCTGTCCTTTGGTTGTGTTCAACCCGGTCGGGGGGCGCGTCTGCGCCCGCACCGCCGGCTGCGCCCGGGATCACTTCTTCTTGATGTAAAAGGTGAACTCACCGCCCGATTCGGAAGAGGACAACAGCTCGTTACCGGTCTGCTTGGCGAAGGCGGCGAAGTCTTTGACCGAGCCGGGGTCGGTGGCGACCACGCGCAGGATCTCACCCGAGGCCATCTCGTTCAGGGTCTTCTTGGTGCGCAGGATGGGCAGGGGGCAGTTGAGGCCGCGTGCATCGAGTTCCTTGTTGAATTCCATTCGGCTTCTCCTTCAACGATGAGATCGTGCTGCAATCGAGCGGACCAACATTAACCCACTCGCCTGCGCTTTGCAACCGGCTGCACGCGGCTCGGGCAGCCGGATGGCTCGTTCAGGACGGCAGGCTGAGCGGACGGCCGGAGCGGGCCCAGGCCTGGATGCCACCGGCCAGGTTATGCATATTGCGCCAGCCTTTGGCGGCCATGAATGCACAGGCCTGCGCCGAGCGCGCACCGGAGTTGCAGTAGATCACCACCGGGCGGTCCTCGGGGATCTCGTCGGCGCGCAACGGCAGCAGATGCAGCGGGATGTGGATGGCCCCGTCGATGATACCGCGCGCCACCTCGGCATCGGTGCGCACGTCGATCAGGTGAATGCCGTCACGGTTGTCCTCGACGAACTCGGCGCCGACTTCCTTGAAATTGTACATGCCGTACATACCTGCTCCTCATGAATATTAGGCGACGCTAATATATCCTCTTTCCCTAGTCTTTTCAAGATGTTCCTGCACGCTTACCCATGCCTCCGGTAGGGTTTGCCGCCCCAGCGCGCTGGGTTAGCGCAAAACCGCCCGCTCGCGCAGGCATGCGGCTACAATGCGAGTCTGTCGCCCATTCACGCCGTCGCGAAGCATGAAAAGCAGCGAGATCCGTCGCCAGTTCCTGGACTATTTCGCCTCCAAGGGGCATACCATCGTGCCCTCGAGCCCCCTGGTGCCGGCCAACGACCCCACCCTGTTGTTCACCAACGCCGGCATGGTGCAGTTCAAGGACGTCTTCCTGGGCCGCGAGAGCCGCCCCTACGTACGCGCGGCCTCGGCTCAGCGTTGCCTGCGTGCCGGCGGCAAACACAACGACCTGGAGAACGTGGGCTATACCGCCCGGCATCACACCTTCTTCGAGATGCTGGGCAACTTCAGCTTTGGCGATTATTTCAAGCGCAATGCCATCGAGTATGCCTGGGAGTTCCTCACCGAGGTGCTCGCCATACCGCGCGAGCGGCTGTGGGTGACGGTGTATCACGAGGACGAGGAGGCCTACGACATCTGGGTCAACGAGGTCGGGCTGCCGCGCGAGCGCGTGGTGCGCATCGGCGACAACAAGGGTGGGCGCTATCAGTCCGACAACTTCTGGCAGATGGGCGACACCGGCCCCTGCGGCCCCTGCACCGAGATCTTCTACGACCACGGCCCCGAGGTGGCAGGCGGACCGCCCGGCTCGGCTGAGGCCGACGGCGACCGCTACATCGAGATCTGGAACGTGGTGTTCATGCAGTTCAACCGCGACGAGGCGGGCGTGCTGCATCCCCTACCCAAGCCGTCGGTGGACACCGGCATGGGTCTGGAGCGCATCGCCGCGGTGATGCAGGGGGTGCATTCCAACTACGAGATCGACCTGTTCCGCGACCTGGTCGCGGCCGCCGCCCGCGAGACCGGCTGCGACGACCTGGGCAACAACTCGCTCAAGGTGATCGCCGACCACATCCGCGCCTGCGCCTTCCTCATCGTCGATGGCGTCATTCCGGGTAACGAGGGCCGCGGCTACGTGCTGCGCCGCATCACCCGGCGGGCGATCCGCCATGGCTACAAGCTGGGCTGCAAGCGGCCTTTCTTCCACCGTCTGGTGGACGACCTCGTGCGGGTGATGGGCGAGGCCTACCCCGAGCTGCCGGCGGCACGCGAACAGGTGATGGCCGTACTCAGACAGGAGGAGGAACGCTTCGCCGAGACGCTGGAGCATGGCATGCAGGTGCTGGAGGCGGCGCTTCACGCCGAGGACCGCATGCTCGACGGGGAGACGGTGTTCCGGCTGTACGACACCTATGGCTTTCCGCTCGACCTCACCGCCGACATCGCGCGCGAACGCGGCTTCACCGTGGACTTCGCCGGCTTCGAGGCGGCCATGCAGCAACAGCGCGAGCGCGCCCGCGCCGCGAGCCGTTTCGGCCTACAGCAAGGGCTGCAGTTTAGCGGTGAGCCCACCGAGTTTGTCGGCTACGACACCCTGGAGCAGGAAGGCCGCATCCTTGCCCTGTACAAGGAGGGCAGTCAGGTGAGCGAGATCGTCGCCGGCGACGAGGCGGTGGTGGTGCTCGACCGCACGCCGTTCTATGCCGAATCGGGCGGTCAGGTGGGCGATCGCGGCGAGCTTGTCAGTGGCCACGGGGTGTTCCGGGTCGAGGATACGCAGAAGATCCAGGCCGAGGTCTTCGGCCACAAGGGGCGGCTGGTCACCGGCCGGCTCGCCGTGGGCGACACGGTGAACGCTCGCGTCGATGCCGAGGCGCGGCAGCGGGCGGCCTATCACCACTCCGCCACCCATCTGCTACACGCGGCGCTACGCGTGGTGCTGGGTAAGCACGTCAGCCAGAAGGGCTCGCTCGTCACCCCGGAGCGCACCCGCTTCGACTTCTCGCACCCGCAGCCGGTCACGCACGACGAGTTGCGGCGCATCGAAGACCTGGTCAACGCCGAGATCCGCCGCAACAGCCGTGTACAGACCCGGCTGATGCGTTATGATGAGGCGATCAAGGCCGGGGCCATGGCCCTGTTCGGCGAGAAATACGGCGAAGAGGTGCGCGTGGTGGACATGGGCGAGTTCTCCACCGAGCTGTGCGGCGGCACCCACGTGCGGCGTACGGGGGACATTGGCCTGTTCAAGATCGTCTACGAGGGCGGCGTGGCGGCAGGCATCCGCCGCATCGAGGCGGTGTGTGGACCGGCGGCGCTCGCCTGGCTGCAGGCCCAGGAGGACACCCTGCTCGAGGTGGCGCAGCGGCTGAAGACACAGCCGGCAGAGATCACCGCGAAACTGGCGCAGATCCAGGATCAGGTACGTGCCCTGGAAAAGGAGCTGGAACGCTACAAGGCCCGGCTGGCGAGCCTACAGGGGGCAGAGCTGGCCGCGCAGGCGGTGGATGTGTTGGGCGTGAAGGTGCTCGCTGCCCGCGTGGAGGTGGGGGATGCCCAAGCCTTGCGCGAGCTGGCCGATCAGCTGCGACAGCTCCTGCGCTCCTGCGTGTTGGTGCTCGCCGGGGCGGCCGAGGGCAAGACCACCCTCATCGCCGCCGTGACCCCCGACCTGACCGACCGCATCAAGGCAGGCGAGCTGGTCAATCACGTGGCGCGGCAAGTGGGCGGCCGCGGCGGCGGCCGGGCCGACCTGGCCCAGGCCGGCGGCGGCCGACCGGAGCTGTTGCCGGCCGCGCTCG
>JANWZL010000028.1 GCA_025054655.1 Thiobacillaceae bacterium | reverse complement strand
GCCTCGCTGTGGCGGGTGGTGCATGGCACGCCCGGCGCCCCGCAACCGTTTTTCACCGCTCGCAACGCATCGAACCAACCACAACCGATCACTGCCCCGATCGAGATCGGTCCTCCACCGGCGGGCAAGACCGGGGTGATGCTCTACTTCGGCACCGGCAGCTACTATGCCGTGGGTGATAACTCCGATCTGAAGGTGCAAAGCCTGTACGGGCTGCTCGACGAGGGCGGAACGGGGACGATCACCTACCCCTGCAGCGTGTCGAGCTGCAACCGCAACGGCGTGCTGCAGGCACAGGCATTCACCCACGAGTCGACCGCACACGGGCATAAGGTACGCGTCTCGTCGAACAACGCCGTCGACTACACCAGCAAGCTGGGGTGGTATCTGGACCTGCTGCCTCCTACGGGCAGTGCCCAAGGAGAGCGCGTGGTATCAGCCCCGCTATTGCGTCACGGACGCGTCATCTTCAGCTCCATCGTCCCGTCCAACAGCCCGTGTAGTTTCGGGGGTGAAAGCTGGTTGATCGAAGTGCAAGCGACGACCGGCACCCGACCGCAAGAACCGGTGCTGGACCTGAACAACGACGGCCAGTTCGGTTCCGCCGACAAGATCAGCGTCACCATAGACGGTATATTGCAGACTGTACCCATCTCCGCCATAGGATCGAAGGTCGGCTTGATCAAGACACCGACGGTCTTGCTTATGGCCCGCGACGAGGCCAAGCTCATGTCGGGCAGCAGCGGCCAGATCCAGCGCGTAGGTGAGGCCACCGATCCGAGGCGATTCGGTCGCATCTCCTGGCAAGAATTGCTCGACTAGGGCGCATCAATCGAGTTCGAAAAGGACCCGGTACTTGCCGACATAGCGTACCGCCCGTCCCGCCCTGAAGGCAGGCAAGAAACGGGCCTGGGCGTATGCCGCCCGCACGGCCTCATCGAACACGCCCGGCGGATGACTCTCCAGGATCTCGATCGCGCGCACCTCACCGGTCTCGTCGATGTGCAACGCCACCAGCACACTGCCGGTCAGGCCCAGTGCACGGGCCTCCTCCGGGTAGGTGGGCAGGACGTCGCCCAATGGCTGGGGGCGACTGTCCACCTCGCGCGCGGTGTACCAGCGGGTGTCGAACGGCACGGGAATCTGCGGCAAGACCTCCGCCGGTTCGGGACTCGGCGGCTGAGCGCCGGCGTCGGGGGCTACGTGTTCATCCGGCGTGGCCTGGGGATCTGCCGGTGTTTCTGGCGGGAGGGGCGGAGCCGACCGGGTGCCCGTTGCCTGCCCTGCCGTCGCGGCGGCCGTCGGCAGGGGTTGCGCCGGAGGCGGCGGTGGGGGGCCTGGGCGATGGGGGGACACGCCCGGATGCAGGCGCGCCTGCAGCATTACGGTCTCACCCGCCGGCCAGGGGGCGGGCCGGATGAGCAGCAGCAGGGCCAGGTGCAGGCAGGCCGACAGCAGCAGGGCGTGGGACAGACGCCGGCGCGACGGCTGCGGACCTGGACCGCAGGGGTCGGGGTGAGGGTCAGGATGCAACGGGTCGGTGAGCTTCGTACGATGGCCGGACTGGGGTAGTCTATGCTCGATCCAGGCACTGGCGATGCAAACCGGTATCGATCACCTCGACCACCAAAGGTCTGTTCGTGACCTGTGTGTGGCGACCGCTGCAGCGGCGATGCCGCGGCCGCGGTGGGCAGCACCAGGCTGCCGCCGGCCAGGGACCGCGGCCCATGGCCTGACGACGCGGCGGCTGTCGGCCTGCATGGGCCTCGCACTGGCCTGGATGGGCCTGCCCGGATGGGCCACATCGACGTCCACGCTTGAACTGCATGTGCAAGGCGCTCGGCTGCAGGCCGAGCTGGCCATCACCCCTGGCGAGCGTGAACGAGGTCTGATGCATCGACAGACGCTGCCCCCCGATCACGGCATGTTGTTCGTGTTCGCTTCCCCCACACCGGTGTGCATGTGGATGAAAAACACCGTCCTGCCGCTCTCGGTCGCCTTCATCGGCACCGATGGCCGCATCCTCGCCTTGGCCGACATGCAGCCGCTGAGCCTGACACCGCACTGCGCGCCGGTGCCCGTGCCGTATGCCTTGGAGGTGCCGCTCGGCTGGTTCGCCCGCCATGGCGTCGGCGTGGGCAGCCGCATCGACGGCCTGCCGGGGCTGCAGCGGCGGCGCTGAGGGGTCATTTGCCCCGCTGTCCCTCGGCGGCGGCCAGCATCTGCTCGATGCGCGCCGCCTCGGCATAGCCCGGTAGCCGGCGTCCGTCGGCGAAGAACAGGGCGGGGGTGCCCTCCACGCGCAGGCGTGCGCCCAGGGCGAGGTTCTTGTCCACCGGGTGGTCGCAGTCCGGGTTCACCCCCTCGGGCAGCTTGTTGTTGAGCATCATGTCGCGCCAGGCGGCGGCACGGTCGCGGCTGCACCACACCAGGCGGCTCTTGCGCGCGGCGTCCGGGTGCATGGGCAGGGGGTAAGGGAACATGTAGAGGGTCACGTCCTTGAGCTTGACCAGTTCCTGCTCGACCTTGCGGCAGTAGGGGCAGTCGGGGTCGGAGAACACCGCCAGTCTGCGTCTGCCGTTGCCCTGCACGATCTTGATGGCCTGCCCAAGGGGCAGGCTGTCGAACTTGATGCGGGTCAGATCATCCATGCGCTCGCCGGTGAGGTTGCGGCGGTTCTTCACGTCCAGCAGCTCGCCGAGGATGAGATAGTCGCCCTTGGCGCTGGCGTAGACGAGGGTGGGGCCGCGCGGGCCGTCCAGCACCACCTCGTGCAGGCCGGCGATGGGGGTGGGACGCACGCTGACCACCTTGGCCTCGGGGGCGAGGGCCTGTACGGCCTGGCGGATCTCGCGCTCGCCGGCGGCGGCGCTGCCCGCGACGAGGGCGGTGAGGATGGAGACGATGAGGGTATGCATGGCTTCCTTTCGCTTGCGAGTTGGCAAAACCTTTTCAGCGCACGGCGTGGGCGATGAGGACCTGCTTGAGCCAGCCCTGCGCATCGGTCAGGTCGAGCCCCCGGTTGCGCAGCCAGGCAAGCGCCGGCGCATCGTTGTTGAACAACCGCTTCAGCCCCCCGGTCACCGCCTGCAGGGCCAAGACGTCTTCCACCCGGCGCAGGGCGTAGGCACGCAGACGGTCGCCGTCGCCGGTGTCGGCGTCTGCGGCGAGTGTCTGCGCGAGCAGCCGTGCGTCACGCAGACCCAGGTTCACCCCCTGTCCGGCGAGCGGATGCACGGTGTGGGCGGCGTCGCCGATCAGGGCGAGCCCCGGGCGCGCCCAGCAACGGGCGCGCCGACGCTTGAGCGGGAAGGCCGCCGGCGGCGTGACGAGCCGCAGCCGGCCGAGGCGGTGACCACCGGCGGCAGCGACCTCGGCAGCCAGGGCCTCGGGGTCTAGCCCCATACGCGCGGGCACATCCGCGTTGCGGCTGGACCAGACCATGGAGATGAACTGGCCGGGCAGGGGCAGCCAGGCGAGCACCCCGTCGCGCCGGAACCACTGCCAGGCGATGCCCCGGTGCGGCCGCTCGCAGGCGAAATTGGCGACGATGCCGGCCTGGCCGTAATCCTCTTCCACCACCTCGATGCCGGCCTGCCGGCGCAGCCAGGACTGCGCCCCGTCGGCCGCCACCAGCAGCCGGGCGTGCAGGCAACGCCCGTCGGTGAGGATCAGGCGATGCCGGCCCTCGCCCCAGCCCACCGCCGCCCCTTCGCCGGTGAGCAAGCTGACCCCCGCGGCCTGCGCCGCCTGCCACAGGCTCCAGTGCAGGCGGCCGTTCTCGGCTATATGGGCGAGCTGCGGCAGCCCCGCCTGCAGGGCGTCGAAGTCAAGCCGCCCACCCGCGTCGCCGAAGATGCGCATCTCGTACACCGGTTGGGCACGCACGGCCGCACCCCAGGCGCCGAGCTCGCTCAGCCACTGCACGTTGCCAGGCGTGAAGGCGTAGATGCGGGTGTCCCAGGCCTCGCTGGGCGGCTGGGGCGGGCGTGGCTCCAGCACCGCGACGCGATGCGGCGTGCGGGCGAGCGCCAGCGCCAGCGCGAGCCCGGTGAGACCGCCGCCCACCACGACGACGTCGTAATCCGCCCCGCGCCTCACGCCTTTCTCCTTACCATGCGGCCGCCCCGAACATCATCTTGCGCGCGAAGGTGCGCTTGAGCGGCGGCAGGGTGTCGAGCAGCGTGAGCGCCGCACCGCGTACTGCGCCCGCGAGTGGGTCGGCGCCGGTGAACAGCTCGGCCAGCACATCGGTCATCACCAGGCCGCCCGCCACGTCCCAGCGCCGCAGGGCGCCGTAGCGCGCCAGGAAGTCCGCCCCACCCAGGGCGCTGCGGGGGGTCTCGGCGGCCAGACGGGCGAGCTGCCAGGCGTCGCGCAGCCCCAGGTTGAAGCCCTGGCCGGCCACCGGGTGCAGGGTCTGGGCGGCGTTGCCTACGCGCACCAGGCCCGGTCGCGGGCGTTCACCCACCTGCCGTAACCGCAGCGGGAAGGCGGCGCGTGGGCTGGCGGCGAGGAATCGGCCCTGGCGCTCGCCGAAGGCCGTCTGCAGCTCCGCCAAGAAGTCCTGCTCGGCGAGCCCAAGCCGCCGCTCAACCTCCGCTGCCGGCGTGGTCCACACCAGAGCATAAGCCTCGCTCAGCGGCAGCAGGGCGATGGGGCCCTGGGGGGTGAAGCGCTCGTAGGCCGTATGCGCATGGGGCAGGTGCGTGCTGACCGTGCAGACGATGGCGCTCACGCCGTAGTCTTTGGCCAGGACCGTACCGCGGGCTGGCAGGCCGCCACCATCGGCCAGCACGATCAGCCTCGCGCTCAGCTGCCGCGTCTGTCCAGCTTGATCGTACTCGATCAGCCCGCAGCCGGCCGCCGGCCGCACCGCACCCACCCGTGCGCCGGTGAGCACCAGCGCCGCCTGTGCGTGCAACCCCTGCGCCAGGGCGCGATGGAGCTGACCGTATTCGACCGTATAGCCGAGCGCCGGCACCCCCGCCTCGCGTGCGGTGAGCACGGTGCGTCCGGGGGTACCGCGCTGCGAGACATGGATGGTCTCGATCGGCGTGGCGTGCATGGCCAGTGTCGGCCAGACCCCTAGCCGCTCTAGGATCAGGCGCGAGCCCTGGGCCAGGGCGATGGCGCGCGGGTCGCCGCGCTCGAAACGGGTCCCGGCCTCCAGCAGCGCGACCGCAAGCCCGCTGCCGTCCAGGGCCAGGGCCAGGGCCAGGCCGATCGGCCCGCCGCCGACGATGGCTACATCGACGTGTTCCGCGGCTGCCGCGGTGGTCAACGCCCCCCCATCCACGCCTCGATCTCCTCGATCGTCTTGGGTGCAGCGGTGGTCAACACCTCACTGCCCGTGTCGGTCACCACCACGTCGTCCTCGATGCGGATGCCGATGCCGCGATAGGGCGCCGGGACCTGGTCGTCGCGCGCGCACAGATAGAGCCCCGGTTCCACGGTGCACACCATGCCGGGCCGGAAAGGCCGCCAGCGGCCACCGAGCTTGTATTCGCCGGCATCGTGCACGTCCATGCCCAGCCAGTGGCCGGTGCGGTGCATGTAATAGGGCTTGTAGGCCTCGGTCTCGATCAGGTGGTCGAGCTCGCCTGCGAGCACCCCCAGGTCCTTGAGCCCCTGCGTGAGCACCCGCACCGCCGCCTCGTGCGGGGCGTTCCAGGGCCGGTCGGGGCGCACCTCGGCGATGGCCGCCGCCTGCGCCGCGAGCACGATCTCGTACACGGCCCGCTGCGCACCGCTGAAGCGGCCGCTGACCGGGAATGTGCGGGTGATGTCGGCGGCATAGCCGGCGTACTCCGCCCCCGCGTCGATGAGCAACAGGTCACCGTCCTTGAGCGGTTGGTCGTTGGCCACGTAGTGCAGCACACAGGCGTTGCCCCCCCCGGCGACAATGGGGGTGTAGGCCGGCGCGGCCGCCCCTAGGCGGCGGAATTCGTGCGTCAGTTCGGCCTCGATCTCGTATTCGTACCGACCCGGCGCGGCGGCCCGCATCGCCCGCCGGTGCGCCGCTGCCGAGATCTCGGCCGCCCGCCGCATGAGCGCCAGCTCATGCGCGTCCTTGACCAGCCGACGCTCGTCGAGCAGCGCGCGGGCATCGATCAGCTGCTGCGGGGCGCGCACCCCGCGGCGGCCTTGTGCACGCAAGGCGTTCAGCCAGCCGATCACGCGCGCATCCCAGGCGCTGTCGCGCCCGATCAGGTAGTACACCGCCGGCTGGTCGGCCAGATACCGCAGCATGCGCCGGTCGAGCTGGCCCATGGGGTGGGCGGCGTCGAAACCGTACAGCTCGGCCGCCGCCTTGGGGCCCAAACGCGGGCCGTCCCAGGTCTCGCGCTCGGCGTTTTTCTCGCGGCAAAACAACACCTGGCGCGGCCGGCGGCCGGCGCGCAGCACCACCACCGCCTCCGGCTCGGGGAAGCCCGTGAGCCAATGGAAGTAGCTGTCGTGCCGGTAGGGATAGTGGGCATCGCGGTTGCGCACCACCTCCGGGGCCTGGGCGATCACCATCACCCCCTCGCCCATCGCCTGTATGAGTTCCAGGCGGCGTTGGCGATACAGGTCAAGTTCAAACCGCGGTGGGGACATGACTGAGCTCCTCGTCCAGGGCCGCCAGGCGTTCGGGGGTACCCACATCGACCCAGCGGCCGCGGTGATGTTCCCCGCTCACCCGCCCCTGCCGCATGGCCTCAGTGAGCAGTGGGGCGAGTCTTGCCTTGGCCCCGCGGGCGATGCCGGCGAACAGCTCCGGCCGGTAGCAGCCGATGCCGGCGAAGGTCAGGGATGAGGGGTGGGGTGTGAGGGGTGAGGGGTGAGGGGTGAGGGGTGAGGCGTGAGGGGTGAGGCGTGAGGCGTGAGCAGGGAGGGGGAGGGGCTGCACGCGGCTGTCGGCGAGGAGGAAATCGCCCTGCGGGTGGTGGGGTGGGTTGTCCACCAGGACCAGATGTGCGAGGTGTCCGGGGTTCCGGTCCATGTCGGTCAGCACTGCATACAGTCGCGAGTAGTCGAAATCGGTGTGGATATCACCGTTGACCACCAGAAATGGCCCCGTCCCGAGCAAAGGCAGGGCCAGCGCGATGCCGCCGGCGGTCTCCAGCGGCTCGCCCTCGCGCGAATAGGCGATGTGCACCCCGAACTGCCGCCCGTCACCCAGGCTGGCCTCGATGCGCTCGCCCAGGTGGGCGAGATTGATGATGATCTGCCGGAAACCGGCCGCGCGCAATCGCTCGACCTGCCAGACGATGAGCGGCTTGCCGCCCACCGCGAGCAGCGGTTTGGGGGTGTGCTCGGTGAGCGGACGCATGCGCTCTCCTCGACCGGCGGCGAGGATCATGGCCTTGTACGGTTGATCGCTCCCCGTTGGGGCGGTCATCGGGTGCATCATCGCATCAGCAGCAGGCTCGACAAGGGCAGGCTGACGATGCGCGGGTCGTCGCTGCCCGGCTCGTCCAGCAGGGTGACCAGCACGCCGAACGGGGCGTTGTACACCGACTTTTCGATGAAGGCGCGCAGGCCGCGCGTATCAGCGTAATCGATGCGCCGCCGGTATTTGACCTCCACCGGTATGCGCTGCTCCCCTACGGTCAGGACGAAATCCACCTCCGGCTCCGCCCCCCGTTCGGGGAAGTGGGCCACGTCCAGATGGACGATGGACTTGAAGAAATAGCCGACCACGCTCTCGGCGACGTGTCCTGCCAGATCGCTCAGATGGGGGGCGCTGTCTAGGGCCTCGGGATGCAAGGGGACCTGTTCCTGCAGCCAGGCCGCACGCAGGGCATGATCGCACAGCACGAGTTTGGACGGCCCTCGCCTGCGCTTGAGCCGCAGCTCGAGCGGCTCGATCAGCCGCACCAGCAGGGCACCGTCGAGGAAACGCAGATAGGTCAGCACCCTCTGCCAACCGATGTTGGCATTGAGTGCGCGCCGGATCTCGTCCAGGTAGAGGGCCGGGCTGGGGGCCTGGCCGATGTAGCGGCAGGCCAGCCGGAAGACCTCCTCCAACAGGTGCTCGTCCCGTTTCTTGCCCTTCTCCCCCAGGCGCAGGTCGTGTTGGATGGCTCGGCGCACCACGGTCTCGTTGAGCTGGTCAGCCACCTGCTCCCAGGGAGCGCCGGCATGGGCATGCGCCATGGGATAGGCGCCCCGTTGCGAGAACAGGGCGAAGGCGCGCTGACGCAAGGCGGTGTGTTCCATGCCATGCTGCCGCAGCCCGAGCCAGAACGCCTTGTCCTTGAGCGGGGCCAGACCGTTGGGCGGCAGATAGGGTGCGAGTTCGCCCAGACCGCGTAGCCCGGCGATCTCCCGCAGGTGCAGCGGCCCCATCTCCAGGGTCGTGATCCGGCCGGCCAGGCTGTCGCGGGCGGACTCGATGCGCAGGGCGGAGCTACCCGTCACCAACACCCGCACCGGGTGCTGGTCAACCAGATGCTTCAATTGCACGCCCCAATCGGCCAGATTCTGCACCTCGTCCAGGAACAACAGGGCGGGCTGACCCTCGGCGGCGGCGCGGTGGAAGGACTTGCCCAGGACATGGTCGGAGAACCACCAGGCCAGATCGAGGACGGGCTGTTTCAGCCGGCGCAGCACCGGCAGGTCGTCGAATTGCACACGCAGGATGCGCCGCGCATCCACCCCCTGGGCCAGCAGCGCGTCGATGGCCTGGTTGAGCAGGGTGGTCTTGCCGATCTGCCGGGGTCCACGCAGGACGGTGATCGGCGCCATGCCGTCGGTGAGCCCCCGCATCACCGCGGCGAAGGCCCAGCGCCGCAGTGCCGGTAGCCCATACAGCCGCTCGCCCTGCCACCAGGGGTTGCCCCGGCGCAGCAGCTCCTCCAAGTCCGGGCTGTGCAGGCGAAACAGGGGTCTCTGCGCGGGCATGGCCCCAGTGCTCAGAAGGTGTAGCCCACCTGCGGCTGCCGCCCCTCGATCGCCTCCAGCAGCCGCAGCAGCGGGACGAGCTCGCCATAGCGCGCGCAGGCGCGCCGCAGATAGTCCAGCACCCGCGGCATGTCCTTGAGATAGCCGTCCTTACCGTCGCGGTGGTACAGCCGTGCGAAGATGCCCAGGACCTTCAGGTGCCGTTGCACCCCCATCCACTCGAAGTCGCGATAGAACTCGGCGAAGTCCGACCGCACCGGCAGCCCCGCCTGCCGGGCCGCCTCCCAGTAACGGATCACCCAGTCGAGCACACGTTCCTCGTCCCAGGCGATATAGGCATCCTTGTACAGGGAGACCAGGTCATAGGTGATGGGGCCGTGGACGGCGTCCTGGAAGTCGAGCACGCCGGGGTTGGGGTCGGTGACCATGAGGTTGCGCGAGTGCCAGTCACGATGCACGTAAACGCGCGGTTGGGCGAGATTGTTGGCGAGGATGCGGGCGAAGGCGGTCTCCAGCACCTCGCGCTGCGAGGGGCTCAGGCGGCAGCCGAGGTGCCGGTCGAGATACCAGTCGGGAAAGAGCCCGAGCTCGCGCGTGAGCAGCTCGCGGTCGTACTCCGGCAGCTCGCCCGCGCGCGTGGCGAGCTGCAGCCTGACCAGGGCGGCGTTGGCGTCACGGTAGAGCCGGTCGGCGTTGGCCGCGTCGAGCGCGGCGAGATAGGTGGTGTCGCCGAAGTCGGTCAGCAGCAGGAAGCCCTCGTCCAGGTTCTGCGCCAGGATCTGCGGCGTGTTCACCCCCGCCGCACGCAACAGCCGCGCCACGTGCACATAAGGCCGGCAGTCCTCGTGCGCGGGCGGGGCATCCATGACGATGTAGCTGGCGGCTGCGGTGCGGACGCGGAAATAGCGGCGGAAACTCGCGTCCGCCGAGGCCGGCGCGAGCGTCTGCAGCGGCTCGGGCAGCACCTCCTCCACCCAGGCCTTAAGGCGTGTGAGACGTTCCAAGGCTATAATCCATCCGATCCAAAACGCGCATTCTACCCGCAGCCGCCATCACCATGTCCCACCACGCCCAGTGTGCCGGTCTTTGCGTGGTGGTCGCCCTCTGCGGCGTCTGTGCGGGGCCGGTGCACGCCCTGGTGCTGAAACGGACGGGCACGCTGGAGCCTGGCGGCGGCCGCAGTCTGCCCTACACCGTCGAGGCTGACCGCATCGAGGGGCAACGCGAGGTCTATCTGCGTGCGGAGGGGACGGTGCGCGTCAACCGTGGCGACGAACGCGTCGAGGCCGACTGGATGCGCTACGACGTCCCCACGGACGAACTGACGGCCGGCGATCGGGTGATCTATACACGCGGCCGTGACCGCATCGAGGGCGAGCGTCTTAGACTGCGGCTCGATGAACGCATAGGCCGGGCGGAACGGGTGCGCTACGCCTTGTACGACGAGACGGGGCGCCTGGGACGCGGCGAGGCGGACAGCGTCCATTTCCAGGGGCGCGACCGCTATCGCCTGGAACAGGCGAGCTACACCACCTGCCCGCTCGGTCAGGACGACTGGCTGCTCGCCTCGCGTGAGCTGGAGCTGGACTACACCCGCGGTCTGGGCCGCGCCCGCCACGTGACCCTGCGCTACCTGGATACCCCCATCTTGTACACCCCGTGGATCGATTTTTCCCTCGACGACCGGCGCAAATCGGGCTTCCTCAGCCCCAGCCTGGGCCTGTCCGACCAGCGAGGGTTGGAGCTGGCCACCCCTTGGTATTGGAACATCGCCCCCGAGCGCGACGCCACCCTCTACCCCCGCTTCATGTCACGGCGCGGCTTGCAGCTGGGGGCTGAATACCGTTATCTCGGCCGCACCTACCAGGGCGACGCCGGTGTGGAATTCCTGCCCGACGACAACGTGGCCGATCGTCACCGCTGGCGCGGTCTGATCTCTCACGTCCACAGCTTTTCCCCGCGCTGGTTCGGCAGCCTGCAATACGAGCGTGTCTCGGACGACCGCTACTTCGCCGACCTGTCCAGTCAGGTGCGCGAGACCTCGCGCGTCAACCTGCTGCAGGAGGGCGTGCTGCGTTATTCGGGCGACGGATGGCAGGCCACGGGGCGGCTGCAGAGCTTCCAGACCCTGCAGGACCCCGCCGCCCCCATCACCCCGCCTTACCGGCGGCTGCCACAGCTGTTGCTCACCGGGGGGACTGCCCTGGCGGGCGACCTGCCCCTGCAGTTCGATCTCGCCGCCGAATCGGTGCTGTTCGAACACCCCCGCTCCGACAGGGCCATCGGCTGGCGCCATGATCTGATGCCCCGCCTGAGCCTGCCGCTCACGCGCACCTATGGCTTTCTCACCCCCCGTCTGGCCTGGCGCTACACCCACTACGACCTCGATCGTAACCCCGATCCAAACTACCCCGCGCTGCCGCTCGGACCCACTCGACAGACCCGCAGTCTGCCTATCCTCAGCGTGGACGGCGGGCTCTTCCTGGAACGCGAGGCACGCCACTTCGGGCGCGACTTCCTGCAGACCCTGGAGCCGCGCGCCTTCTACGTCCACATCCCCTACCGGGACCAGTCGCGGCTGCCGGTGTTCGATACCGCATTGCGTGACCTGAGCCTGGACCAGCTCTTCTCGGAGAATCAGTACAGCGGGGCGGACCGGGTCAACGACGCCCGCCAGCTCACCCTGGCCCTGACCACGCGTTTCCTCGACGGGCCCAGCGGCGTTGAACGCCTGCAGGCCACCCTCGGGCAGCGTTTTTATTTCGGCGACCAGCGCGTGACCCTGCCCGGCCAGACGCCGCGCGGGGGCGATTCGTCCGATCTGCTCTTGCAAGTGTCCGGGCAGATCACCGACCGCTGGAGGCTGAGCGGATCGTTGCAGTTCAACGCCGATGCCGGCGAGACGGTCAAGGCCAACCTGGGCGGCGCCTATCGCGCCGGGCCCGGACGGCTGCTCAACGTCGACTACCGCTACATCAACGACCGTTACGCGGCGGGGCTCGATCAGCTCGACCTGTCCTGGCAGTGGCCCGTGCAACCGCGGTGGCACGGTCTCGGTCGTATCAACTACTCCTTCCGCGAGTCCCGTCTGGTCGAGGGGCTGGTCGGTTTCGAATACAACGCCGGCTGCTGGATCCTGCGCGGGGTGGCGCAGCGCATCGCCATCACGCAGGAGAACGCCACCAATGCCTTCTATCTGCAGCTGGAGTTGAGGGGCCTGACCGCCCTCGGCCCCAACCCCCTGGATGTCCTCAGACGCAGCATCTCCGGTTATCTGAAGAGCGATGAAATCGATCCGTACTAACATCCTGATGCTGGCCCTGTGCCTCTGTGCCCCGGCCTGGGCCGCGCCCATCCTGCTCGACCGCATCGTCGCCGTGGTCGACAACGGTGTGATCACCCAGCACGAGCTCGACCAGGCCGTACAGCGCACGCTCCGTCAGCTCGCTCTGCAGAAGACGCCAGCGCCCCCACGCCACCTGCTGCAGCGTCAGCTGCTCGAGCGCATGATCACCGAACGCATCCTGCTCAAGCTGGCCGACGACACCAACATCCGCATCGATGGCGCACAGCTGGATCGCGCGCTCGCCCGCATCGCACAGCAAAACGGCCTGGCGCTGGACGAATTCCGCCGTGCCCTCGAACGCGAGGGGGTGGACTTCAACGCCTTCCGTGAACAGATCCGCAACGAGATGATCATCGCCCGTCTGCGCGAGCGCGAGGTGGATAGCAAGGTGGTGGTGACTGATGCCGAGATCGACCTGTTCCTCGCCAACACGGCCCCGCAGAGCGATCAGCAGACCGAATACCAGCTGGCCCACATCCTCGTCCTCACGCCCGAAGGGGCCAATCCCGAACAGGTCGAACGGCTGCGCGCCCGTGCCCAGCAAGCGCTGGCGGAGCTGAGGGCCGGGGCCGACTTCGCGCAGGTCGCCGCGGCCTATTCCGACGCCCGCGACGCCCTCCAGGGCGGGGTGCTCGGTTGGCGCAGCGAGGCCCAATTACCCTCGCTCTTCCTCGATGCCCTGCGGGACCTGTCCGTGGGCGGGGTGAGCCCGGTGTTGCGCAGCGGCAACGGCTTCCACATCCTCAAGCTGATCGACAAGCGCGGCAAGGACATCCCCACCATCATCCGCCAAACCCGCGCCCGCCACATCCTGATCAAGGTGAGCGAGATCGTCGCCGACGCCGATGCGCGCAACCGGCTGCGGCTGCTGCGCGAGCGCATCGTCAACGGTGCCGATTTCGCCGAGCTCGCCCGTCTGCACTCCGACGACCTCTCCGCCGCCAAGGGCGGCGAACTGGGCTGGCTGTCACCGGGCGACACCGTGCCGGAGTTCGAGCGCGCCATGGATGCCTTAGCCATCGGCGAGGTGAGCCAACCGGTCAGATCCCCCTTCGGCTGGCATCTGATCCAGGTGCTGGAACGACGCGACCAGGACGTCACCCAAGAGCGTCGCCGACTCGAGGCACGCGCCGCCATCCGTGCCCGCAAGGCCGAGGAGGCCTTCGACGACTGGGTGCGGCAGATGCGCGACCGGGCCTATGTGGAGTACAGATTGGAGGAGTAAGGCGTGAGGGGGGAAGGTGTCTGAGGCGGGTGCGTCGCGGCCCCTGGCCGTCACCGCCGGCGAGCCGGCGGGCATCGGGCCGGACCTGTGCCTTGCGCTCGCCCAGCGGCCACCTGCGGGCGTGCGGCTCGTCCTCCTGGCCGACCGCGGGTTGCTCGAACAGCGCGCCCGCACGCTCGGGTTGAGCGTAGAGCTGCCACCGTACACGCCTGGCGACAAGGCGGCCCTGAGCCTGCTGCACCTGCCTGCGGCGGCGTCGGTCATGCCCGGGCGGCCCGATGCACGCAACGCCTCCTACGTGCTCGCCTGCCTGCGCCGCGCCGTCGAGGGATGTCTGAGCGGGGAATTCGCCGGCCTCGTCACTGGCCCCGTGCACAAGGGTGTGATCAACGCGGCCGGCATCCCCTTCAGCGGCCACACGGAATATCTCGCCCAGCTGACCGGCACCCCGCGGGTGGTGATGATGCTCACCTGCATTCCCCCTCACGCCTCACCCCTCACCCCTCACCCTTTGCGCGTCGCCCTGGCCACCACCCATCTGCCCCTGCGCGCCGTGGCCGACGCCATCGACCGCGTGAGCCTCACCGAAACGCTGCGCATCCTCGATGCGGCGCTCAAGCGCGACTTTGGCTGCGCGCAACCGCACATCCTGGTGGCGGGGCTCAACCCCCATGCCGGCGAGGGGGGGCATCTGGGCCGCGAGGACACCGACATCATCGCCCCCGTGCTGCAGGCGCTGCGCGCGCAAGGCCTGCGGCTCACCGGTCCCCTGCCGGCCGACACCCTGTTCCAGCCCCAGCACCTCGACCAGGCTGATGCGGTGCTCGCCATGTATCACGATCAGGGGCTGCCGGTGCTGAAATACGCCTGCTTCGGGCAGGCGGTCAACGTCACCCTGGGCCTGCCCATCGTGCGCACCTCGGTCGATCACGGCACGGCCTTGGAACTGGCGGGCACGGGGCGGGCACACGATACCAGCCTGCGCGCGGCCATCGCCCTGGCGGCGGAGATGGCGGCCAAACGCCGGGTGAGGGGTGAGGGGTGAGGCGTGAGGGGGGTGTCACGGGGCACCGGCCACGCAAGGCGCTGGGACAGCACTTCCTGCACGACCCCCATGTCATCGCCCGCATCGTGGCCGCCGTCGATCCGCAGCCCGAGGACCTCGTGGTGGAGATCGGGCCGGGTCTGGGGGCGCTCACGCAGCCGTTGCTCGCACGGCTCAGACACCTGCACGTGGTTGAGTACGACCGCGATCTGGCCGCCCATTGGCGCGCGCAGGCGCAGGCCGGCGCACCCATCAGTGTGCACGAGGCCGACGCCCTGACGTTTGACTTTGGCGCTTTGGGCACGGGGCTCAGAGTGGTGGGCAACCTGCCCTATAACATCTCCACCCCCCTGTTGTTCCACCTCGCCCGCTATGCCGAACGCCTCCGCGACCTGCACCTGATGCTGCAGCGCGAGGTGGTCGAGCGCATGGCCGCCGCCCCCGCCACAGTGGCCTATGGCCGGCTGTCGGTGATGATCCAGGCGCAGTTTCGCGTCGAGCGGCTATTCACCGTCGCGCCAGGCTGCTTTCGCCCGCCGCCCAAGGTGGAATCGGCCGTAGTGCGTCTGCTCCCGCTGCCCCCCGCACAGCGGCCCTGCCGCAACCTCACCGGGCTGGCCGAACTGACCCGGCGCGCCTTCGGCCAGCGGCGCAAGACCCTGCGCAACAGCCTGCACGGGCTGCTCGCGGCCGACCGGCTGCTCGCCCTGGGGATAGACCCCCAG
>JANWZL010000038.1 GCA_025054655.1 Thiobacillaceae bacterium | reverse complement strand
GCTGGACCACCCCGCCGTGAGCGCTGCCGCCCGCACGTCCAGCCCGAAGCGGTCGGCGAAGCTCATCGCCATCAGCATGGTGGGCATGGCCGTCTCCAACACGGCGGCGGTCTGAGCGGGTTGCAGCTGGCCGAAGACGGCGCGGGCGAGTAGGAGCACGAGCAGAGGGGCGAGTGCGAGCTTGACCGCCACGGCGGCGAGCACGGGCCGGCTGGGCCGCAGATCCGCCCACGGGATGGACAGCCCCAGGGTGAACAGCATGAGGGGGACGGTGGCCTGGCCCATGAAGCGGCAGGCCTCGATCAGGGGCCCGACAGACAGGTCGGTCAGGTTCACCGCGAAGCCCAGCACGAAGCCCCAGATCGGCGGCAGCTGCAGCACCGTGGAGAGCAGGCGGGCGCCGTGGCCGCCCGGATGTCCCAGCCGGGTGGCGATCCACACGCCCAGGGTCCACAGCAGCGGCGTGGAGGCGAGCACGTCGGCGAAGGCGGCATAGCTGCCGCCCGGCGCGCCATACAGGAAGGTCAGCACCGGATAGCCCATGAACAGCACGTTGCCGAAGCCGCCCGCGAGTAGCAGCGCCGCCCGGCTGCCAGGCGCGAGGCCCCGCCCCAGGGGGCTGTGAAAGAGCACCGGATAGAGGATGGCAAGGCTCGCCAGGATGCCGGCGAGAGTGAGCAGGGGCACGGTGAGGGTCTGCCGGTCGATGGGGGCCTGGGCGGCCAGGGCGAACAGCAGCGGCGGCGCGAAGACGTCCACCACTAAGCGGTTGAGGCACACGCGCAACTTGTCCGCTGACGGGTCAGGACGGTAACGCACCCACAGGCCCCCAGCGGCCACCAGCAGGGCGATGGGCAGCCAGACCTGGAGCAGCAAGGTGAGCAATTGGTGCGAAGACATCGTGTGCCTTGACGCGGCCTGTAGTGTGACGGAGGCGAGCTAAGGGTGGGGTGTGCGTCTGCTCGCCAACTAGCCGTGGCGTCAGCATCCTTGCGGATACCGGACAACCGCACGGCTTAGCATCGAAAGCGGAGGACGGAGTGTATCCGTGCAGGCCGCGCCTGTCTAACAGGCGCCCGCTTATTGTCCACAAAGCCTGTGTTTGACGTGATGCGCAGGTTGGGCTCTATGCGCTGCGGAGGCCATCCTCCGACCGACAATCTTCACCTCGCACCCCTGTGGCCAGGTCGCTGCTCGGCCTTACGGCGTGCGAAACCTGGCTCTCATGACCAAGCATGAGCTGCACTCGATCTGGCTGCAGGTGCCAGCAGCCTGTGTGACGACCGCTGCTGTCTTCCGTGCATCACTGACGCTCGATGCGCCCCTCCAGCTGGGCCGTAAGCGGCACACTCGTGCGCAGCCGGTTGACCAATAGGTCGAGCAACAGCACGCCGCTGTCGCGGCAGTAGTTGCCGCTGCGATTACAGGCGTTTTTCAGCAGGTCGTAGCCGTCGCCACCTGCGGCGATGAAGTTGTTGGTGGCCACGCGGTAGGTGCGGCTCACCACAACCGGCTCGCCGCCCACGCTCAGGGCTGTAACCCGGCCGCCGGGACGAAGGGCATTGGGACAAGTGGCCGCCGTACAATAGGTCATACGCAGGCTGCGCGATAGCTGCAGGAACCCTCCGCCACCGATCTTGCTCACGCTGGCGTCCATCAGCTCGATCAGCTCAGCACCGGTAAGATCCATCACTACCAGGGTGTTGCCGAATGGCAGGACGGACAGGGCGGTGCCGAAGGTCACCTCACCCACCGGGATGTCGGCGCGTAGGCCGCCGCCGTTAGTGAAGGCGGCCACAGCAGCATCGCTCGCGCGCGCAGCCTCCTGCATGAGGTCGGCCACCAGGTTGCCGAGCAGGGTCTCAGCAGTGCGCACACCAGGGGTAAAGCTTGGCGTGAGACTACCGCGGGCGGCGGAGAAGTGGATGGCGCTGGTGCCGACCGGCACATTGGCGAAGGCATCGACCGGGGCCTTGTACTGCGCCACCTTGGCGGCCAGCTCTGGGTCTTCGGCCACATTGGGGCCGACAAACATGGAGCGATTGCGCCCGGAAATCACCCTTCCGTCGGCGTCGAAAGTGACCTCCAGCCGCCCCAGCCAGCGGCCCCACTCATAGGCGGAGACGATCAACACCTTGTTGCTGTCGCGATCGCGTACCTCTGTGGGATAGGGGCCGGCGCTGAGTGCACCCTGTCCGGGAGCCTGGGCATTGATGTACTCGGTCTCGCCCAGCAGACGGTGGTCGTGGGCGCTGACGATCACGTCCACACCGCTCAGCTGCGGGGCCTTGGCCACATCGACAGAGTAACCGTAATGGGACAGCAGGATGACTTTGTTCACCCCCAGCGCGCGCAGCAGCGCACTGGCGCTGTTGACGCTTTGCACGTAGTCGAGCACCTTGACATTGGGGCCGGGGCTGGCGATGGTGGGCAGGGACTCGGTGACGATCCCCAGGATGCCGTAGCGATGGCCGCAGCGCTCGACAATCGCGTATTTGCTGACCAGGCCCTTGAGCTGGGGCTCTTTTGTGATGTCCAGATTGGTGGCCACCAGCTTGAAGCGTGGCCGCTCGGTCGTGTAGCTCGTGCCGGCGATGGTGATGGGCTCGCCTTTTAGCGCCCGCGCCAGGCGCGCTGGCCCCAAGTCGAACTCGTGGTTGCCCAGGGTGGCGGCATCATAGCCCATGTCGTTCATGGCCATGATGGATTCGCTGCCCTCCCATGCGTTGTAGAATACCGTGCCCTGGGCGAAGTCGCCCGCATCGACGAGGAGCTGGTTTTTACAGGTCTGTCCCGGGTCGATCTCAGCGCGTACCTGTTGGATCAGGGTCTTGCGCCGTGCCACGCCGCCCTGGCTAAGGTTGTTTTCGGTGAAGGGGAGCATGCGCGAGTGGGTGTCGTTGGTGTGCATGAGGGTGAGGGTGACGGGGCTACTCGTCGCGGGCGCGGGTGCGCTCAGCTGGATGCCGCGCTGGGTGAGGGTGGTGGCGAAATGGTCCAGGGCACGCTCGGCCTCCACTAGATGTGCCCCGGGCTTGACCTGGCGCACCGCGGCCAGCACCTCGTCGTTGCTGGCGGCAGGCACGTGCACTGCGCGGGTGATGGCCTGGCGTGCTGCAGCCGGGATACGGATGCCGTTGGCCGGGTCTTCGTCCTCGTCCAGGGTCTGCAATACGCGCATGATGCGCTCGGCCGCAGCATCGACACGCCCGCCGCTGCCGGCCAGATCGATGGGCGTGAGCCGCTCGGCCCCACGTGCCCGCCCTAGGGTAAGGGCGCCTATGCGGAAGCTGAGTTCCTCCCCCTCAAAGTAACTGAAACGCCCTTCGCCATCGGTGATTCCACTGCTGCCCAGGGTGCCTTCATAGGCCACTCCAGCCACGGGCGCATCCAGCAGCACACCCTGTTTGGGCGTG
>JANWZL010000036.1 GCA_025054655.1 Thiobacillaceae bacterium | reverse complement strand
GCGATGAATTTCTGCAGTCATTGCGGCGCACCGGTCAGTCTCAAGATCCCCCCCGGTGACAACCGCCCGCGTTACGTGTGCGAGCGCTGCGGCGCCATCCATTACCAGAACCCCAAGATGGTGGTGGGCTGCATCCCCGAGTGGGGCGACCGCCTGTTGCTATGCCGGCGCGCGATCGAGCCGCGCTACGGGTTGTGGACCCTGCCCGCGGGCTTCATGGAAAACGGCGAGACCGTGGCCGAGTGCGCCGTGCGCGAGACCCTGGAGGAGGCTGGGGCACGCGTGGAGCTGTTGGGCCTATACAACCTCATCAATTTGCCCGACATCAACCAGGTCTACCTGATGTACCGCGCCCGGCTGCTCGACCTCGACTTCAAGCCGGGCGAAGAGAGCCTGGAGGCGGCCCTGTTCGCCGAGGCCGAGATCCCCTGGGACAAGCTCGCCTTCCGCACCGTGCAGCTGACTCTGGAGAACTACTACGCGGACCGGCGGCGGGGGGATTACACCCTACACGTGGACGACATTTACCATCGGCCGCGGCCGCATCCTGCAGAGGGCGGTAGGACCGGCCGTTGATGTGTCGAAGGCATGGACTATAAACTCCGAGGACATGGCGAATAAGTTCATCCGACGTCTGCTACCCCACCCGGAGCGCATCCTCGCCAGCCGTTCGCTGCGCTGGCTGGGGCCGGCCCTGCACGACCCGGGGCTGTGGCGTTTGAACCGCCGTTCGGTGGCCGGTGCGGTGGCGGTGGGTGCCTTTTTCGCCTTCATCCTACCGGTGGCGCAGTTCCTCGCCGCCGGAGTCTCGGCCGTGTTTCTGCGCGTGAACCTGCCGGTGGCGGTGGTCAGTACGCTCATCACCAACCCGCTCACCTTCGGTCCCTGGTACTACCTCGCCTACAAGATCGGCGCCTTCATCCTCGGGCAGCCGGCCCCGGCCAACCTGCCGGCGGCACAGGAGTCGGCAGCTGCCGGCTGGGGCGCGCTGACCGCCGGCCTGGACTATGTGCTGTCGCTCGGTCCGCCGCTCGCCGCGGGGCTCGCCCTGCTCGCGGTGGCGAGCGCCGCGCTCGGTTACTTCCTCGTGCATCTGCTCTGGCGCCTGCCGGCCTATGCCCGGCTGCGCCGCCGGATGCGGCGCAGGACATACGGGGCCTGAGGGCATGCGGGCGGTCGCAGCACTCGTCCTCGCCCTGGGGCTCGCCGGCGGCGCGCTGGCGGCCGAGGACCCCGCCGAGCCGGTGGCGGTGGCCGTGGTGAAAGAGAACGGGCATTACCAGCTCAGCGCCGAATTCCGCGTGCCCGTGAGCCTGCGCACCGCCTGGGCGGTGCTGACCGATTTCGAGCACATGGCAGAGTTTCTACCCGGGGTGAAGGAAAGCCACGTCATCGCCCACAGCGGCAATCAGCTCACCGTCCAGCAGAAGGGCGAATCCCCCACCGGGTTGATCCCGGTCGAATATGAAACGCTGCGCCTGATCGAACTCAGGCCTTATCAGAGCATCCGCTCGCGCACGCTCAAGGGCAACCTGGGCAGCGTCGAGGGGGAGACGCGGCTTACCGCCGAGGGACGCAACCTCACCCTGGTGCAGTACACCGCCACGGCCCACCCCGACTCGGCCCTGGCGGGGCTAGTGCCGTCGAGCCTGCTCAAGGACGGGCTCAAGGCCCAGTTTCAGGCCATGCGCGCCGAGATGTTGCGCCGTGCGCGCCTGCAGGTGGGAAAGTCGCTCGTCCCCCCGGGCGGCGGCTGATCAACCCGCCGGCCGATCTGCGGCGGTAAGGGCGGCGGCCTCTGCGCGGCTCAGGCTGCGTCCGGGCCAGGGGATCAACGCTGGCACGCGGCGGCGGTAGCGGCGGTAGGGCTCGCCGTAGAGGGCGATCAGCTTCGCCTCCTCCAGCCGGCTGCCGACGACGAGGTAGAGGGTGATCACGAGCACGGCCGTGAGCTGGGCGGCGTCGAGGTCGCGCGTCCACAGCAGCAGCAGGCCCAGGCTGTACCAGGGGTGGCGCACATGGCGATGCAGCGGTGAGAGGACGAAGCCCGCCCGTTCACGATCCGATCCCCGCCGCCATTGGGCAAGGCCTAGGAATTCCCTCATGTCGTACCAGCGCAGGCTCCAGACGAAGCCGGCGATGGCAAGCACGGCGGCGGGCCAGGAGACCCAGGCCGGCCAGCGCCACAGGGGTTCGCCGCTGTGGGCGAGGGTGAGCGCCGCCGGCGGGATGAGCAGCAACAGGGCAAGGAGGTTGTACAGGAGCCGGTAGGCGGGCGCCAACCGCGGCCAGCGGCGTGCAACCCAGGCCTTGGGACCCTGGGCGGCGAGCAGGGAATGGATCGCCCCGTAGGCGAGCCAGGCGAGGGCGACGGCGATGAGGGAGTCCATGCCGGGCAGTGTAGCCCGAAGGACGGGGGTGTGGGAGGGAAGCGTTCATCCATGAGCCTCGTGCTCGCGCTGCTGTTGGCTTATGTGGGCCTGCTCGCCGTGGTCTATGTCGGCCAGGGGCGGCTGCTGTATCTGCCCGAACTGCCCACCCGTGCGCTCACCGCCACACCCGCGGACATCGGCCTCGCCTATGAGGACGTCGAACTCATCACGGACGACGGCGTGCGGCTGCATGGCTGGTGGATCCCGCACCCGCGTCCGCGCGCCGCGCTGCTACACCTGCACGGCAATGCCGGCAACGTCTCGCACCGGCTGGAGCTGATCCGCATCTTGCACGACCTCGGGCTTGCGGTGTTGATCTTCGACTACCGCGGCTATGGGCGCAGCGAAGGTAAACCCACCGAGGCGGGAACCCAACGCGACGCCCTGGCCGCCTGGCGCCACCTGACCGAGGTGCGCGGCTTCTCGCCCGAGCGCATCGTCCTGCACGGCCAGTCCCTCGGCGCGGCGCTGGCGGCCTGGCTCGCATCCCGCGAGCGAGCTGGGGCCTTGATCCTGGAGTCGGCCTTCACCTCGGTGCCAGAACTGGCCGCCGAGCTCTACCCCTGGCTGCCGGCGCGCCATCTGGCGCGTTTTCGTTACGACACGCGCGCCGCCCTCAGTGCGGTGCGCTGCCCGGTGCTGGTGGTGCACAGCCGGCAGGACGAGATCGTCCCCTACGCCCACGGCCTCGCCCTGTACGCGGCCGCCCCGGGGCCGAAGGACCTGCTCGTGCTGCGCGGCGACCACAACAGCGGTTTCGTCGTCAGCGGCCGGGTCTATGTCGATGGGCTGGACGCCTTCCTGCACCGCCATCTGGGGGAGGATGTCGGCGCCCGGATCACACCCCCATCAGGGCTCTGACCTTATGTGGGTGTGACGCGTTGCAGACAGCCTCGGCCAGGTCTGCCGCTGCGCGAGTGTCGAGCGTGCGCACGACCTCTGCCAGCCAGGGCAGCATGACCGGATCGACGGAAAAGGCGCGGTAGCCCAGCCCGACGATGACCGGCAGCACACCGGGCAGCTGGGCGAGGAGCCCATTGACCTGGAGACGGGCGAGGTCCGCGCCAGCCATTCCGGCCACCAGGCGCAGGAAGCGATAGACGATGGGCGCGTAGGGATCGATGTAGGGACACAGCTCCGGCCGGTAGCGGTCGGCGGCGAACAGGCATTGCATGAGGTCGTTCAGCCCCAGGGCGGCGAAATCGGCCACCGCCAGGAATTCCCGCACCGCCAGGGCCGCCGCCGGGGTCTCCAGCATGCTGCCGATGGGCAGGCCCGCCGGCAGCCGCACGCGCAGCTCGGACACTAGATTCTCTAATTCATCTACACCCACCACATAGGGCAGCAGCACCCGCAGGCGATGGCGCCCGGACAGGGTGGCGAGGGCGGCAACCTGCGCCAGATACACGCTGCGCACCGGTTCCATGCCGTACAGCCGCACGCCCTGCAGCCCCAGGGTGCCGCCCACCCCCGCCAGCTCGGGCAGCCAGGGCGGGCGCTTGTCGCCGGCGATGTCGATCAGCCGGAAGGTGACCGGCAGCGGCGCGGCTGCCGCGCACAGCGCGTCGCAGGCCTGGATGAGGAAGTCCGTGTCGGGCATGCGGCCGTCCGCCGGGTAAAGGTATTCCGAGCGCGCGAGCCCGATGGCCGCCGCCCCTGCCGCGCGGGCGGCAGCTGCCCCGTGCATGTCGGTGACACTGGCGCGCAGCTCGACCGCTGCGCCGTCTCGCGTCAGCACGGGTTCGCCCGCCTGCGGCGCAGGCGGTGGCTGGAACGCCGTCTGCTGCGCCCCGGCCGGCCAGATCCAGCCCGTGTGCCCCTCCAGGCACAGCCGTTCGCCTGCGACCAGGGTCTGGGTCGCGGCGGCGCGCAGCAGCACGGTGGGGATACCCTGGCTGAGTAGCCGCAGCGTCGGGTGGGCGTAGAGCGCCGCCCTAGTGAGGATCACCCCGGCCGGCCGCACGCGCAGGGCAGGCAATTCCGCCTGCGTGAGCAGCACGATCGACTGCGTCGTGGCCTGGGCCGCGCCGACCTGCAAGGGGCCACAGCCCACACCGGGCACGAAGGGGATGGCCTTCAGGGGGGACATGTCATGCACTCAGGCAGACGATGCCGACAGTGTAACGCCGGCCTATCATGAAATGTGCGCAGACCTGAGGAGACGAGCATGATCGGCAACGTGCGGCAGCGCAGGATCACTGCTGTGGTCCTCGCGGTTTTGGGCGGCGTGCTGCTGTTGCTTGCTCCCGAGGACTTCTGGATCGGCGCCCTGCTGGTGGCGGCGGCCATCGTCCTGGAGCTGCTGGGGGCCGTCCTGGCCCACCCGCGGCGCTGAAGGCGGTCTGCCCGTGTCGGCGCCGGCCCGCGGGCCGGGCCTCATTCGCCTCCCAGGGCGGTCAGGATGTCGAGCAGCAGGCGGCGCGGCAGACGCACGCCGTGCTCACGGGCGAGATGGCGCTGCAGTGCTTCCGGCGTGCGCGGCCGGGGTGAGAGGGCGCGGATGAAGCCGCCCACGTCCTCGGCCACCGCCCAGGGGTAGATGATCCAGCGCCAGCGCACCACCTTCTGCGCGTGGTAGTCGGGCACATAGGGTGAGACGGTCTTGTGGTGCAGCACGGCGGTGCGCACCTCTAGCGGCGGCCCGCAGGCGTCGAGGTGCTGCAGGGCCACGGCGAAGGTGTCGCCACTGTCGGTCACGTCGTCCACCAGCAGCACCCGTCGGCCGGCGAGCGGCACGCACAGGGGATGACGCACCACGGCCTGGCGGCCCTTGCGGGTGGCGTGATAATGCTCGATGCGAAACCCGGTCATGTCCGGCAGATCGAGAAAGTCGGACAGCACTCGCGCCGGCATGTATCCTCCGCGGCCGATGGCGACGATGAGGTCCGGGCGGTAGCCGCTGGCGCGGATCTTCAGGGCCAGCCGGCGCGCCAGGGTATGGAAGCGGCCCCAGCTCACCAGCTCGCAACGCGGCGGCGGCGCCCTACGCGGGCCCCTGCTCACGGACTGTGGACCTCCAGGGTGTGACTGGCCGCGGCATCCTGGGCGAGCACCCGGGCGAGCCAGGGCAGGCTCGCGCGCAGGGCCTCGGCCAGGGTCCACGGCGGGTTGATGACGAACACGCCGCTGCCATAGAGCCCATGTCCCCCGTCCGGTGCTGCACGCACGGTGAGCCGCGCGTCGAGCCAGTCGGGCGCGAGCCGGCGCAGCCTCGACGCCAGCTCGCGCGCATCCTGCCGCACCAGCAGCGGATACCAGAGCAGATAGACGCCGTGGGCGAAGCGCGTGAGCCCGGCGGCGAGTGCCTCGAGGACCCGGCGGTAATCGGCCTTCACCTCGTAGGCGGGGTCGATGAGGACCAGCCCGCGGCGCGCGGGCGGCGGCAGCACGGCCTTGAGCCCCGTGAAGCCGTCGCTGCGTTCGATGCGCACGTGGCGGGCCCGGTGGGCGAACACGGCGGCCAGCTGGGCCGCGTCGGTGGGATGCAGCTCGAACAGGCGCAGCCGGTCTTGCGGCCGCATGAGGCGGCTGGCGAGCCAGGGCGACCCCGGGTAGTGCGTAAGCCGCCCCTGCGGGTTCAACGCACGCACCAGGGCGAGATAGTCTGCCACCGCCGGCGGCGGCGGATCCTCACAGCGCCACAGCCGACCGATGCCCGTGGCATATTCGGCGTTCTTGCGCGCGTAGTCCGAGCCGAGGTCGTACAAACCCGCCCCGGCATGGGTGTCCACATACCACCAGGGGGTCTGCTTGCGGTTGAGGTGCAACAGGATCTGCACCAGCGCCACGTGCTTGAGCACATCGGCGTGGTTGCCGGCGTGGAAGGCGTGGCGGTAGCTCAGCATGCAGCCATGTTACACCGGCTGGGCGCAGCGGCGTCAGTGCGGATAAAATGGGCATTTTCATATCGCAGTCACCGATGTCGGAGCCGAAACCAGCCGCCGGCACTGGCCGGCAGACGGAACGGCGCGTGCACCACAAGGTGCGCGCGGTGTTCGTCGAGGCCTGCGCCCTCATCGCCCCCAGCCTGGCGCACGGGGCCGCGGGCCTGGCGAGCGCCGCCGAGCTGCTGCGCAAGCGCTATCCGGAGCTGTCCGCCCTGGAGATCCACGTGCTCGTCAGCGCGGCCGCCCGCTTGCACGGGCAAGGCAGTTAGGCGGCCACCCCCCGTCGCCCCGGCCTGCGCGACCTGCGGGCACTTCCGCGCCCGGACGCGGTCCCAAGGCCTGTCTCCAGCCCCCCGTTCGCCATGTCCCACGCCGCCCCTATGCCGCTCAATGCCTATCGCCCCTATTGGGCCAGGCGTTTCGGCACCGCCCCCTTCCTGCCCATGTCGCGCGCCGAGATGGAGGCACTGGGCTGGGACAGCTGCGACGTCATCCTGGTCACGGGCGACGCCTACGTCGATCACCCCAGCTTCGGCATGGCCCTGATCGGGCGTCTGCTGGAGGCACAGGGCTTTCGCGTTGGCATCCTGGCGCAGCCCGACTGGCGCTCGGCCGAGGCCTTCCGGGCGCTGGGGCGGCCCAACCTGTATTTCGGCGTCACCGCGGGCAACATGGACTCCATGGTCAACCGCTACACCGCCGACCGCAAGCGCCGTTCCGACGACGCCTACACCCCCGATGCACAGCCCGACCGCCGGCCCGATCGCGCGGTGATCGTCTATGCCCAACGCTGCCGCGAGGCCTACCGCGACGTGCCGGTGGTCATCGGCGGCATCGAGGCGAGCCTGCGGCGCATCGCCCATTACGACTACTGGTCGGACACGGTCCGCCGCTCGATCCTCATGGACAGCAAGGCCGACCTGCTGCTGTATGGCAACGCCGAGCGGGCCATCGTGGAACTCACCCACCGCCTGGCGGCGGGGGAATCCATCGCGGCGATCCGCGATCTGCGCGGTTCGGGCTTCGTCGTCCCGCGCGGCTGGCGGCCAGACGCGAGCTGGGAGGAGATCGATGCCCTGCTGCTCGACACCCCAGGCCGGGTGGAGCCGCATCCCGACCCCTATGCCCCGACCACCCCGCCCCCCGCGCAGGACCAGCCGAACCGCCCCACGGTCACTGAGCAGCCCCTGCGTTTCCAGCCGCGCACGACTCGGCTGATGCAGCGCCTGGCCCGGCGCGCGCGCACTGTAGTGCGGCTGCCCGCCTACGAACAGGTGGCGCACAACCCCGTGCTCTACGCCCATGCCTCGCGCGTGTTCCACCTCGAATCCAACCCCGGCAATGCGCGCGCGCTGGTGCAAGCGCATGGGGACCGGGACGTGTGGCTCAACCCGCCGCCGCTGCCGCTCACTACGGCGGAGATGGATTACGTCTATGAGCTGCCCTATGCCCGTGCGCCGCATCCGTCCTATGGCGGGGCGCGCATCCCGGCCTGGGAGATGATCCGCTTCTCGGTCACCATCCTGCGCGGCTGTTTCGGCGGCTGCACCTTCTGCTCCATCACCGAGCACGAAGGGCGCATCATCCAGAGCCGCTCCGAGGCCTCCATCCTGCGCGAGATCGAGACCATCCGCGACCGCACCGCCGGCTTCACCGGCATCATCTCCGACTTGGGCGGCCCCACCGCCAACATGTACCGCATGGCCTGCCGCGACCGCGGCATTGAGGCGGCCTGTCGGCGGCTGTCCTGTGTCTATCCCGACATCTGCGCCAACCTCGACACCGACCACAGCCCCCTCATCCGGCTGTATCGCAAGGCGCGTGAGCTGCCCGGAGTGAAGAAGGTCCTCATCGCCTCCGGCGTGCGCTACGACCTGGCGGTGCGCTCGCCCGAGTACGTCCGGGAGCTGGCCACCCACCACGTGGGCGGCTATCTCAAGATCGCCCCCGAACACACCGAGCCCGGACCGCTCGCCCACATGATGAAGCCGGGCATCCAGACCTACGATCGCTTCAAACGACTGTTCGACAAGTACTCGCGCGCCGCCGGCAAGGAGCAGTACCTCATCCCCTACTTCATCGCCGCCCACCCCGGCACCACCGACGCGGACATGCTGCGGCTCGCCCTGTGGCTCAAGGCCCAGGGCCTGCGGCCGGACCAGGTGCAGACCTTCCTGCCCACGCCGCTGGCGCTCGCTACCGCCATGTACCACACCGGCCTCAACCCCCTGCGCAAGGTGTTGAGCGGGCGTGCGCTGCCGGTTGCGGTCACCCGCTCGGGGCGGGTGCGGCGCCTGCACAAGGCCTTCCTGCGCTATCACGACCCGGACAACTGGCCGCTGCTGAGAGCGGCGCTCAAGGCCATGGGGCGGGCGGATCTGATCGGCAACGGCAAGCAGCACCTGGTGCCGGCCTGGCAGCCGAGACCTGCCCCGATCCGCCCGCTGGCGGCGCGCGCGGTCATCACGCGCAGCGGGAAATCCCGTAAGATGATGACGGGATAACCGAGGGAGTCGCCCATGCCGCATCCACTGGCCGGACACGTCGCCCCCGCCGAGGCGCTCATCGACGTCGCGGCACTGCTGCGCGCCTATCACGACGAGACACCCGATCCGCTTGATCCCGCCCAACGCGTGGCCTTCGGCACCAGCGGTCATCGCGGCAGCAGTTTGAAGCGCAGCTTCAACGAGGCCCACATCGCCGCCATCGTGCAGGCGGTGTGCGATTACCGTGCCGCGCAGGGCATCGGCGGGCCCCTGTACCTGGGCATGGACACCCATGCCCTGTCCGCCCCTGCCCAGCAGACCGCCCTGGAGGTGCTGGCGGCCAACGGGGTGGAGGTGCGCTATCAGGCCGACGGCGGCTACACACCCACGCCGGTGATCTCGCACGCCATCCTTACCTGGAACCGGGCGCAGCCGCAGGCCAGGGCCGATGGCATCGTCATCACCCCCTCGCACAACCCGCCCGAGGATGGCGGCATCAAATACAACCCGCCACACGGTGGGCCGGCCGACGTGGATGTCACCGGCTGGATCGAGTCGCGTGCCAACGCCCTGCTCGAGCAGGGCAACCGCGGCGTGCGCCGCCTGCCCCTTGCGCAGGCCCTGCGCGCCGAGGGCGTGCAGGCGGTCGATCTGATGTCGCCCTATGTGGCGGATCTCGCCAGCGCCATCGACCTCGAGGCAATCCGCGCCGCCGGCGTGAAGATCGGTGTGGATCCCCTTGGCGGTGCGGCGCTGGCCTATTGGCCGGCGATCGCCGAGCGCTACGGGCTGCAGCTTGCGGTGGTCAACGACCGCATCGACCCGCGCTTCGCCTTCATGCCGCTCGACCACGACGGCAGGATCCGCATGGACTGCTCCAGCCCCTACGCCATGGCAGGCCTGGTCCAGCTCAAGGACCGGTTCGATGTCGCCTGGGGCAACGACCCTGACGTGGACCGCCACGGCATCGTCACCCCCTCGCTGGGACTTATGAATCCCAACCACTATCTGGCCGTGGCCATCCACTATCTGCTCACCCACCGCCCGCAGTGGCCGGCCGCGGCCGCCGTGGGCAAGACCCTGGTCAGTTCCGCCCTGATCGACCGCGTGGTGCAGGGGCTCGGGCGGCGGCTATATGAGGCGCCGGTGGGCTTCAAGTGGTTCGCTCCGGGGCTGTTCGCCGGCAGCCTGTGCTTCGGCGGCGAGGAGAGCGCCGGGGCGAGCTTCCTGCGGCGCGACGGCACGGTGTGGGCGACCGACAAGGACGGCATCCTACTCGGGCTGCTCGCCGCCGAGATCACCGCGGTCACCGGAGCGGACCCGGGGCGTTATTACCAGAGGCTGGCGGCGGAATACGGCGCGCCACATTACCTGCGCATCGACACGCCGGTGACTGCGGCGCAGAAGGCCGCCTTCAAGGGGCTCACCCCCGAGCGCATCCGTGCCGAGCGACTGGCCGGCGATCCCATCGTCGCCTGCCTGACCCGCGCCCCAGGCAACGACGCGCCCATCGGCGGCCTCAAGGTGGTCACCGCCCGCGGCTGGTTCGCCGCCCGCCCCTCCGGCACCGAGGACGTCTACAAGCTCTACGCCGAGAGCTTCGTCGGCGCCGAGCACCTGCAGGCCATCGTACAAGAGGCGCAGGCCCTGCTGGCGCACGCCCTGCAACCCTGAAAGATGTTAGGATCGGGGCATGAACGCACTGCCCTCCGTGGTTGAACTCTACGACCGTCTGGCCAACGCGCCGGACGATCGCACCCGCGCCAAGGTGATCGCCGAGGCCTTCGAGGTGCTGGAGGCGCGCTATCCCCACTTGCTGCAGCTGCCCACACGGACGGAACTGAGCGAGACCGAGCGGCGCCTGATCCTGGAGATCGAGAAGGTGCGCGGCGAGACCGAGAAGGTCCGCGCCGATCTGACCCTGGAGATCGAAAAGGTACGCACCGATCTGACCCTGGAGATCGAAAAGGTACGCACCGATCTGACCCTGGAGAGCGAAAAGGTACGCGCCGAGGTCGAGAAGGTGCGCACCGATCTGACCCTGGAGATCGAAAAGGTACGCGCCGAGGTCGAGAAGGTACGCACCGACCTGACCCTGGAGATCGAAAAGGTGCGCGCCGAGGTCGAGAAGGTGCGCACCGACCTGACCCTGGAGATCGAAAAGGTGCGGGCCGAGGTCGAGAAGGTGCGCACCGACCTGACCTTAGAGCTCGAGAAGGTCCGTGGCGAGATCGAGAAGGTCCGTTCAGACCTGACCCTGGAGCTCGAAAAGGTGCGCGCCGAGATGCGTGTGGAGATCGAGCGGGCGCGTGCCGACCTGACTGTGCGCATCGCTCAATCCAAGGCGAGCCTGTTGCAATGGTCGTTCGTCTTCTGGCTCACCCAGTTCGCCGCCATCGTCGCCCTGCTCTGGCGCCTGTGGCCGCTGGGCGGGCAATAGGGCAGCGTTGCCCTAATCCGGCAGCGGGCCGCAGTGGAG
>JANWZL010000125.1 GCA_025054655.1 Thiobacillaceae bacterium | reverse complement strand
TGCCCGCTGCCGTTGCGCGAGCGCCGTTGCGGGTTGTGCCAGAGCCATCGGCACGGCCGCGGGCAGGGCCTCGGGGGTGACCGCGGTCGGCTCGCCCGGATGCCAGGTGGCGAGATAGGCCGCCGCCTTGCCTGTGCGCATCTGTTCGACTGAGGGTACGAGGCTGATCCCGGGTACGCCGAAGCAGGCGGCGACGATGCGCCCGTGCAGGCTGCTGCCCAAGTACAGGCGCGCATGCGACAGCAGGGCGCAGATCTGCCAGATGTTCAGGGCGTCGAACAAATGGGCCGGGGCCTTGAGGCGCTGCAGCAGGCGCAGATAGACCTCCCGGTCGTCGTGCCAGGGGGCGGCGCCGGCACGAAACAGGACCAAACCCCACCCCGTCTGCGCCGCAATGCAGTCCAGTGCGGCGGCGAGACCGCCGAGGGTGGCGTCGTCGCCGAACTCGGCGGCGAACTGGACTGCGGCATAGCCCTGCGGGAAGCGTCCGGCCACCAGGGCCGCTTCACCCGCCCGCGCGTGTGCGGTAATGCGGCGGCCGAACAGCTCGGCCGTGAGCACGGCCGCATCCGGTACCAGACCGGCCGCGATGCCGACGCGGGCGAGGGCGTCGCGGCTGATACGGTCGCGCACCGTCAAGGCATCCGAGCTGCTCAGCCGCCGCACCGCCTCGGCCCGCGCATCCGGTGGCAGGCGCGCGAACTCGACGCCGCCCAGGGCGAGGTGCAGGAAACGGCCCGGTCGTGCGAACAGGCCCTTGTCCGCCAGATAGGCCAGCCGCTGCCGCAGTTGCAAGACCTGCTGCGCCCAGTGCTGCCGGGCGGACGGGTCGCGGTCATAGAGGGCGATGACGGCCGCTGCCGCCGCCGGTTCGAGCGTCATCACCGCCGCTTCATACAGGCTGCAGGTGATCAGCTCCCCGCCCACGTGCAGCAGATCGGCCGGCGCGTCGCGATGACGCCGCCCCCATTGCTGCGCCACACGCGCCAGGGCCCGCGTACGCGGTCCACCGTAGGGACGCAGATCGCGCCCGGCCACACCCGCCACGACCACCCGCCTGGGAGCCACCAGCGCCTGCGCGATGCGCATGAGCAGCAGATCGCCCAGGTTGTGGCGGTCGCAGGCGCCGAACAGGATCAGCGGGGCCTTGGTCAACCGGTTCGACGCGGCCTCAGCCGCACAGACGACACAGGCTGAGCAGCATCAGTTCGCGCGCGGCGGCATCCAACCGGGGCAGGCGCTGCTTGAGCCGCCGCTCATCATCCACGTCGCCGGCGGCGATGGCCAGCAGTGCCAGGGCCAGGGCCGGGGTATGGCCATGAGTGGCGGCCTCGCCGAGGCCGGCGTCGAAACGGGCGATGTACACCTGCTCACCGTCGCGCTCGTGCCACAATTCCAGGCCCTCGCCCTGCGCGTGCAGGCACAGCCGGCCGCCCTCCGCCAGCGGCCAGCACCCGTCGCACGGGTCATGGGCCGCGTCCGCTCCCAGCGCCGGGGCCAGTACATCGCGCACCGCCGCTGCCGCCCCGCCGGGCAGAGCGGCAAGCTGCCGGGCGTATGCCCTGTAGTCCACCCTGCGTGTCATCTCAGCGGCATGAAGCAGAACACATGCCGCCCGTGCTCGAAATCGACCATCAGCGTGCCACCGCGGCTTTCGGCATATTCCTGCCAGCCCGGGATGGGACAACCGACATGACACTCCGACACCCCGCCGGGCGACTCCAGGTTGCGGTCGCGGTCGTAGAAGGACAGCAGCATGGCCTCGCCCAGCAGCTGGCGCGCGATCGCCTGTGCGAGCCTGAGGCGCGCGGCGAAATCCAGATCGAGCTCAGTGGCATCGAGATGCAACGTCTTCATGCGGCACCGGGTGAACCGAGGCGACCACACGCCCTTGCAGCCAGTGTTCCAGCTCCTGCGCGGGCATGGGCCGCGCATAATGATAGCCCTGCGCCCGGTCGCAACCCATCTCGACGAGCAGGGCCAGAGTGGCATTGTCCTCCACACCCTCGGCCACCACCTGCAGGCCTAGGTTGTGCGCGAGATCTATGGTCGAGCGCACGATGACGTAGTCCTGCCTGTTTGCGCACATGTCCTTGACGAAGACGCGGTCGATCTTCAGCTCGCACACCGGCAGCCGGCGCAGGTAGGCGAGCGAGGAATAGCCGGTACCGAAGTCGTCGATGGCCACCGCCACCCCCATGTCGGCGATGCGTTCGAGCAGCTGGGCGCTGTGTTCGGGGTCGTGCATGAGCGCCGTCTCGGTGATCTCCAGCACCAGCGCGGTGCCGGGTGTGGCGTGCTCGGCCAGCAGCGCCGGCAGGGTATGCGCGAAACGTTCGTCCAGCAGGTTGCGCGCGGAGAGGTTGACCGCCACCGGCAGCAGCCAGCCGTATGAGCGCCACCAGCGCTCTTGCTGCGTCAGGGCCTGGCGGATGACGGCGAGGGTGAGCGGGTGGATGACCTCGCTCACCTCGGCGTAGGGCAGGAAGAGGGCGGGCATGAGCAATCCGTGGCGTGGGTGCCGCCAGCGCACCAGGGCCTCCACGCCGCAGACCCGGCCGCTGGCGAGGTCCAGCTTGGGCTGGTAGTGCAGCTCCAGCTGGCCAGCCTCGATCGCCCCACCCAGCTCGGCCATGAGAGCCAGACGCTGAGGTGAATGCTGATCCCGTGCCGGGTCATAGAATTCGATCCGCACGCCCCTGCGCTTGGCCTGATACATGGCCACGTCAGCCGCGCGCAGCAGTTCGGACGGGCGTGTCCCGTCACGCGGGGCGATGGCGATGCCTATGCTGGCGTCCAGCTCCAGCTGTAGCCCCTGCACCTCGAAGGGACGCGACAGCCGGTCGAGCAGGCGCTCGGCGCAGGCGCGCAGCGCCTCGGCGGTCTGCACCCCGGTCAGGAGCAAGGTGAATTCGTCGCCCCCGAGACGGGCGGCCAGATGCGGCTGACCTTCCAGGACCGACTCCAGTCTTTGGGCGACCTCGCACAGAATGGCATCGCCCACGGGGTGACCCAGGGTATCGTTGATCTCCTTGAAGCGGCCCAGGTCGAGCAGCAACAGGGCCAGGGGAGTGTCGTCCTGCAGGCGCGCCGCCAGTGTGCCCAGATAGGCCAGAAACAACCGCCGAAACGGGTGCGGCTGTGTTCCTGAGCTATCGTTAAGTGGAAACTGCGCTTGCACGGGTGGTGAGCATAGCGCACCCTGAGACGGCCGTCTCTCGCCCGCGTGTACTAGCGCGGCGGGTCGGCATCCAGCGCGGCCTTCAGCGCGTAGATCAGCTCCAGCGCCGCCCGCGGGCTGAGGTCATCAGGGTCGATCTGGGCCAGGCGTTCGAGCACGGGATGCGGCTGCGGGGCAGCCGCTGGCCCGGCGAACAG
>JANWZL010000020.1 GCA_025054655.1 Thiobacillaceae bacterium | reverse complement strand
CCCGCTGCCCCACCCGCCGCGTTACACCGTGGCCGACTACCTGAGCTGGAGCGATGAACGCCGCTACGAGCTGATCGACGGCGAGGCCTGGCTCATGGCGCCGGCGCCGATGCTGCAGCATCAGAGCATCACCCTTGCTCTGGGCGCACAGTTGTTGGCCCAGCTCGACGATCGGGTGAAGTCGGGCGTCGATTGCCCCTGCCGGGTCTTCGTCGCCCCGGTGGACGTGGTGCTGGGGGCGGACACGGTGGTGCAGCCCGACGTGGTCATGGTGTGCGATCCGCAGCGGCTGGCCAATGGCCGCTACATCGACGGGCCGCCGGAGCTGGTGATCGAGGTCACCTCGCCCGCCACCGCCCGGCGCGATCGTCTCACCAAGCGCGACCTGTACGAGCGGGTGGGGGTGGCGGTGTACTGCATCGTCGAGCCCGAGGCGGGCACCGTGGAGTGCTACCGGCTGGAGGGCGGGCGCTACGGCAAGCCGGAGGTGTATGCGGCCGGCGACCGGTTGACGCTGCCCTATTGTGATGGGCTCGCGCTGGATCTCACCGCCCTGTTCGGCCCGCCACCGCCGGTGCGTCCCGGCCCGGCGCTTTGAGGAGTGCCCCATGCGCCATCTGACCCCTAGGGAGGCCTACGAATTCCTGCAGACCCACCCCGAGGCGGTGTTCATCGACTGCCGCTCGGAGTTCGAGTACCTGTTCGTGGGACACCCGGTGGGGGCCCTGCTCATACCCTGGTACGAGGGCATCAACTGGGACCTCAACCCCCACTTCCTCGGCCAGGTGCGCATGGCCGCCTCGCACAACCGGCCGGTGGTGCTGATCTGCCGCTCCGGCAACCGCTCGCGCGAGGCGGGCGAGTTCCTGGAAAAACACGGTTTCACCGAGGTCTACAACGTGCTGCACGGCTTCGAGGGCGACTTGGACGAACATCACCGCCGCTCCACCCGCAACGGTTGGCGTTTCGACGGGCTGCCCTGGGAGCAGTGCTGAGCTCACGACTTGCGCGCCAGGCGCTGCCTGTGCCGGTTGAGGCTCGCGGTCAGCTCGGAGATGATCTCGCCGGCGGCGTGGATGATCTGGTTGGGGCTGAAGCCGCAGCGATGCAGCTCGCGGTAGAAGGTCTTGGCCAGCAGCTTGGCCACCCGCTCCGGTTCATGCGCGGTGAGGCGCGTGAGAGCGGCACAGTTGCCACCCACCTCTTGCGCCAGCGCCAGCTGGACGAAACGCGCGTCGAGCACCTGGGTGAGCCGCAGCCGCTCGATGTGGCGCGCCACCACCAAGGCGGCCGTCTCCGCCCACACCAGGTCGTCCGGCGTGAAGCAAGGCCGCCCGCGCGGCGCGCTCACGTTCATCACCCCGGCGGGGGCACCGGCGATGGTGAGCGGACAGGCCATGAAGCTGACGCCCAGCTCCTCCCGGCGCGCGAGCGCCCGATAGGGTGAGCTGCGGATATCCTGCACCAGGATGCAACGACCGCTGGCGAGCACCTCATTGGCGATGCCTTCGACCTGGGCGACGGCGGTATGGCGCCGATCGATGGACGACGAACCACCGACGGCGGCCACGCGCAATGCCGCCGCCCCGCCCGGGCCGATGTCGCGCAGCATGAAGGATACCCGCTCGGCCTCCAACAAGGCCGCCGTGCGTTCGGCCAGTTGCGCCAGATCCGCCTCGAACGGGCCCTGCGGCGCGTAATCGATGAGGGCGTGCAGCCGCGTCAGCGCTTCCTGCATATCACCCTCCCCGGCGCATGGACATGCGCCCAGCTTAGCCTGCGCGGCGCGAACGCGCCAGGGGGTCAGTTGAGCGCGCTGGCCAGTCTGCGCCGGTACTCCGACACCAAGGGGCTCGCGCCGAGCAGGTTGAACACCGACAGCATGGTCTTGCGCGCCGCCTCGTCGTTCCAGGTCTTGTCGCGGCGCACCATCTCGATCAGTTCATCCATGCCCTCGGCATAACGCCCGCTGGCGATCAGCAGGTTGGCCAGCGCCAGGCGGGCCTCCATGTCGCCCGCATCGGCGGCGATGCGAGCGCGCAGACTGGCCTCGTCCGCACCGCTGGCCTTGCTGCGGGCGAAGTTGAGCCGCGCAATGAGCTGCTGCGCGCGCGCCTCAGTCCGGGTCTGGGCCGAGAGGCTCTCCAGCAGCCGCGCCGCCTCGTCGTTCTGCTCCAGGTCGAGCATGATCTCGGCCGCATCCAGCCGCACGGCCTCGTTCTTGTGATCGAGCTTGCTCGCCTCGGCCAGCAGTTGCAGGGCCTGCGCGGCCTGGCCCTGGGCCTTGAGTGCAGCCGCCTTGAGCCGCAGCTCCTCGGCCGGCGAGGGGATCACGCGTTCCAGAAACTCGCGCACGGCCGACTCCGGCAAGGCCCCGGAGAACTCGTCCACGATTCTCCCATCGACGAAGGCCTTGACGCTGGGTATGCCACGCACGCCGTAACGGGCCGCCAGTTCCGGATTGTGGTCGGCATTGACCTTGGCCAGGATGAACTTGCCCTGATACTCCTCCGCCAGCCTCTCCAGGATGGGTTTGAGCACCCGGCAGGGGCCACACCACTCGGCCCAGAAATCCACCACGACGGGTTGTTTCTTGGAGCCTTCGATGACCACCCGTTCAAAGTCATCGCGGCCCACGTCCAGAGCATATCGACCCATTTGACGTTTCCCTCTCGCCGATTACGCGCGCGTAAATGGGGACAAATGCGCCCCTTTCAAGGTGAGCGTTGCGAGCCGTCCTCCTCAACGCCCGCCTGCCTCCTGCCACGCACCAACAGACGGTCATCGCGCTCACGCAGCAGCCAGTAGACGGCCCCCAAGGCCAGCGCGGCGGCCGCCAGCGCGGCGACCTTGGCTGGCTGGCTATCTGGTTCGAGCAGGATGAATTTACGCGACAAGGCGATAAGGGCGATCAGCACCACGGTCTTGACCTGAATGATGCTCTCCTGGCGCATCGCCACCTTGAGTATGGAGTGTTTGAACTCCATGGCGATGAGCAGGGTCATGATCATGCCGAATACGGTCTGGAAGACCCGGTATTCGAGGGGATTGAAGGCCTCCAGCACCAGCAGGCGGAATACCGTCAGGATCAGCTGGATGAGCGAGACGACGACGATGACGGCGATGACCGAGGACAAGGTCAACGCGATGACCTGCTCGAATCGCTCATACACGGTCATCAGCCGCCACTGCCGTCTCAGTTCGTCTATGGTCCGAACCGGGGAAACCGAGCGTGTCTGGTTCATGCCTGGGTTCCGCTGTCGTGTGTGCGCCGAATGTAGGGCCATGCAGTCCGCGCTGCCGAGGCCTCACTGACAGGATCCGACATGGTCGGCACGTGTGTGCTCCGCATAGTCGAGCCAACGGTTGGATAGGCTGACGATGTCGATGTCGAAAACGGCCTTCCCGCGCCAGGTCAGGCGTACTTCGGACGGCACGGCGGCCGCCGGCAGCCAGCGCAGGCGGCACTCGCCGCGCAGCAGATATCCACCGTCGAAAGCCTCTTCCGAGAGTATGCGGCAGCCCTTGCGTTCGATCCACTCCCTCAATTGGCGCAGCGGGTCGTCGCCGATGCATACCCGGCTGTGCGTCTGTTCCCGGTGTCGCCAGCCCAGGGGTCTGAGGTAGGCCTGACGCATGGAGGTCAGTTCCCAGGCACCGGACTGGATGTGGGCGCTGAGTTCCTGTCCCGTCGCGCCGGCCGTGGCCCAGCCAGCCAGCAGCAGGCCGGCGACGAGCGCGCCGGCCTCACAGCAGCGCCAGGTTGTCACGGTGGATGAGTTCGGGCTCGTCCACATAGCCCAGCACTGCCTCGATCTCCGCGCTCTGCCGGCCCATGATGCGCCGGGCCTCCTCGGCGCTGTAATTGACCAGCCCGTGCGCGATGTCGCGCCCATCCGGGTCTATGCAGGCGACCACCTCGCCGCGCTGGAAATCGCCGATGACCTCGGTCACGCCGATGGGCAGCAGGCTCTTGCCCTGTTCGCGCAGGGCGCGGGTGGCGCCCGCATCCAGCCGCAGGCGGCCCCTGACCTGCAAGTGGTCGGCTAGCCATTGCCGGCGTGCGGCCAACGGGGCCTGACGGGCGACGAACTGGGTGCCGATCGCCTCACCCTGGCTCAGACGCAGCAGGACCTCCGGCTCGCGCCCACTGGCGATCACCGTGTGTGCCCCGCTGCGGGCAGCGCGCTTGGCGGCGAGCACCTTGGTGAGCATGCCGCCGCGACCGACGGCGCTGCCCGCGCCGCCGGCCATCGCCTCCAGGGCCGGGTCGCCGGCGATGGCCTCGCGCACCAGGCTGGCCTTGGGGTCCTTGCGCGGATCTGCGGTGTACAACCCCTGCTGATCGGTGAGGATCACCAGCACGTCGGCCTCGATCAGATTCGCCACCAGCGCCCCTAGCGTATCGTTGTCGCCGAACTTGATCTCCTCGGTGGTGACCGTGTCGTTTTCGTTGATGATGGGCACCACCTTGAGCGCGAGCAGGGTGCGCAGCGTGCTGCGGGCGTTGAGATAGCGTTCGCGGTCGGACAGGTCGGCGTGCGTGAGCAGGATCTGCGCGGTGTGCAGCCCGTGGGTGCGGAAACAGCGCTCGTAGGCCTCGATCAGCCCCATCTGCCCCACGGCGGCGGCGGCCTGCAACTCGTTCAAGGCATGTGGGCGCTTGCGCCAGCCCAGCCGCTGCAGGCCCTCGGCGATCGCCCCGCTGGACACCAGCACCACCTCGCGCCCGGCCTTGACCAGGGCGGCGATCTGCGCGGCCCATTGCGCCAGGCGCTGGTGGTCCAGGCCGCGCCCCTCATTGGTGACCAGGCTGCTGCCCACCTTGACCACCAAGCGGCGGGCATCGGCGACGACGGATTCACTCATGGTGTGCGCCTTCCTCCTGTGGCTCGCCGCGGCGCAAGGCATCGAGATGGGCCATGATGGCCTGGACCAGCGGCTGGCAGCCTTCGCCGGTGAGGGCGGAGACGGCATGCACAGGGCCGTCCCAACCGAGACCGCGCACGAAGGCGGCTATGCGCGCCGGCCTCTCCGGCGGGGCGATCAGGTCGATCTTGTTGAGCACCAGCCAGCGCGGCTTGCGGTACAGCGCCTCGTCGTAACGCCGCAATTCCTCGACGATGGCGCGCGCCTGGGCGACCGGATCGGCCTGCGGGTCGGGCGGGGCCAGGTCCACCAGATGCAACAGCAGTCGCGTGCGCATCAAGTGCCGCAGGAACTGGTGCCCCAACCCCGCCCCCTCGGCCGCCCCTTCGATCAGGCCTGGGATGTCGGCCAGCACGAAGCTGCGCTCGTGGTCCACCCGCACCACGCCCAGATTCGGGTGCAGGGTGGTGAAGGGATAGTCCGCCACCTTGGGACGCGCGGCGGAGACGGCGCGGATGAAGGTGGACTTGCCGGCGTTGGGCAGGCCCAACAGCCCGACGTCGGCCAACAGTTTCAGCTCCAGGTACAGGTGCCGATGTTCACCCGGCTCGCCCGGGGTGGACTGGCGCGGGGCACGATTGGTGCTCGACTTGAAGTGCAGGTTGCCCAGTCCGCCGCGCCCGCCACGCGCGATGAGGGCGCGTTGACCGTCGCGGGTGAGATCGGCCAGTACCTCGCCGGTGTCTTCGTCGCGCACCACGGTGCCCACCGGCACCCGCAGCACGAGATCCTCGCCGCCGCGCCCATAGCAGTCCGAGCCGCGGCCGTTCTCGCCGTTCTGGGCGCGAAACAGGCGGGTGTAACGATATTCGATCAGGGTGTTGAGGTTGCGGTCGGCCTCGATCCAGATGCTGCCGCCGCGCCCGCCGTCACCCCCGTCGGGACCGCCGCGCGGCACGTACTTTTCGCGCCGGAACGACACCGCCCCGTCGCCGCCCTTGCCGGCGACCACCTCGATGTGCGCCTCGTCGATGAATTTCATGACTGTGCGGCGGAGCCAGGGGTCATACAGGCGGGCAGTATCCCGTGCCCCCCTGCCGTACGCCTCAAGAACGAAAAAGCCCTATCCACGGATAGGGCTTTGACCTCGGCGCAGCCGGGTTCAGGACGACTGCACCGGGACGACGCTGACGGTGCGACGCTTGAGCGGCCCCTTGACCGAGTATTCGACCACGCCATCGACCAGGGCATAGAGGGTGTAGTCCTTGCCCATGCCCACGTTGCGGCCGGGGTGGAACTGGGTGCCGCGCTGGCGCACCAGGATGTTGCCGGCGGGCACGAATTGACCGCCGTAGCGCTTGACCCCCAGCATCTTGGGTTTGGAGTCGCGGCCGTTGCGCGAGCTGCCGCCTGCCTTTTTGTGTGCCATGTCGGTTCTCCTCGTTGAGGCCGTGTGCTCAGGTCATGGAAATGGCGTCGATACGCAGCTCGGTGTAGTTCTGCCGGTGCCCCTGGGTCTTGCGGTAGTGCTTGCGCCGGCGCATCTTGAAAATGCGCAGTTTCTCGCCGCGGCCATGGGCGAGCACCGTGGCACGCACGCGCGCACCCGCCACCCTGGGGGTGCCGACGGTGACCTGGTCGCCGTCGGCCACCATCAGTACCTCTTCGATCTCCACCGTGCCGCCCACCTCGACCGGCAGGCTCTCCACCTTGAGCTTGCCACCGGCGGCGACCTTATACTGCTTGCCACCGGTCTTGATCACCGCGTACATGATGCGCTCCCGACGATTGCGTTCAGTAAACTGCATATTCTACATACACGAACTCACCCGTGCAAACCTTGACCCAGCCTGCCGCCCTGCGGGCGGTCCCGCTTGTACGCCGGCTGCTCTGCCTCGTCTATGAGGCGCTGCTGCTCGCCGCCCTCGTGCTGGTGGCGAGTTTTCCCCTGGCGCCCCTGGTGCAGGCCCTGCCGCCGCCCTGGGGGGTGTATCTGCAACGGCTCTACGTCCTGGTGGTGGCGGGTGCGTATCTGGTGTGGTCGTGGCGGCACGGCGGCCAGACCCTGGCCATGAAGACCTGGCGCATCCGGCTCGTGCGCACCGACGGGGCGCCGGTGGGGCTCAAGCAGGCCTGGCTGCGCTATGCCCTGGCGGTGCTGGGCCTGCTCGCCGGTGGGCTGGGCTTCGTCTGGGCATTGTGGGATCGCGAGCGCCAATTCCTGCACGACCGGCTGGCCAACACGCGCCTGGTCGAGGCGGACGAGCGCCTCAACGCCGCTCGACACGCCACAGGGCGATGAGCGCGCCGACCCCGAACAGCGTGAGGGTGGCGAAAGCCGTGGGCAGTGGCGCCCAGTCGTACAGCAAGCCGACGTGGCCGGCCAGGCGGTTGGCGAGATGGAAGGCCAACCCGAGCATCAGCCCCAGCAGCACCCGGCCGCTCCAGTGCACGGTGCGCGGCGGGGCATAGGCGAAGGGTAGCGCCAACCACAGCATGATTGGCGCGGCCAGGGTGTAGGAGAGTTTGTTCCACAGCGCCAGCTCGTAGCGGGTGGTCTTCTGCCGGTTGGCGCGCAGGTGCTCGATGTAGGTCGTCAAGGCCCTGAGCGACATGCGCTCGGGCGGCACCATGAGCACCTCCAGCAGATCCGGGCTCAGTCCCGAGCGCCAGGACATCGCCGCAGCGTGCGCCACGCGGGCACCCTGGGGGCTGAGGTGGGTCTCGGCGGTGTCGAACAGCCGCCAGGCGCCGTCCTCGCCCCAGCGCGCCTCGGCGCTGCGGCGGATGGTGCGCAGCCGGAAATCGGCGTCGAAGACGTACATGCGCACGTCGCGCAGGACCGCATCCGGGGTGATCTCCTTGACGTTGATGAAGCTCATGCCTTCCTTGGCCCACAGCCCCGTGGCGAACTGCTGCGCCACCACTCCGGTAGTGGCGCGGGCCTTCAGCTGGTGGGCGCTGGCCTCCGTATGCGGGATGACGTATTCGCCCAGGGCCAGGCTCGCCGCCGCCAGCGCCAGGCCCAGCGTGGTCAGGTAGCCCACGAGCCTAGCCCCGGACAGGCCCGAGGCGCGCATGACGGTGAATTCCGAATGACCCGCCAGCCGTGTGAGGGCGAACAGGGCCCCGGCGATGGTGGCCACCGGCAGCATCTCGTGCACGCGCGAGGGCAGCAGCAGCAGGACGTACAGCAGGGCGGCGCGCACGTCGTACCGGGGGCCGATGTCGCCCACCTCGTTGATGAAATCGAGCACGGCGAACAGGCTCACCAGTAAAAGCAGGGCGAGCCCCACGGCGGCGAGGATGGCGCGGGCAAGGTAGCGGGCGAGGATGCTCACCGCCAGCCCCAGCGCCCGCCCCGGCCCATGCGCCAGTACAGCAATGCCGTCAGCAGCAGCATGCCGCCGTGCACGGCCATCACGCCGGCGGCGGCGGTCAGCTTTTGCTGGCCGACCCAGGCCTCGGTCAGGCCCATCAGGTTGCTGTACGCCACATACACGAGCAGGGCGAACAGGATGTTATAGGAGCGACCGGCGCGGGCGTTGGTGGCGCTGGCCGGTATGGCGAAGATGGCGAGCAGCACCGCGCTGATGGGGTGGCCGATGCGTGTGACCCATTCGGCCTGGTTGAAGGGTGTGGGGTCGGACAGCAGCTCGGCGGTGGGGGTGCTGCGCGGGGTGCGCACCACGGCGGCGAACGCGGGCGCCTCCAGGCGCACTGTGTAGCGCTCGAACTGCACCATGCGGTAGTCGGCCGCACCGGGCTCGCCCTCGTAACGCCTGCCCTGGGTCAGCACGAGGAAACGGTCGCCCTGCTCGTTCACCGCGACCTGCCCCTCACGCGCGACGATGACGCCAGGGCGGGCGTTCTCCACCGACTGCAGGAAGACGTTGCGCACCCTGCCGCTCGCCGCATCGTAGGATTCGACGAAAAAGACACGCCGGCCGCCGCCGGATTCGACGAACACGCCCGCATCGATGGCCGCGATCTCGTCCTGGCTCTGCAGCCAGCGCTCGTAATCGGTGCGTTTCTGCGCCACCCAGGGGATCAGGTAGAGGCTTAGAGCGGCGATCAGGGCGGCCACGGGTAGCGCCAGGCGCAGCACCGGCGACAGCCAGCGCAGGGGGCCCACACCCGCCCCCTGCCAGATCACCATCTCGCTGTCGTGCCACAGCCGGCTCAAGGTGAGGAAGACGGCCATGAACAGCGACAGCGCGAGCAGCATGGGCAAGGCATGCAGCACCCCAAAGCCGATGAAGGGGAACACCGCCGCCTCGTCGATGCGGCCTACGGCAGCGCGCCCGAGCAAGCGCACCATGAGGGTGACGAGTACGATGCCGGTGAGCGCCGCGAGGGCTACCCCGCCCAGGCTGCTCATTTCGCGGATGAGGGCGGAGTTGAACAGACGCACGGAAGGACGGCTTGAGTTAGACTCGCGGCATGCAACGTGGCCCGCATCGCGCGGGCCGGGTCATCGTCAACGCCCACCCGTATGCCGCGCGCCGTGACCGGCTGGCCTACGCGGTGGGGCGCCTAGCGGAAGGAGTACGGCATGGAATTTAACACAAAAAGCGGCAGTCCCGAAAAACAGCGCACGGCCTGTGTGGTGGTGGGGGTGTACGAGCCCCGGCGCCTGACGGCGGCGGCCAAGGTCATCGACACGGCGAGCGGCGGCGCGCTCAGCGAGATCCTGCGCCGTGGCGACATGGACGGCCGGCTGGCCAGCACCCTGCTGCTACAGCGCCTGCCCCAGGTGCAGGCCGAGCGGGTGCTGCTGGTGGGACTGGGCAAGGCACGCGAATGGCGCGAGAAACACTACCGTGAGGCAATCCGGGCGACGGTCAAGACGCTGGAGGCCACCGGCGCCACCGACGCCGCCGTATTCCTCACCGAGGAGCGGGTGCCCCATCACGACCCGGCCTGGTGCGTGGAGCAGGCCGTGGTGGTGACGGGGGAGACCCTTTACCGGTTCGACCGGCTCAAGAGCCAGCGCGAGGACGCACCGCGCCGCCCGCTGCGCCGCCTCACCCTCATGGTGTCGGGGCGCGATGCACTGCAGGCGGGCGAGCAGGCGGTCGCGCGCGGTCGCGCCATCGTCGAGGGCATGCGGCTGGCCATGGACCTGGGCAACCTGCCCGGCAACGTCTGCACCCCCACCTACCTGGCACAGACGGCACAAGACCTGGCGAAGGAACACGGTCTGGCCGTGGAGGTGCTCGATCGTGCGCAGATCGAAAAACTCAACATGGGCTCCTTCCTCTCGGTGGCCAAGGGCTCGGAGGAGCCGCCCAAGTTCATCGTCCTGCAGTACAAGGGCGGCGCGAAGAAGGATCGCCCCGTGGTGCTGGTGGGTAAAGGCATCACCTTCGATTCCGGCGGCATCTCGCTCAAACCCGGCGCCGACATGGACGAGATGAAGTACGACATGAGCGGGGCGGCAGCCGTCTTGGGGGCGATCAAGGCCGCAGCCCTGCTGCGGCTGCCGCTTAACGTGGTGGGCCTGATCCCCGCCTGTGAGAACCTGCCCAGCGGCCGCGCCAACAAGCCGGGCGACATCGTCACCTCGATGTCTGGCCAGACTATCGAGATCCTCAACACCGACGCCGAGGGTCGGCTGATCCTGTGCGACGCGTTGACCTATGCCGAGCGCTTCGAGCCGCAGGCGGTGGTGGACATCGCCACCCTCACCGGCGCCTGTGTCATCGCCCTGGGCCACGTGGCCACGGGGGTGATGGCCAACAACGACGCGCTCGCGCGCGAGCTGATCCAGGCGGGCGAGGCGGCCTGGGACCGCTGCTGGCAGCTGCCGCTGTGGGACGACTATCAGGAGCAGTTGAAAAGCAACTTCGCCGACATGGCCAACATTGGCGGACGGCCCGCGGGCACTATCACCGCCGCCTGCTTTCTGGCGCGTTTCACCAAGAAATACGACTGGGCGCACCTGGACATCGCCGGCACCGCTTGGAAGAGCGGCAAGGACAAGGGCAGCACCGGGCGGCCGGTGCCGCTGCTGACCCATTTCCTGGTCGGCCGCGCGGCACGGCGGGGCTGAGCGGGGCTGACCGTGCCGCCGTGCGCACCGGCAGACCGGTGGCGCACGCGACCGCTTTCAACCCAGATTGTCCATTAGGACGCGGGCAGGCGCGAAGGCCATGATCGAGGCAGGTTGTGCGCGACGGCCGCAGGCCAGGTTGCACACCTGGCCGAGGGCTCGCGCGCAAGAGGGCCGAGCAGGGGCAGCCGAGGCCCGCGTAGGCGGTGAAGCCGTGTCGGCACGCGGCTGCGGCGGCATAAGCAGTGCCCTCAGCGAAGGCAAAGCCGGCCTAGTGGACAATAAGGGTTCAATCCCCTGCAGCCGGCCGTCGCATGCTGGGCCGCCGCTCGACTTGCACCGTCAGCTGCAGACGCGTCTGTCCGCGCAGCACGGTCAGGCGCGCACGCTCACCCGGCGGCAACGCGGCGATCAGATTGAGCAGGTCGGAGGAGTCGGTCACCGGTCTATCGTTGACACTCACCAGCACGTCGCCCGGACGTATGCCGGCGCGATCCGCCGGTCCACCGCGCAGCACGCCGGCGATCAGCGCACCATTCGCAGCCCCCAGGCCGAAGGATTCGGCCACCTCGGGCGTGATGTCCTGCACCTCGATGCCCACCCAGCCACGGGTGACGCTACCCTGCGCGATGATCTGCTGCATCACCTCGCGGGCGAGCGAGACCGGTATGGCGAAACCTATGCCCTGATTGCCGCCGCTGCGCGAGAAGATAGCGGTGTTGATGCCGACCAGGCGGCCTTCGGTGTCCACCAGCGCCCCGCCGGAATTGCCCGGGTTGATGGCGGCATCGGTCTGGATGAAGTTCTCGAAGGTGTTGATGCCCAGATGTGTGCGGTTCAACCCGCTGACGATGCCCAACGTCACCGTCTGGCCGACGCCGAAGGGGTTGCCGATGGCCAGCACCACATCGCCCACGCGCAGGCTGTCGGGCGGGGCGAGGCGTATGGCCGGCAGGCCCGCGAGCCGCACCCGCAGCACCGCCAGGTCGGTGTCCGGGTCGGTGCCCACCAGCTCGGCCGCTAGGCTGCGCCCATCCGGTAGGGCGACCTGGATCTCGTCCGCGGCCTCGATGACGTGGTGGTTGGTGAGGATATAGCCTTCAGGGCTGACGATCACGCCCGAACCCAGGTTGGTGACCCTTGGCGCGCGCGGCTGCATGCCTGCCCCCGGTTCACCGCGTGGCAGGGGATCGCTCAGCAGCGGATGGCGCGGCGGCTTCAACAGCTTGGTGGTGTAGATATTCACGACCGCCGGCTGCGCCCTTCTGGCCGCCTCAGCATAACTCACCCCCGGCGGCAGATGACCTTCGGCCGGGACGTGACGGCCCGAAGCATCCACCTGGTCGCGGCTGAGCAGGCCTGGCAGCAGGCGATCGAGGGCCGCCAGCGCGGCCAGCAGTACCGCCGCCGCAGCGACGAGTTGGGCGAAGACGAGCCAAAAGGCGCGCAAACGGGAGAGAACTAGCCGCATCGGGATACAATCATAGCCCCTGAAGATGGGCTGTAGTGGGAGTTTAAGTCTTCGTCGTCTTCAGGGTAAAATATCGAGATTTTGCGGACGGCATCCCGTGGCCGCCCGGCCCGATGTCCGCCGCGGCGATTTCATCGCAACTTCAGGGGTCGAAATGAGCGAACTGTCTGTGGACAACTCCAAGCGCCGTTTCCTCGTGGCGTTGAGCTCGACCATGGGCGGGGTGGCTGCCGTGGGCGCGGCGCTACCCTTCGTCTTCAGCATGAATCCCAGCGCCCGTGCGCTGGCTGCCGGTGCGCCGGTGGAGGTCGACCTGTCCAAGATCGAGCCGGGCATGAAGATCGACGTGGAGTGGCGTGGCAAACCGGTGTGGGTGGTGCACCGCACGCCGGAGATGCTGGCGCTGCTGGGCAAGCACGACGACCAGCTCACCGACCCCAACTCGGACAACACCGCGCAACAGCCGGACTATTGCAAGAACCCCACGCGCTCGATCAAACCGGAATACTTCGTCGTCATCGGCATCTGTACCCATCTGGGCTGCTCGCCCACCTACCGGGCCGACATCGGCGCTCCCGACCTTGGCGCCGACTGGCCGGGCGGCTGGTTCTGCCCCTGCCACGGCTCGCGCTTTGACATGGCGGCGCGCGTGTTCAAGGGCTCGCCCGCACCCAGCAACCTGGTGGTGCCGCCGCACAAATACCTGAGCGAGACCAAGGTCCTCATCGGCGAGGACCAGGCCGCCTGAGCGTACCAACACGGGGAATCGGACCATGCAGAGACTGCTCGCCTGGGTGGACGCACGCTTTCCGCTCACCGCGACCTGGAAGGCACACCTGTCGGAATACTACGCGCCGAAGAACTTCAACTTCTGGTACTACTTCGGCTCGCTCGCCCTGCTCGTGCTGGTGATCCAGATCCTCACCGGCATCTTCCTGACCATGCACTACAAGCCCGACGCGGCTTCGGCCTTCGCCTCGGTCGAATACATCATGCGCGACGTGCCCTACGGCTGGCTGATCCGCTACGCCCACTCCACCGGCGCCTCGGCCTTCTTCATCGTCGTGTATCTGCACATGTTCCGTGCCCTGCTGTACGGCTCCCACCGCAAGCCGCGCGAGCTGATCTGGATCTTGGGCATGTTGATCTACCTCACCCTGATGGCCGAGGCCTTCTTCGGCTATCTGCTGCCCTGGGGCCAGATGTCCTACTGGGGGGCGCAGGTGATCGTCAACCTGTTCGCCGCCATTCCCGTCGTCGGCGAGGACCTCGCCATCTGGATCCGCGGCGACTACGTGGTCTCCGACGCCACCCTCAACCGCTTCTTCGCCTTCCACGTCATCGCCCTGCCCTTGGTGCTGCTGGGCCTGGTGGCCGCCCACATCATCGCCCTGCACGAGGTAGGCTCCAACAACCCCGACGGCGTGGAGATCAAGAAGAAAAAGGACGAGCATGGTCGGCCGCTGGACGGCATCCCCTTCCACCCCTATTACACCGTCAAGGACATCCTGGGCGTGGTGGTCTTCCTGATCGTCTTCTCCGCCATCGTCTTCTTCGCCCCCGAGATGGGCGGCTACTTCCTGGAGCACAACAACTTCATCCCGGCCGACCCGCTGAAGACCCCGGAACACATCGCCCCGGTGTGGTATTTCACCCCGTATTACGCCATCCTGCGGGCGGTGCCGCCCATGTTCGGCTCACAATTCCCCGGCGTGCTGGCGATGTTCGCGGCGGTGCTGATCTTCTTCCTGCTGCCCTGGCTCGACCGCTCGCCGGTCAAGTCCATCCGCTACCGCGGCCCCAAATACAAGGTCGCGCTGGCCCTGTTCGTCATCGCCTTCATTGGGCTGGGCATCCTCGGCATCCTGCCGGCCACCCCGCTCTACACCTGGATCGCCCGGGTGCTGTCGGTGATCTACTTCGCCTTCTTCCTGCTGATGCCCTGGTATACCAAGCACGATCGACACAAACCGGAACCAGAGAGGGTGACCGCCCTATGAGCCGCGACAAGACCCGCCTGTACGTGCTGGCGGCCGCGTTGATCCTGTGGCTGCCGCTATCGGCCCCCGCCGCCGCGCCAGCGGTCAAGCTCGACCGCGCCCCAATCAACATCAACGACCAGGAGTCGTTGCAGCGCGGCGCGCGCATCTTCATCAATTACTGCCTCAACTGTCACTCCGCCAGCTACATGCGCTACACGCGGCTGACCGATCTGGGCCTGACCGAGGCGCAGATCAAGGAAAACCTGATGTTCGCCGCCGACAAACCGGGCGAGACCATGACCGTGGCCATGCGTGCCAAGGACGCCAAGGAATGGTTCGGCGCCGCACCGCCCGACCTCACCGTCATCACCCGCTCGCGCGGGCCCGACTGGGTCTACACCTATCTGCGCACCTTCTATCGCGACGACACCCGCCCCCTGGGCTGGAACAACCTGGTGTTCGACAAGGTCGGCATGCCGCACGTGCTGCACGAACTGCAAGGCCATCTGGTGCCGGTCATGCAGGAGGTGAAAGGGGAGGACGGCAAAATGCATCATGTGGTCGCGCGGCTGGAGCTGGCCAAACCCGGCCGGCTCACCCCGGCCGAGTACGACGCGTTGGTGGCGGACCTGGTCAACTACATGACCTGGATGGGCGAGCCGGCCAAGGCCCAGCGCATGCGCACGGGGGTGGCGGTGATCGCCTTCCTGGCCCTGTTCTTCGTCGTCGCCTTCTACCTCAAGAAAGAATACTGGCGTGACGTGCACTGAAGCGAAAGGCCTCTGCCATGATGATCCTCTACTCCGGCACCTCCTGCCCCTTCAGCCACCGCTGCCGTATCGTCCTGTACGAGAAAGGGATGGACTTCGAGATCCGCGACGTGGACGTGCACGACATGCCGCCGGAGATCGCGGCCATGAACCCCTACAACCAGGTGCCCGTGCTGGTCGAACGCGACCTCGTCCTCTACGAGGCCAACATCATCAACGAGTACATCGACGAGCGCTTCCCCCACCCGCAGCTGATGCCGGCCGACCCGGTCATGCGCGCCCGCGCCCGGCTGTTCCTGTTCAATTTCGAGCGCGACCTGTTCTCCCACGTGCGTGAGATCCACGAGGGTGCGCAAAAGGTCGCCGACCGCGCCCGCGCCCTCATCCGCGACAACTTGACCGCCATCGCCCCGGTCTTCACCAAGCAGAAATACATCCTGGGCGAGGACTACTCCATGCTGGACGTGGCCCTCGCCCCCCTGCTGTGGCGGCTGGACTACTACGGCATCGCCCTGCCCAAACAGGCCGCACCCCTGCTCAAATACGCCGAGCGCATCTTCAGCCGTCCGGCCTTCATCGACGCGCTCACCCCGGTGGAAAAGGCGATGCGCAAGTGAGCGCCCTGCCCCAGCAACCCTATCTGCTGCGCGCGCTGTACGAGTGGTGCGTGGACAGCGGCTACACCCCCTACATCAGCGTGCGGGTGGACGAACACACCAGGGTACCCAGGGCCTACGTACGCGACGGCCAGATCGTACTCAACATCGGCCCCAACGCAGTGCGCAACCTGCACATGGACAACGACTGGGTGAGCTTTTCCGCCCGTTTCGGCGGCCAGGCCTACGACATCGACGTACCGGTGGCCAACGTGATCGCCATCTACGCCCGTGAAACCGGTGAGGGCATGGCCTTCGCCGCCCTGCCAGGGCAGGCACAGACGGCGGAGGTGGACACAGAGGTCGCCGACGTTGAGGCGGACACCCCTGTGGATGCCTCATCCGGCCCGCCACGACCCAAAGGCAAACCCAAGCTGCGCGTGGTCAAATGAGCCCCGGCTCACGTCCGCAGTTCCATTCGCCGGCATAGCTCAGCTGGTAGAGCAACCGCCTTGTAAGCGGTAGGTCGTCCGTTCGAGTCGGACTGCCGGCACCACCCACCACCCCATGCACGGGGCTGGCCGGGCGCGCATCGATCCTCCCAAGACCACACATCGCGCAGCCGGCGGTCAGCGGCCGTGAAAACGCTTAAACTGTAGCGGCGTGATGTTGAAAGCCCACCGACAATGCTCGAACCCGACCGTCTGATCTCGCCGGCCAAGGCCTCGCAGGAGGAGGAGGCGTTCGAGCGGGCCCTGCGCCCGCAGCGTTTGAGCGATTACGTGGGGCAGGCGCGCACGCGCGAGCAGTTGGAGATCTTCATCACTGCGGCGCGCCGCCGCGGCGAGGCGCTCGACCACGTGCTGCTGTTCGGCCCGCCGGGGCTGGGCAAGACCACGCTTGCCCACATCATCGCGCGCGAGATGGGGGTCAATCTGCGCGTGACCTCGGGGCCGGTGCTGGAGCGGGCGGGCGACCTGGCGGCCCTGCTGACCAATCTGGAACCCAACGACGTACTGTTCATCGACGAGATCCACCGGCTGTCTGCGGTGGTGGAGGAGATCCTCTACCCGGCCTTGGAGGATTTCCAGCTCGACATCATGATCGGCGAGGGGCCGGCGGCGCGTTCGGTGAAGCTGGACCTGCCGCCGTTCACCCTGGTGGGAGCGACCACCCGTGCGGGTATGCTGACCAACCCGCTGCGCGACCGTTTCGGCATCATCGCCCGCCTCGAGTTTTACAGCGCGGAGGAGCTCACCCGTATCGTCACCCGTTCGGCCCGGCTGCTGGCGATCGAGATCTCGCCCGAGGGGGCGCTGGAGATCGCCCGGCGCTCGCGCGGCACGCCCCGCATCGCCAACCGCCTGCTGCGGCGGGTGCGCGACTACGCCGAGGTGCGCGCCGGCGGGCGCATCACGGCGGAGGTGGCGGACGCGGCGCTGGCCATGCTGGAAGTGGACCGAGCGGGGCTGGACGTGATGGACCGTAAGCTGCTCGGGGCGATCCTGGAGAAGTTCGCCGGTGGTCCCGTGGGCCTGGAGAACCTGGCCGCCGCCATCGGCGAATCGGCCGACACCATAGAGGACGTGTTGGAGCCCTATCTCATCCAGCAGGGCTACCTCGCCCGCACGCCGCGCGGGCGTGTGGCCGCCCCGCTGGCCTATCGGCACTTCGGTCTGGCCACCCCAGCACGGTTGCAGACCCCAGACCTGTTCGACTGAATGCAGGCAGAAACCGAGTTGGTGGCAAATCACCACGGCGCGGGCTAGGTTGCGGACATGGATACGACGCGGGCGTTCACCTGGACGGTGCGGGTGTATTGGGAGGACACCGATGCCGGCGGGGTGGTCTATTACGCCAACTACTTGAAGTTCCTGGAGCGGGCGCGCACGGAGTGGCTGCGTGCCATGGAGTTGGACCAGCGGCGGCTGGCCGAGGAGGATGGCGTGCTGTTCGTCGTACGGCACGTGGCGCTGGAGTTTCTCGCCCCGGCGCGGCTAGATGACCTGCTTGCAATCAAAAGCGTGCCCGAGGAGCTGGGCGGTGCAAGCCTCACCCTGCAGCAGGAGATCCAGCGCGCTGATGGGCGGCTGCTGCTGACGGCGCGGGTGCGCATCGTCTGCGTGCGCCACCACGATTTCAAACCGACCCGGATACCGGCCCACGTCGTGCGCCGCATCCATGCCTGCACCCATACGGCGTCATGAATCTCACCGTCGAGCACGATCTGTCGTTGTTGAACCTGGTCCTGTCCGCCAGCTGGGTGGTGCAGGCGGTGATGCTGCTGCTGGTGGTGGCCTCGGTCGCCTCCTGGTGGGTGATCTTCGTCAAATATCAAACCCTGCGGCGTGAGCTGGGGTTGACCAGGGTCTTCGAGCAGCGCTTCTTCGACGCCATTGGCAGCAAGACCATCAACGAGTTGTACGCCGCTGTGGACGAGGCGGGTGATCAGGCCTGTATCGAAAGCCTGTTTCGCCAGGGGCACCGTGTCTTCATGAATCTGACCGCGCCGCAGATGGCGGAAGCCAGTCAAGACAGCAAACCCCAGCCTGTGATGGACGGTGTGCAGGTGATGGAGACCACACGGCGAGCCCTGCAGGCCGCCTATCAGCGCGAGATGGATCAGCTCGAGGAGAGCCTGCCCTTTCTCGCCACAGTCGGATCTGTCTCGCCCTACGTCGGCCTGTTCGGCACCGTATGGGGCATCATGAACGCCTTTCGCGGCCTGGCCGATGTCTCGCAGGCCACGCTCGCCCAGGTGGCACCGGGCATTGCCGAGGCCCTGATCGCCACCGCCATCGGTCTGTTCGCGGCGATTCCCGCGGTGGTGGCCTACAACCGTTTTAGTCACGACGTGGACCGTTTGTCCAACCGACTGCAGGTCTTCATCGAGGAATATCTGGTCCTCATCCAGCGCGGCGTGCTGCACGCCTATCCCGGACATGAGACGCGTACGCAGGTCGATCAACCAGATTAACGTCGTGCCCTATATCGACGTGATGCTGGTGCTGCTGGTGATCTTCATGGTCACCGCGCCCTTCATCAACCCCAGCCAGGTGGAGCTGCCGAGCGTGGGCAAGGCCGGGCAGGCGCCCGCGGCGCCGCTGGAGGTGGTGGTGCGCGCCGACGGCTCGCTGCTGCTGCGCGACCGTGCCGAGCAAGGACACGAGGAGTTGATCGACCCGGCGCGTCTGGTCCACACCGTACGCGCGCGGCTGGCGCGTCAGCCGCGCCAGCCGGTGGTGATCTCGGCCGACAAGAGCGTGCGCTACGAGGCGGTCATGCAGGTGATGGACGGCCTGCAGCGCGCCGGGGCGGCACGCGTGGGGCTGTTGGTGCGACCCTCCGCGCCATGATCCGACCCAGCGGGTTGCAGTATCTGTGGTCCGGCACCCTGGCCGTGGCCGTGCATCTGTTGTTCGCGCTGGGGCTGGTGGTCGGTTTGTCCTGGCGCAGTCCGCCGCATCTGCCGGTGGTGGCCGAATTGTGGTCGGAGCTGCCGCCGCCGGCTGGCGCGGTGCCCAAGCCTGCGGCCCAGCCCGAACCGCCGCCACCGGCACAGGCGAAGGACGAACCCGACATCGACCTCGCTGCGCGTGAAGAGCAGAAAAGGCAGCAGGCCGAGCGACGCGAGCAGGAGCGGCGATGGATCGAGGTGCAGGAGGCTGAGCGCCGTCAGCGCGAGGCGGAACAACGCCGGCTGGAGGAGAAGCGCCGCGAGGAGCGACGGCGTGAGGACGAGCGGCGGCAGCAGGAGCTCGCGCGCCAGCAGGAAGAACAGCGGCGTCAGGAGGAGGCCCAGCGGCGCGCGCGCGAGGCCGCCCGCCGCGAGCTGGAGGCGGAGCTGGCGCGCCAGCTGGAGGACGATCTCATGCGTGAGGCGCGTCAGCTGCAACGGTCGATGACCGCCGACGCCCTCGCCCGCCAACGTGTGATCGAGGATTATCAGGCCCGCATCCGCAGCAAGATCCAGGGTTACCTGCGCCTGCCCCCCAACCTCACGGGCAATCCCGAGGTCGTCTATCAGGTGCGGCTGCTGCCCGACGGCGAGGTGCTGAAGCTCACCTTGCTGAAGTCGAGCGGTCAGCCGGCCTACGACAAACAGGTCGAGCTGGCCATCCTGCGCGCCTCGCCCCTGCCATTGCCGCCGCAGCAGGAACTGGCGGCGGTGTTCCGCGAAGAGCTGATCCTGAAATTCAGACCGCACGAGGCCGACGGGGTCTGAACGGGCAGGTGCCGCTGCCGCCTTGGTACAATAACGCCATGTGCACTGCCTCGCCTCGCCTCCATCGCCTGGCTGCATGGCCCTTGCTGCTGACGGCATTCCTCTGTGCCGTCGCAGCCCAGGCCGCCATGACCATCGAGATCGTCGGTGGGGCAGCCAAGCGGCTACCCGTGGCCATCGTGCCCTTCGCCATGCCCGCCGCCGCGCTGGGGGAAAACCCCGCCACCGTGGTCGCGGCCGATCTGGGCCGCAGTGGTTATTTCCAGATCGTGGAGGCGGCGCAGGCGGACGCACGCCCCACGCGTCCGCAGGACATACGCATGGGCGACTGGCGGCGCGCGGGGGCGGACGCCCTGCTCATCGGCCAGGTCGCCACCCTGCCAGACAACCGCCTCGAGGTGCGTTTCTGGCTGTACGACGTGGTGCGGGCCAGCGAGCTGCTCGCCTCCAGTCTCACCGTGCCCGCCAGCGGGCTGCGTGCAGCGGCGCACCAGATCGCCGACATGGTGCACGAGAAACTGCTGGGCGAGCCAGGCAGCTACAGCGGGCGCATCGCCTACGTGCTCAAGCGCGACGGCTGGTACGAGCTGCAGGTCGCCGACGCCGACAGCCACAACGCGCACACCATCGCCCGCTCGCCCGAGCCCATCATCTCGCCGGCCTGGTCGCCGGACGGTACGCGCATCGCCTACGTCTCCTTCGAGCAGAAGAAGCCCGTCGTCTATGTGCAGCGCCTGGCCGATGGAAGCCGGCGCGTGCTCGCCAATTTCCGCGGCTCCAACTCGGCGCCGGCCTGGTCGCCGGACGGCCGGCAGCTCGCCGTGGTGCTGTCGCGCGACGCCACTTCGCAGATCTATCTGATCGACGCCGAGGGTGGCGAGCCGCGCCGGATCGCGAGCAGCCTGGCACTGGACACGGAGCCCGTGTTCAGCCCCGATGGCCAGTGGCTCTACTTCACCTCGGACCGGGGCGGCTCGCCCCAGATTTACCGCATGCCCGTCACGGGCGGTCAGGCCCAGCGCATCACCTACGAAGGCGGCTACAACGTCTCGCCGGCGCTGTCGCCGGATGGCCGTCTGCTCGCCTTCATCCACCGGCGCGACGGACAATTCCACGTCGCCGTGATGGACCTGGCCACCCGCCAGATGCGGGTGTTGACCGACACCGCGTTCGACGAATCCCCCAGTTTCGCGCCCAATGGCCGGAGCATACTCTACGCCACGCTGGTCAACGGTCGCGGGGTGCTGGCCACGGTCAGCGTGGATGGGCGCGTCAAACAACGTCTGACACAGACGGGCGACCTGCGCGAACCGGCGTGGGCGCCGTGAGGGCAGGGATATCAGCGTAAACAGGAGTACACGGATGACCAGACAGACCCATGCGATCGTGCTGCTCGGCCTGCTGCTGGCCGGATGCGCCAGCGCGCCGACCGAGGCCCCGGTGGAGGAGCGTGTGGCCACAAAGCCGACGCCGGTCCCGCCCGCCAGGGAGACGACCACCCCCACCACCCAGCTGCCCCCCCCTACACCTAAACCCGAGGGGCCCAAGGCCACCACCACCCCGGTCAGCCCGCCGGTGGTGGAGACACGGCCGTTGCCGCCGCAGCCCATCCAGCCGAGCACGCCCCCCGCGCCGGGCAAGGAGGCCAAGGGTAAGCCCGACCTCACCACACCCGGAGCACACAAGGACCCGTCGAGCCCCCTGGCCCAGCGGGTGATCTATTTCGAATTCGACAGCGCGGTCATCGACGCCCGCTTCCAGCCCGTCATCGACGCCCATGCCACCTACCTGCGTGCCAACCCGGGCTTCAAGGTGATCCTGCAGGGCCATGCCGACGAGCGCGGCAGCCGCGAGTACAACCTCGCCCTCGGGCAGCGCCGGGCCGAGAGCGTGCGCCAGGCGCTGTCCCTGCTCGGCGTGGCCGATGGCCAGATGGAAGCGGTCAGTTTCGGCGAGGAGAAACCCGCCGTACAGGGCAGCAACGAGGAGGCCTGGCGCATGAACCGCCGCACCGAGATCCATTACGTCGACGAATGATGAAGCTCAAGCGCTTGTGCAGTCTGTGCATCTTGGCCGGTATGGGCGCAGCCCTGCCTGCTGCGGCCGCGGTGACGGTGGACGAGCTGGCCCTGCGCCAGAACGAGATGCGACAGGATCTGCGCGCCTTGGACGAGCGTCTGCGGCGCCTCGAGGCGCAGATGTCCAGCCAGGCCCTGCTCAACCTGCTCAACCAGGTGGCGGAACTCAAGGCCGAACTGGCGCGCCTGCGCGGGCAGCAGGAAGAGCTGCAGGACCGGCTCGCCGTCGTCCAGCGCCGGCAGAAGGATCTCTACGAGGAGCTCGACGGGCGGGTGCGCGAGCTGGCCAACCGCCCGGCCCCGTCGCTGCCGGTAGATGCCATCCAGCTGCAACCCAGCCGTGCCTTGCTGCTGACGGGGTCGGATCCGGCTGCCGAGACGCGCGCCTACGAGGCCGCCTTGGCGCAGTTCCGCGCCGGTGACTACGCCGCCGCCGTGCGCGCCTTCCAGGCCTTCCTGCGCGACCATCCTGCCAGCGGCATGGCTAGCAACGCCTATTACTGGCTGGGGCTGGCCCATGCCGCCCAGGGCAATTACAGCGCCGCCGTCGAGTCCTACCAGCGGCTGCTGGAGGGGTACCCGACCAGCAACAAGGTGCCCGACGCCATGGTGAGCCTCGCCCGCGCCCGGTTGCAGCTGGGTGAAGCGGCGGCCGCCCAGGGGCTGCTCGACCAGGTGGTGAGTAAATACCCGCACACACGGGCCGCGGAGACCGCACGCCGGCTGCTGGCCACGCTGAAATGAGCGCATCGGCACAGCGCCTGCGCGTGACCGAGATCTTCCACTCCCTGCAGGGCGAGGCGAGCCGTGTGGGGCTACCCACCGTGTTCGTGCGGTTGACCGGCTGCCCACTGCGTTGCGGCTATTGCGACACCGATTACGCCTTCCAGGGCGGCGAGTGGATGGAGATCGAGGCCATCCTGCAGCAGGTGGGCCGATATCCGACCCGACATGTCACCGTCACCGGCGGCGAGCCGCTGGCGCAGCGCGACTGCCTCAGCCTACTCACCCGGCTATGCGACGCCGGCTACGACGTCAGCCTGGAGACCAGCGGCGCGCTCGACATCTCCGGGGTGGATGCGCGCGTGGCCCGCATTGTCGACGTGAAGACGCCGGGCTCCGGCGAGGCCGAGCGCAATCTATGGTCCAACCTCGACCTGCTCACCCCGCGCGACGAGGTCAAGTTCGTACTCTGCGACGCCGCCGACTACGACTGGGCGTGCGCGGTCATGGCCCGCCACCGCCTGTCGGAGCGCTCGGCCGTGCTGTTCTCGCCGGCCCATGGGCGCCTGGATGCGGCCACCCTGGCCGCATGGATCTTGCGCGATGGCCTGCCGGTGCGCCTGCAGATACAGCTGCACAAGCTGCTTTGGGGCGAGGGCCCGGGACGATGACCGCCGCGGTGGTATTGCTCTCTGGGGGGCTGGATTCGGCCACCACCCTGGCCATCGCCCGCCATGCGGGTCATGCCTGCCATGCCCTGAGCGTGCAGTACGGCCAGAGGCACGTGGCCGAACTCGTCGCGGCGCAGGCGGTGGCCCGCCAGCTGGGTGCCGTCGAGCACCGGGTGGTGTCCATCGACCTGGCGCAGTTCGGCGGCTCGGCCCTCACCGATCCCGCCATCCCCGTGCCGCTGGGGCCCACCGTTGGCATCCCCCAGACCTACGTGCCGGCACGCAACAGCGTGCTGCTGGCCTTGGCCCTGGCCTGGGCGGAGGTATTGGACGCCGAGGCGATCTACATCGGTGTGAACGCGGTCGATTACTCCGGTTACCCCGATTGCCGGCCCGAGTTCATCGCCGCTTTCCAGCGCCTGGCGGATGTGGCCACGCGGCGCGCCATCGAAGGCAGGCCGGTACGCATCGAGGCGCCGCTCATCGCCCTGCGCAAGGCCGAGATCATCCGCACGGGTGTTCGGCTGGGCGTGGACTATGCCCTGACCGTGTCCTGTTATCAGGCCGACGCACAGGGCCGGGCCTGCGGTCGCTGCGATGCCTGCCGCTTCCGGCGTCAGGGCTTCATCGACGCCGGCGTACCCGATCCCACCCGCTACGTCCAAACGTACTAGAGATGGCGATTGAGATTCACGTTCAGGCGCGTTAGTTTTCGCTTCTGTGACGAGAGAGAGGAGAGATCGATGGAAGAGGCCAAAACGGTACAAGAAATCTCGCACCTGGTGGTGTGGCTGGGCTTCGTCCTGGCCCTGATCTTCGGCTATGTCGCCAACAAGACCAGTTTCTGCACCATGGGGGCCGTCTCGGACGTGGTCAACATGGGTGAATGGGGGCGCATGCGGGCCTGGCTGCTGGCCATCGCCGTGGCCATCCTCGGCACCGCCGTGTTGGAATACCTCGGCTACCTGGACCCCACCAAGACCATCTACACCTCGCCGCGCCTGCCCTGGCTGGCCATGATCGTGGGGGGGCTCACCTTCGGCGTGGGCATGACGCTCGCCTCCGGCTGTGGCCAGCGCACCCTGGTGCGGCTCGGTGGCGGCAACCTCAAATCGGTGGTGGTCTTCCTCTTTCTCGGCTACTCTGCCCTGGTCACGCTGCGCGGCATCTTCGGCTGGTTCCGCGTCAACGTCCTGGAGCACGAGGCCGTCACCCTACATTTCGACCATCTGCAGACCCTGCCGGCCATCCTGGTGGGGGAAAACGAACCCTTGGCCCAGCTCCTGGTGGCCGCAGCCATCAGCCTGGCGTTGTTCTTATTCGTCTTCGCCAGCCGCGACTTCCGGCACAACCGCGACAATATGTTGGCCGGCATCGTCGTCGGCTTGGTGGTGGTGGGCGGCTGGTTCGTGACCGGCAAGCTCGGCTTCATCCCCGAGCATCCCGACACCCTGGAGCCCGCCTATCTGGGTACCAACTCCAAGCTGGCCGAGTCCATGACCTTCGTCGCCCCCCTGGGTTACACCATGGACCTGTGGGCCTATTGGACCGACGCCTCCACCACGGTGACCTTCGCCATCGCCACCGTGTTTGGCGTGGTCATAGGGTCCTTCCTCTATGCGGTGTTCAACCGCACCTTCCGGTGGGAATACTTCACCTCGCCACAGGACATGTTCCGCCATCTGATCGGCGCCGTACTGATGGGCTTCGGCGGGGTCACCGCCATGGGCTGCACCATAGGCCAGGGGGTGACGGGTGTGTCCACTCTGGCCGTAGGCTCCATCATCGTGTTCTTCTCCATCGTCGCCGGGGCTGCCGCGACCATGAAAGTCCAGTATCATCTGTTAATGCGCGCGGCCTAGATGCGCCCCCGGCCGCGAGCCTCGCGGCCGGCGCGCCGGCGGCGCTTTAGAGGAAAGGGAATGCGGAAATTCTATGCGGCCTGCATGCTGGCTGTGGCGCTGTCCTGGACTATGGCGCACACCACTCATGCGCAGGCCCAGACGGAGCCGGCCAAGGCCATCAACTTCCAGTTCACCGACATCAACGGCCGTGTGATCCGTCTGTCGGACTTTCGTGGCAAGTGGGTGCTGGTCAACTTCTGGGCGCCCTGGTGCCCGCTGTGCTGGTCGGAGGTGCCGGTGCTCAACGAGCTGAACAAGCGCAAGGATTTCGTGGTCATCGGCATCGGTCTGGACTACGGGCCGGACGAGAACGTCGTGCGTGACACGGCCGTGCGGCAAAACCTCGATTTCCACGCCATCGTCGCCGGCGGTGCCCGCCGCAACCCCGACAGCCCCTTCCGCCAGGTCGGGCCGGTGGACTTCTACCCCACCTCCTATCTCTACGACCCCAACGGCGAGATCGTCATGTTCATCCCAGGCCAGGTGCGACTGCAGAACATCCTCACCTTCATGAAGTCCTGGTACGCCAAACAGGGGCTCGCCGACCCCACCACCGCCGACAGCGCCGCTGCGGAGGCCGCCAAGGCCCGCCCGGCCGCGCTGCAACCGGCGAAAGCGCGCAAGAATTGAGCCGCCCGGGCCGGCTGCGTTGACGCCCATAGCTTAGACATGCCATAATTTCAATTTCCGGGTCGTTAGCTCAGCCGGTAGAGCAGCGGACTTTTAATCCGTTGGTCGCAGGTTCGAATCCTGCACGACCCACCAATAAAATCAATAAGATCAATAAGTCATCAGCGAACCTCGAGTCCCATAGTGTAGTCCGTCAGGCATTTGCCGCTTTTTGGCTGCACAGACTCGCCTGACCCGTAGCTACGCCCGTCTCCCGCGACCGAGGAGACGAAGATCACCAACATCTGCAAGCGAGGACCGCGTTTGTACCGGGTTCACGCGCCGTCACCGGGACCAGGTGTCACGCGCGGTCGTTGGTCTGGCTGGGCTCTACGCCTGGCGTGAGCTTGCACCCTCCCCCTGCGGCTTGCCGGAATGGGGCCGGCACGTTTCATGCTTTACTCGTGCGTGGAGGGTAAGCCACTGTCCCACGACCACCCCATGACCGCAAAAAACGCTGCTGCCGAGCCGATCCCTGCGCTAGAGGTGCTGGTGGTCGATCGCAACGCCCAGCGCGGGCGCGAGCTGCGCGCGGCGTTGTCGCTCGCCGGCTATACGGTGCAGGCGGTGCTGCGTGACATGCGCGCGCTGCATGCGCGGGTGCTGGAACTGAAGCCGCAGGTGATCATCATCGCCGCCGACTCGCCCGACCGCGATACCCTGGAACACATCGCCGCCACCCTGGAGGACGCCCCCAGGCCGGTGGTGATGTTCACCCAGGACGATGCCGACGAGTCGATCCGGGCGGCGATCGAGGCCGGCGTGTCGGCCTACGTGGTGGACGGGCTGGATCCCACGCGCCTGTCGGCCATCCTCAAGGTCGCCCAGGCGCGCTTCGAGGCGCATCAGGGGCTTAAGCGTCGGCTCGCGGAGGCGGAACGACGGCTGGCGGAGCGCCAGTTGGTCGAGCGCGCCAAGGGCCTGCTGATGGAAAAGAAGGGCTTAAGCGAGGAGGCCGCCTACCGTGAGCTGCGCCGGCTGTCGATGGACACCGGCCGCCGGCTGGCGGAGGTGGCGCAGACCCTGATCGCCGCCCGCGATCTGCTGTGAGATACGCGCTGCTCCGCATGGGTGCATGCTGCACCAACAGCGTGCAAGCGTCGGGCCCGCGGTCGCGGCGGCGGCCCACACAGTCGTATAAGGCATTGATTCTAAAGCCTCGGCGTGGCTGGCACGGGATGTGCTTGGGTTACGCCGGAGACCAGCGAGTGCACAGGCAGCCGCGCTGGTGAAGCACCAATGACGGTGCACCGGGACGACGGCGTCCAGCCCTGCGCACCCACGCAGCGGCCGGACGCCATTTTTTTCGACCAGACCCTAGGAGTGATGAACGATGGATACGCCGCTCGATACGACCACAGACGGCCCGACCCGGGATGGCCGCCGCCGCTTCCTGGCCCAGAGCACGGGGCTGTCCGCCGCCGCCCTGCTGGCGCTGGTGCCGCCCGCGGTGCGCAACGCCGCCTGGGCCGCGGGCTCCGACGCGCCGGAGAAGACCGAGGTCAAGGTCGGCTTCATCCCGCTGACCGATTGCGCCAGCGTGGTGATCGCCGCCGAGAAAGGGTTTGACAAGAAATACGGCATCAAGATTGTGCCCAGCAAGGAGGCCAGTTGGGCCGGTGTGCGCGACAAACTGGTCAACGGCGAGCTGGACGCCTCACACGTGTTGTACGGGCTGATCTACGGCGTGCAGATGGGGGTGGCCGGCCCGAAGAAGGACATGGCCGTGCTCATGACCCTTAATCACAACGGTCAGGCCATCACCATGAACAACCAGCTCAAGGCCAGGGGGGTCACTGATGGACCGGGGCTGGCGAAGCTGGTCAAGGCCGAGCCTCGGGAGTGGACCTTCGCCGTGACCTTCCCCACCGGCACGCACGCCATGTGGCTGTATTACTGGATGGCCACCTATGGCATCCACCCGTTGCAGGAGGTCAAGGTGATCACCGTGCCGCCGCCGCAGATGGTGGCCAACATGCGGGTGGACAAGATGGACGGCTACTGCGTGGGCGAGCCCTGGAACGCGCGTGCGATCTTCGACGGCATCGGCTTCACCGCCGCCACCACCCAGGACATCTGGCCCGACCACCCGGAGAAGGTGCTCGCCACCACGCTGGAATTCATGCACAAGCACCCCAACACCTGCCGGGCGCTCATCGCCGCCATCCTCGACGCCTCGCGCTACATCGACGTGATGGCCAACCGCTCGGAAGTGGCGCGCATCATCGCCGGCAAGGCCTATGTCAACACCGAGTTCGACGTCATCGAGGACCGCATGCTCGGCCAGTACGACAACGGCCTGGGGCGCAAGTGGCAGGACAAGCACTACATGCGCTTCTTCAACGACGGTGCGGTGAACTTCCCCTATCTGTCCGACGGCATGTGGTTCCTTACCCAGCACAAGCGCTGGGGGCTGCTCAAGGAGCACCCGGACTACCTGGCGGTGGCGCGCGCGGTCAACCAGATCGAGCTGTACAAACAGGCGGCCACTCTGGCCAAGGTGAGCGTGCCCAAGTCCGAGTTGCGCACGAGCAAGCTGATCGACGGCACGGTGTGGGACGGCAAAAACCCGAAGGCCTATGCCGACGGCTTCAAGATCAAGGTCTGACAGGAGATGACGATGAGTGCGGTGACCCTGAACGAAGAGCGCCTGCAGGACGTGCTGCGCTCGCCGCAAACCGAGCCGCTGCCGGCAGCCGAGGCGCTGCCGGCGCAGCGGCCGCGCGTCACACCGTGGCTGGCCACCGAGCGCGGGCGCGCATTCGGCGCCGCCGTGGGCCGGGTGTTCAAGGCCAGCCTCGCCCCGGTGCTGGGCCTGGCCCTGTTCCTGCTGCTGTGGCAGTTGATCTCGGTATCCAGCCGCGAGCCCAGCCTGCCCGGCCCGGCCGCGACCTGGGAGGCGGCCAGGCTGCTGTTCGCCGACCCCTTCTACGACAACGGCCCCAACGACCAGGGCATCGGCTGGAACATCCTGCACTCGCTCTACCGGGTGGGGGTGGGCTTCGGGCTCGCAGCGGCGATCGGCATCCCCTTGGGCTTCCTGATCGGCCGCTTCGCTTTCCTGTCCGGCATGGCCGCGCCCATCATCGCCCTGCTGCGGCCGGTCTCGCCGCTCGCTTGGCTGCCCATCGGCCTGTACGTGTTCAAGGAGACCGAACCGGCGAGCCTATGGGTGATCTTCATCTCCAGCATCTGGCCCATGATCCTCAACACCGCCGCCGGGGTGGCGCGCGTGCCGCAGGAATATCTGAACGTGGCACGGGTGCTGGACCTGTCGGAGTGGAAAGTGTTCACCCGCATCCTGCTGCCCTCGGCCCTGCCGCAGGTGCTCACCGGCGTGCGACTGTCGATCGGGGTGGCGTGGCTGGTGATCGTCGCCGCCGAGATGCTCACGGGCGGCTCGGGGCTCGGCTTCTGGGTGTGGGACGAGTGGAACAACCTGAACGTCGCCCACATCTTGATCGCCATCTTCATCGTCGGCATCGTCGGGCTCGTCCTGGAGCAGACCCTGCTCCTGCTCGCACGGCGCTTCGACTACGCGACCTGACCACGATCGGGAGGTACCGGCCATGAGCCCGCGGCATGAACTGGAACCCACGCTCGATGGGCGGGGGTTGCGCATCGGCATCGTCATGAGCCATTGCAACCGCAACACCTGCGAGAACCTGCTGGCGGCTTGCCTGGCGGCGCTCGCCCGCTTGGGCGTGGCGCGCGACGACGTGACGCTGTGCCATGTGCCCGGCGTGCTGGAGATCCCCCTCATGCTGCAGACGCTGGCCGAGGCCGGTGACTATGACGCCCTCATCGCCTTGGGCAGCGTCATCCGCGCCGACAAGGGCTACCGCTACGAGGTGGTGTGCAACACCTGCAGCGCCGAGATCGCCCGGCTACAGCTCACCCACCGCCTGCCCATCGCCAACGCCATCCTCATGACCGACGGCGAGCCCACTCATGGGCTCATCCCCAACGGCGAGCGGGCGGCGCGCACGGCCGTGGCCATGGCCAACCTGCTGCGCGCCTTCCGCCCGGCCACGTCGGCCGCCGCTGCGCACACCGCGACCGTTTGACCCGCTGGAGACGACCATGCACAGCTATCTCACCATCGAAAACGCCGCCGTGGTGTTCAACACCAAGAAGGGCCCCTACACCGCCATCACCGACATCGATCTCGCGGTCGAGGAGGGGGAGTTCATCGCCCTGATCGGCCACTCGGGTTGTGGCAAGTCCACCCTGCTCAACCTGGTGGCGGGGCTATTGGAACCCACGCGCGGCGCCCTGCTGCTCAAGGAGCGCGAGATCCGCGGGCCCGGACCCGACCGCGCCATGGTCTTCCAGAGCCACTCGCTGCTGCCCTGGCTGACCTGCTACGGCAACGTCTATCTGGCCGTGGAGCGAGTGTTCGGGGCCAGGGAGCCGAAGCGGCAGCTCAAGGCCCGCACCGAGGCGGCCCTGGCCCTGGTGCACCTGGAACACGCCCTGCACAAATACCCGCACGAGATCTCCGGCGGCATGAAGCAGCGGGTGGGCATCGCCCGGGCGCTGGCCATGGAGCCCAAGGTGCTGCTCATGGACGAACCCTTCGGCGCCCTGGACGCGCTCACGCGCGCGAGCCTACAGGACGAGCTGATGCGCATCGTGGCCCAGACCGGCGCCACCGTGCTGATGGTCACGCACGACGTGGACGAGGCGGTGCTGCTCGCCGACCGCATCGTCATGATGACCAACGGGCCTGCCGCCACCATCGGTGAGGTCCTCACGGTGGACCTGCCGCGCCCGCGCGACCGGCTCGCCCTGGCCGAGGACCTGCACTACCACCGCCTGCGTCACGCGGTGCTGGAGTTCCTCTACAGCAAGCAGCTCAAGCGCGCGGCCTAGGCGCGGGAACCCAGGCACAAAATAGAAAAGCGCCCTTGCGGGCGCTTTTCACCTCCGCGCTGTGGCTGGCTTACTTGGCCGCGACACCGAGCGCCTTGAGCGGTTCCAGGTCGAGGAAGCCGCTCGGCACCAGGCCCTTGGCCTTCTGCAACGCGCTCACCGCGGCCGTGGTCGCCGCGTCGGTCTTGCCGTTGATGGGTCCTTTGTAATAGCCGGCCTTGGCCAGGGCCTGCTGGATCTCGCCGATCTTCTGCGGGGTGGCGTTCACATCGCACAACACCTCGGCCCAATACACCGCCACCGGGCAGACCATCAGCTCCTGCGGCACGTCGGCATTCTCGGCCGGGATGGGGATGCGGCGCTCCTTGGCCGGCTCGACCATCACCATCACCTCGCGCTCGTAGTCCACCGGCACGGTCTTGGTCACCGTGGTGGCCGGTTTGACCATCTTCTTCACCTCCACCTCGGCGTATTCGGCGGGGATTTCGACCATACGGGTGGTGGCGGGCTTCTTCAGCACCCGTTTCTTGAGGGTCTCGTACTCGGCCGGCACATCCTCGTAGCGCACAGTGGCCGGGTTCTTCAGCACCTGGCGGGTGACGGTCTCGTACTGTGCCGGCACCTCGACCAGGCACATGATCTGGCCGGCGGCCTCGTCCACGCACTGGCTGGGGGTCTCGGTGCCCGGCTTCCACATGGTGTAGGCCTCGCGCACCAGCTTCTTCTCGGTCACCGTCTCATACACCGCCGGCACCTCGATGGCGCGCTTGGAGGGCGGCTTGACCATGACGCGCTCCGCGACCTCCTCGTATTCGGCCGGTACCTCCTCGATGCGGGTGGTGGCCGGCTTGACCAGCACGCGCTCTTTCACCGTCTCGTACACCGGCGGGATCACCTCTTTGACCTCCTCGCTGGTCACCCGCACCTTTTGCGCCTTGTACACCGGCGGCACGATCTCGATGTGCTCGCCCGCCTCCTTGATGAGGACCTTTTCCTTCACCGTCTCGTAACGAGCGGGAATAATCTCGATCTTCTCGGAGGCCTCCTTGACGAGCTTGCGCACGGTCTCGGTGCGGAAGCTGGCCGGCCGTGTGACGCGGGCAAAACACTGGCCCGGCTTGGCATTGGGCGGCAGGTCACCGACCACGGCACCCGGTGGCAGCGCGCAGGGGTCGGGCTTGGCTACCGGCTTGGGCGGTTCCGCCGGGGGCTTGGGCTTGTCCACCACCGGGGCCGGTTTGGGCTTGTCCACCGCCGGGGCCGGCCGCTCCTCGGGGCAGGGCGGATCCAGCAGCTGCCGGCCCGGGCAGCCGATGGTGCGATACAGGTCCTTGCCCGTGGTCACGCCGGCCGGGCCCGCCGGGTTGGAGGGGTCGTAGAATCCACCCGTCTGGGTCTAGGCGATGGCCAGGACCAGACTCAGGGCGCTCAGCATCCGGAGGCCCTTCGTGCTCATCGCGGGGTCCTTTCCGTAGGGTTGGAAGGGCTTGGGTGGCGGGTCGACACGGCCACACGGCTCGATGCGGGCGGCCGTTCAGGGCGAGAGCGACTGCAGGTACAGCCCCTCGACGTTCTTGAGGGTGATGATGCCCTGGCAGTATTCCAGCAGCCCTGACTCCGCCCACGCGCGCAGTTGCTTGTTCACGCTCTCGCGCGAGGTGCCAGCCAGATTGCCGAGCTCCTCCTGCGACAGCCGCAGGCCGATGATGACACCCGCGGGCCCGGGTCTGCCGTGACGCTGGCCCAGCTCCATGAGCAGCCGCGCAAGACGCGCGGGCAAGTTGAGAAAGCTCAGGTTCGCGATCAGGGTGTTGGTGGAGCGCAACCGTTGGCTGAAGGCCACCAGCAGGTTGAGCATCACGTCGGGGTTGCGTTGTAGGAAGTGCAGGAAATCCTGACGGCCGAGCTTGAGCAGGCGAGCGCGTTCCAGGGTGGTCACCGTCGCGCTGCGCGGCATGCCGTCGAGCAGGGACATCTCGCCGAAGACCTCACCCGGCCCCAGCACCCCCAGGATCGCCTCCTTGCCGTCCTGCGACAGCAGGCTCACCTTGACCTTACCGGACAGGAGCACGTAGAGGCTGTCGCCGAACTC
>JANWZL010000110.1 GCA_025054655.1 Thiobacillaceae bacterium | reverse complement strand
GCAGCGCATGCCCTTTCGGGCGTTCGAACAGCAGCGCCGGCCCCCCCTGCCTGAGCACGCGGTCGCCGATCTCGGTCATCTCCAGCCTGGGGTCCACCTCCACCGCGATGCGTTTGAGCTCGCCCTGCTGCTCCAGCTGGGAGAGGAAGTCGCGCAGGTCCTGGTAGCGCATGCGGTCAGCCTCGCGGAGGGATAAAATAATCCTTTGATTTAACCTGCAAACCGCATGCCGCGCAAAGTCTACATCAAGACCTTCGGCTGCCAGATGAACGAGTACGACTCGGCCCGCATGACCGATGTGCTCGCCGCCGAAGGCTATGAGCCCACCGACGACCCACAGGCGGCCGAGCTCATCCTGTTCAACACCTGCTCGGTGCGTGAGAAGGCACAGGAGAAGGTGTTCACCGACCTGGGCATGGTCAAGCACCTCAAGCAGCACAACCCCGAGGTGCTGATCGGCGTGGGCGGCTGTGTGGCGAGCCAGGAGGGCGAGGCCATCGTGCGCCGCGCCCCCTACGTGGACCTGGTGTTCGGGCCGCAGACCCTGCACCGGTTGCCGGCGCTGATCGAGCGCCGGCGCGCGAGCGGCCGGGCGCAGGTGGACGTGTCCTTCCCGGAGATCGAGAAGTTCGACCGCATGCCGCCGCCGCGGGTGGAGGGGCCCACCGCCTACGTGTCGGTGATGGAGGGCTGCTCCAAGTACTGCAGCTTCTGCGTGGTGCCCTACACGCGCGGCGAGGAGGTGTCGCGCCCGCTCACCGACGTGCTGGCGGAGGTGGCGGGGCTGGCCGAGCAGGGGGTCAAGGAGGTCACCCTGCTCGGGCAGAACGTCAATGCCTACCGCGGGGTGCTGGACGACGGCAGCGAGGCGGATTTCACCTTGCTGCTGGAGCTGGTGCACGAGATCCCCGGCATCGAGCGCATCCGCTACACCACCTCGCACCCGCGCGAGTTCACCGGGCGGCTGATCGAGGCCTATGCACGGCTGGAGAAGCTCGTCTCGCACGTGCATCTGCCGGTGCAGTCCGGCTCCGACCGCATCCTCGCCGCCATGAAGCGCGGCTATACGGTGTTGGAATACAAATCCATCGTGCGGCGGCTGCGTGCCGTGCGGCCGGACATCGCCCTGGCCACCGATTTCATCGTCGGCTTTCCGGGCGAGACCGAGGCCGATTTCGCGGCGACCCTGCGGCTCGTCGAGGAGGTCGGCTTCGACCATTCCTTCAGTTTCGTCTATAGCCCCCGGCCGGGCACGCCGGCGGCCGCCCTGCCCGACGACACCCCGCAGGCGGTCAAGCTCGAACGGCTCTACCGCCTGCAGGAGGCGATCCGCAAAAACGGCGAGGCGCTCAGCGCGGCCATGGTCGGCACGACCCAGCGCGTGCTGGTGGAAGGGCCGTCCAAGCGCAACCCGCAGGAGCTCACCGGCCGCACCGAGAACAATCGCGCGGTCAACTTCCCCGGCGATGCGGGGCTCATCGGCCACATGGTCGATGTGCGCATCACCGCCGCCCTGCCCCACAGCCTGCGCGGCGAGGTGGTCGTGCGCTGAGTCGGCTTACCGGCACTGAGGCCCAGACCGAACCCGACCATGCTAGACTAAGGGTTGGTCCATACCGATCCGGTGCCCATGCAAACCGTCAACATACACCAGGCTAAGACGCACTTCTCCAGGCTGATCGAGCAGATCCAGCGGGGGGAGGAGATCGTCATCGCCAAGGCAGGGGTGCCGGTGGCGCGGCTGTCGCCTTATGTACCTGAGCGCGCCAGGATCAAGCCGCCCGGCGGGATGCAGGGCCAAGGTTACTGGATCGCCGATGATTTCGATGCGCCTTTGCCGGAGGAACTGCTCGCCGCCTTCCAGGGCCGCGCTGCATGAGGCTGCTGCTCGACTCTCAATTGGCCGTATGGTGGCAGATCGCCCCCGAGCGCCTGCCTGCGGCCTGTACCGATCTCGTGCTCGATGCCGACAACAGCACCTAGGTCAGCCGCATCAGGCTATGGGAGATCGCGATCAAGATGGGCATCGGCAGGCTCCACCTGGATCTGCCCCAGTTCATGACGCGCATGAGGTCAGATGGTTTCGAGTGGTTGGGCCTGGAAGAAATACACATCCTCGGTTTGGTCGGGCTGCCGCCGCAGGATGATCACAAAGACCCCTTCGACCGCCTGTTGGTGGCACAAAGCCTGTCAGAGCCCATGATCCTGCTCACCACGGACGGCAAACTGGCGCGCTACGGCCCCACCGTGCGCGTGCTCTGAGTGCTGGAGCTCGCCCTCACCCCCGCCGACAACACGCGCCTGGCCAACCTCTGCGGCGCGCTGGACGAGAACCTGCGCCAGATCGAGACGGCGCTCAACGTCACCCTCGCCCGTCGCGGCGAGGTGTTCCGCATCACCGGACCGCAGGACAAGGCCGAGCTGGCGGCAAGGCTGCTGCAGGAGTTCTACCAGCGTGCGCGCCGGCCGCTGGACATCGAGGACATCCAGCTCGCCTTGGTGGAGGCTGCGCGCCAGACGGCCGAGGCGCAGCCCGACACGATAGACGACCTGCCGGTGCTGATGACACGCCGGCCCGGACTGCACGGCCGCACGCCGCGACAGACCCAGTACCTGCGGCAGATCCAGCATTACGACATCACCTTCGGCATCGGTCCGGCTGGTACCGGCAAGACCTATCTGGCCGTGGCCGGGGCGGTGGATGCCCTAGAGCGCGACCTGGTCAAGCGCATCGTGCTCACCCGCCCGGCGGTCGAGGCGGGTGAACGGCTCGGCTTCCTGCCGGGCGACCTGGCGCAGAAGGTGGACCCCTACCTGCGGCCCTTGTACGACGCGCTCTACGACTTGATGGGCTTCGACCGCGCCACGCGCGCCTTCGAGCGGCAGGTGATCGAGATCGCGCCGCTCGCCTTCATGCGCGGCCGCACCTTAAACCACGCCTTCATCATCTTGGATGAGGCGCAGAACACCACCCCGGAGCAGATGAAGATGTTCCTCACGCGCATCGGTTTCGGCTCCAAGGCGGTGATCACGGGCGACGTGACGCAGATCGATCTCGCCCGTGGGGTCAAAAGCGGGCTCATCGAGGCGCGCGAGGTCCTGCGCGAGGTGCGCGGCATCGCCTTCACCGAGTTCCAGAACGACGACGTGGTGCGCCACCCGCTCGTGGCCCGCATCGTCGAGGCCTATGACCGCTATCAGGCGTCAGGGATCAGGGATCAGGGATCAGGGGTCAGAGACCAGGTGTCAGGCGACAGTGGCCAGGGGGCACAAGGCGGTGGATGACGGCCAGGTGGCCGCCGGCGAGAAGGACAGGCGGCCGCGCTTGGGGATCACGGTGCAGTACGCCGTGGCCGATCGCACCGGCTTGCCCAGCCGCGCGCTGTTGCGGCGTTGGGCACAGGCGGCCTTGGTCCGGGAGGCCGAGGTGACGCTGCGCTTCGTGGATGAGGCCGAGGGCCGCCGGCTCAACCGCGACTTCCGCGGCAAGGACTACGCCACCAACGTCCTCACCTTCACCTATCCCCCCGACCCCTCACCGCTTACCCCTCACGCCTCACCCCTCACGCCTCACGCCTCACCCCTTACTCCTTACGCCTCACCCCTCACGGGTGATCTCGTCCTGTGCGCCCCGGTCATCGCCCGCGAAGCGGCCGAGCAGGGCAAGTCCCTCATGGCCCATTATGCCCACCTGGTGGTGCACGGCCTGCTGCATCTGCAGGGCTACGACCACGAGCGGCGGACCGAGGCCGTTGCCATGGAGGCGGTGGAACGGTTTATCCTTATGCGGTTGGGTTATCCAGACCCATATGTCGCTAGATGAACGACGACAGTCACCCTAAACCGACCCTACTCGAACGACTCACCGCCTGGCTCACCCGCGAGCCGGATTCGCGCGAGGAACTGCTCGCACTGCTGCATGCCGCCTATGACCGCGACCTGCTCGACGCCGACGCCCTGTCCATGATCGAGGGCGTGATGCAGGTGTCCGAGATGCAGGTGCGCGAGATCATGATCCCGCGTGCGCAGATGGACGTGGTGGACATCAACGATCCGCCGGACAAGATCCTCCCTTTCGTCATCGACACCGCCCATTCGCGTTTCCCGGCCGTGGACGGCGACCGCGACCAGGTGATCGGCATCCTGCTGGCTAAGGACCTGCTGCGGCTGTGTCTCGACGAAGAGGTGGACCTGCGCGAGATGCTGCGGCCGGCGGTGTTCGTGCCCGAATCCAAGCGTCTGAACGTGCTGCTGCGCGAATTCCGCGCTGCGCGCAACCACATCGCCATCGTGGTGGACGAATATGGCGGCGTGGCCGGGCTGGTGACCATCGAGGACGTGCTGGAGCAGATCGTCGGCGACATCGCCGACGAATACGACTACGACGAGGCCGAGGCCAACATCCTCGGCGAGCCCGATGGCAGCTTCCGGGTCAAGGCCACCACCGAGATCGGCGACTTCAACCTGGCCCTGGGTGCGCATTTCTCCGACCAGGAATTCGACACCGTCGGCGGCCTGGTCACACACGCCTTCGGACGGCTGCCCAAGCGCGGCGAACGCATCGTCATCGAGGGGCTGGAGTTCGAGGTCCTGCGCGGCGACAGCCGCCGGCTGCACACCCTGCGGGTGCGGCGGCTGCCCGCCGGTGGGTGAGGGCGGCGCACCGCCCCGGCCGAGCTGCCGGCTTGTCAGCACCGGCGCGGGCGGGTAACTTACCGCCTGCGAACGGCGTGCGGGGCTCTTCACGTGAATTCCACCTGGAGTGAATACTTACCCACACAAGGCGCGGTCCTCGCCGGGGATCGCGTCCTGCACTTCGGCGACCCGCAAGGGGAGTTGCAGGCCGCGCAAACGGCCTTGGTCGTGGCCGACCTGTCGCATTACGGCCTCATCGCCCTCACGGGCGAGGAGGCGCAGGCCTTTCTGCACGGTCAGATCACCAACGACCTGCGCCCGCTGACGGACGCGCAGGCGGTGTACGCCGGGTATTGCTCGGCCAAGGGGCGGCTGCTGGCCAACTTCCTGGTCTTCCGCCGCGGCGGCACGCTCTACCTGCTGCTGCCCAGGGTGTTGAGCGAGCCCATCCGCCGGCGGTTGTCGATGTTCGTATTGCGCTCGCGGGTGAAGCTGGCCGACGCCGGCGACGACTGGGTGATCCTGGGCTTGAACGGTCCCGGCGCGCAGGCCCTGGTGAGCGCACACTTCGGCGTCATCCCACCAGAGCCAATGTCGGTTGTACACACGGACAGCGGCTGGGCGGTGCGGCTGGCACCGGATCGCTTCGACCTGGTGGTGGCGCCGCCGGCGGCCCCTGCCCTGTGGCAGGCGTTGCGCGCCCAGGCGCGGCCGGTGGGCGCACCGGCCTGGGACTGGCTCATGGTCAGGGCCGGCGTGCCGGTGATTCTGCCCGCCACCCAGGACCAGTTCGTGCCGCAGATGGTCAACCTGGAGGTCCTGGGCGGCGTCAGCTTCCACAAGGGCTGCTATCCTGGTCAGGAGATCGTGGCCCGCAGCCAGTACCTGGGCAAGCTCAAGCGGCGCATGTACCTGGCCCATGTCGACGCTGAGGCCGCCGCCGGCACCGAGCTCTACAGCCCCGACCTGCCCGGCCAGGCCTGCGGCCAGGTGATCAATGCCGCCCCGGCGCCGGAGGGTGGCACGGATGTGCTGGCCGTGATGCAGGTGACGAGCCACGAGGCGGGCGAGGTGCACCTGGGCGCTGCCGACGGCCCGCGCCTGGCCTTCCTGCCCCTGCCTTACGCACTGCCGGCCTGAGCATGGCCTACACCTACTGCATCTGGTACCGGGTCAGCGACGACGGCCCCGACACCGAGCGGCTGGTGCGCGCGCACATGGCGCGGTTGGCCTGCCGTGCCGGTGTCACCGCGCGGCTGTTGAAGAAACGCGACGAGCCGCGATTGTGGATGGAGCTGTATGAGGGGGTGACCGACCCGGCCCGGTTCGAGGCGGCCGAGCGCGCGACGGTGGCGGCCTACGACATCGACCTGCTGATCGAGGGCGCGCGGCGCATCGAGTGTTTCCACGACGAGGCGCCGGTCGCCCCGGTGTGCGTCTGAATCATGTCACGCCCGGCCGGCGAGCGTCGCCAGCAGATCCTCGAGGCCCTGGCGCAGATGTTGGAGGCGCCGCAGCCCGAGAAGATCACCACGGCGGCGCTGGCGCAGCGGCTGGCGGTGTCGGAGGCAGCGCTCTACCGCCACTTCGCCAGCAAGGCGCAGATGTACGAGGGGCTGATCGCGTTCATCGAGGAGGCCCTGTTTTCCCGCATCAACCGCATCGTCAGCGAGGAGCCGGATGGACTCGCCCAGGTGCGGGCCATCCTCACCCTGCTGCTCGCCTTCGCCGAGAAGAACCCGGGCATGACCCGGGTGCTGCTGGGCGAGGCCCTGGTGCACGAGCACGAGCGCCTGCTCGCCCGGGTGACCCAGCTGCACGAGCGGCTAGAGGCCAGCCTGCGCCAGAGCCTGCGCATCGCCGCCAGCCAGGCTGAGCCGGCCGCGGCCCCGGAGCTGAGCGCGGCGCGCGCCAACCTGTTGATGAGCTTCGTGCTGGGGCGCTGGCACCAGTTCGTGCGCAGCGGTTTCCGACGCGCGCCCACGGAGCACTGGCGGCTGCAGTCGGTGCTGCTGCTGGGCGGCTGAGCCCCACCTCAGGTGCCACAGAAGGTGCGAAACTCGCGCATGAAGGCAGCCGGCGAGGGCTCGGCATAGGAGATATTGGCCGCGTCTTCGTCATACGGGCGGGTCACGGCGGTCAGCAGGCGCTCGAAGGGGCCGAGGTCGCCCGCCTCGGCCGCGGCCAGGGCCTCCTCGACACGGTGGTTGCGCGGGATGATCCAGGGATTGACCCGCCGCATGCGCTTGGCCCGCTCCGGTCCCGGCGCATGGGTAGTCGGTCGTGCCGCATCCTCTGCCGCGCAGCGTGCCCGCCAGCGGGCCAGCCACCCGTCAAGCCCCGGTTGGCCGGGGAAGAGGGCGCGCAGGCGCACCTCCTCACCGGCGGCGGCGTCGGCCAGATAGCGCCAGGCCAGGGTGTGGTCCACTTGCTGGGCGTGCAGCAGGTCCAGCCAGTCCTGGCTAAGCTGCTCATCCTGCGCATCCTGGCGCGGGGCAGCCTCGGCCAGGCCCAACTTGGCGCGCATGAGCTCAAGCCAGTGGGCCCGGTAGCGCTGCGGGAGGGCCTCGATCACCGCGCTGGCGCGCGCCACGGCCCGGTCCGGGTCGTCGTCGATGAGCGGCAGCAGGGTCTCGGCGAACCGGGCCAGATTCCAAGCGGCGATACCCGGCTGGTTGCCGTAGGCGTAGCGGCCCCACTCGTCAATGGAGCTGAACACGGTGGCCGGATCGAAGCCCTCCATGAAGGCACAGGGCCCGAAATCGATCGACTCGCCGCTCAGGCTCATGTTGTCGGTGTTCATCACCCCGTGGACGAAGCCCACGGCCATCCATGACGCCACCAGCCTGGCCTGGCGAGCGGCCACCGCTTCCAGCAGACGCAGGTAGCGGTCGGGGCAGCCGCCGAGCGGCGGGTCGTGCCGTTGGATGGCGTAGTCGGCCAGGGCGCGCAGCTCGTCCAGGCCGCCATGGGCGCGCACGTATTCGAAGGTGCCCACGCGCAGGTGGCTGGCCGCCACGCGAGTGAGCACCGCCCCGGGCAGCACACGCTCGCGGTACACCGGCTCGCCCGTGGCCACCACCGCCAGCACCCGCGTGGTGGGGATGCCGAGGGCGTGCAGGGCCTCGCTGAAGATCACCTCGCGCAGCATGGGCGCGAGCGCCGCCTTGCCGTCGCCGCGGCGGGAGAAGGGGGTGCGGCCGCTGCCCTTGAAGGCGAGATCATACCGCCGCCCCGCGCGGTCGAGCACCTCGCCCAGGACCAGGGCGCGGCCGTCGCCGAGCTGCGGCACGAAATGGCCGAACTGATGGCCAGCATAGGCCTGGGCGACGGGGCGCGCGTCCGGCGGCAGGACATTGCCGCAGAACAGGGCCGCGAGCGTCGCCTCATCCAGCCCGGCCAGCGGCAGGCCGAGCGCCGCGACGAGCGGGCGGTTGATGAAGACGAGCCGGGGGGTGGCCACCGGCTGCGGCCGCCAGGGCACGCACAGCTGCGGCAGCGCCTCGGCGTAGCTGTGCTGCAGGCCGAAGGCGGGCAGGGGGATGGGCTTTGGGATGTGTGTGGCCGACATGGCCACACACTAAGGCCAAGCCCGCCCGAATTCCACCCCGTGGTGGGCAGGGTTTTGTCGGCCGAGCAGTCTCAGTAGCGGTAGTGCTCCGCTTTGTACGGTCCCTCGATGGGTACGCCGATGTAGGCGGCCTGCTCGGGGGTGAGCACGGTGAGCTCGGCGTCGAAGCGCTTGAGCTGCAGCCGCGCCACCTTTTCATCCAGGTGCTTGGGCAGGCGGTACACGCCGATGGGATAGCGTTCGGTGTGGTTGTACAGTTCGATCTGGGCCAGGGTCTGGTTGGCGAAGGAGCTGGACATGACATAGCTCGGATGGCCGGTGGCGCAGCCCAGGTTCACCAGCCGCCCCTCGGCGAGCAGGATGATGCGCTTGCCATCGGGGAAGATGACGTGATCGACCTGCGGTTTGATGTTCTCCCAACGATACTGGCGCAGGCTCGCCACGTCGATCTCGTTGTCGAAGTGGCCGATGTTGCACACGATGGCGTTGTGCTTCATGCGTCGCATGTGTTCGTGGGTGATGACGTGGTAGTTGCCGGTGGCGGTGACGAAGATGTCGGCCTTGTCGGCGGCATAGTCCATGGTCACCACCCGATAGCCTTCCATGGCCGCCTGCAGGGCGCAGATCGGGTCGATCTCGGTCACCCACACCTGTGCCCGCAGCGCCCGCAAGGCCTGGGCGCTGCCCTTGCCCACGTCGCCATAGCCACACACCACGGCGATCTTGCCGGCGATCATGACGTCGGTGGCGCGTTTGATGCCGTCCACCAGCGATTCGCGGCAGCCATAGAGGTTGTCGAACTTGGATTTGGTCACCGAGTCGTTAACGTTGATGGCGGGGAACCTGAGCTCACCGCGCTCGTGCATCTGGTAGAGCCTGTGCACCCCGGTGGTGGTCTCCTCGGTCACCCCTTTGATGTGGCTAATGCGGCGGGAGTACCAGCTGGGGTCGCTGGCCAGACGCTCGCGGATGGCGGCGAAGAGCACGCGCTCCTCTTCGCTGCCGGGGTGGTCGAGGACGCTGCGGTCCTGCTCCGCCTTGGCCCCCAGGTGTAAAAGCAGGGTGGCGTCGCCGCCATCGTCCAGGATCATGTTGCTGTAACCACCGTCGGGCCATTCGAAGATGCGGTGGGTGAAGCGCCAGTATTCCTCCAGGCTTTCGCCCTTGTAGGCGAACACCGGGATGCCGCGGGCGGCGATCGCCGCCGCGGCGTGGTCCTGGGTGGAGAAGATATTGCACGAGGCCCAGCGCACCTGCGCCCCCAGGGCGGTGAGGGTCTCGATCAGCACCGCGGTCTGGATGGTCATGTGCAGGCTGCCGGAGATGCGTGCCCCCTTGAGCGGCTGGCTGGCGGCGTATTCCTCGCGGATGGCCATCAGCGCCGGCATCTCGGTCTCGGCGATGGCGATCTCGCGCCGCCCCCAGTCGGCCAGAGCGAGGTCGGCGACGTGACAGTCGGTGAAGTTGACGGGTGCGTTCATGTCTGCTCTCCCAATGAACGGGCGCCGTTACCGGTAACGCCGCACGCGCCGAGCCTGGCCCGTGCGCAGGCCGCACGGGTCGCAACGCCCCTCGGCGCGGGGCGGGTCAATGGTTGAGCAGGGGGCGCGGGTCGAGCCCATAGGCCGAGTCCGACCGTTCGCCCTCCGGCCCGAAGAAACGGACCTCGCCGTTTTCGAATACGATCCACACCTCCCGCGCCCCGGCCTGGAGATACAGGCGGGTCTTGAAGCGCAGCTCTTCCTCCGTGTTCGCCGGCGAGCGCACCTCCACACAGAGCTCCGGGGCCTCGGGGTAAGGGGTGGCATAGTCGTGGCGGGCGAAGAAGGCCTCCGAGCCCCAGGCCACGTCCGCCACCTTCACCCCCTCGGGCGTGTCGATGGAGCATTCGATCAATGCCCGTCCCCCCGGCAGCCGTTCGAGCAACGAACAGATCACGCCTTGCAGGCGTCCATGTCGGTTGCTGGCCGGACTCATGACCACGTTCCCCCAGCGGTCCAGTTCGATCTTGTAGGGCAGGTCTTGCAGGGTCTTGTCCGCCAGTACGTCGGCCCAGCGCATGTCGCCTCCCCGGTTCAGCCCACGTCGGTGCCGGCATACAGCTCGGCCAGCGGCAGCGTGACCTCGACGCTAGCGAATTCGACCGCCTCCACGCCGGCATAGTCCAGATACAGCCAGCCGATGTCGCCCGAGCGGCGATAGACCTCCACCCGCCGGGCGTCCTGGCTCACCAGGGCGTACTCCCTGAGGCTGGCCAGCCGGCGGTAGGCGGCCAGCTTCTCGCGCCGGTCGATCACCTCGCTCGCCGGGGAGAGCACCTCGACGATCAGGACCGGGTCTTCCACGGTCTGAGTGGCATCGGCCAGCCTCCCCCGGGCCCCACACACTACCAAGAGGTCGGGGTAGTAATACGCGTCAGCCGCTGCCACCTTGAGCCGCACATCGCTGACGAATATCTGACAGGGTTTGCCTTGGAGCCGGCTCATCAGCCCCACGGCCAGGTTCAGGGTGATGCGGTTGTGCCGCAGGCTGCCGCCAGACAGGGCATAGACCTCGCCCGCCACGTATTCGTGACGCACGGGGCTGGCCGCCTCGGCCTGCAGATATTCGGCCTCGGT
>JANWZL010000094.1 GCA_025054655.1 Thiobacillaceae bacterium | reverse complement strand
GCGAACTGGATGAATTCGCGCAGTTTCGCCTCCAGCCCCCGCGCCCGTTCCCGCAGCAGCATCACCTGCCGCTCGTTGAGCGAGATGGTCTGACCGCTGTGGGGGTGGGGCACGTTGAGGGTGGCGAGCAGCTCGGTGTGCCGGCTGAAGAAGTCCGGGTGTTCCTTCAGATACTGCGCCACTTGGTCCGCTTCCAGCGTCATAGGTCGATCTCCCCCTGAAAAACCGTCACCGCCGGCCCGGTCATGTACACCGGCGCGCCCTCGCCCGCCCAGGCGATGCTGAGCGCCCCGCCGCGCATGCTCACCTGCACGGGGCTGTCCAGCAACCCGCGCAGGATACCAGCCACCGCGGCGGCACAGGCCCCGGTGCCGCAGGCCAGGGTCTCGCCCACCCCGCGCTCGTACACCCGCAGCCGCACGTGCCGGCGGTCGATCACTTGCATGAAGCCGGCGTTCACGCGCGCAGGAAAGCGCGGGTGGCCCTCGATGCGCGGCCCCAGCTGCCCGACCGGCGCCGTGTCGACATCCGCCACCACGACGACCGCATGCGGGTTGCCCATGGACAGGGCGGAGATCTCCAGGCTCTCGCCGTCCACCGCCAGCGGATAGGTCAAGGCGCGGGCCGGGGCATCGAAGGGGATGTCGCGCGGCTCGAAGCGCGGCACGCCCATGTCCACCGTCACCTGGCCGTCTGCCTCCAGCCGCGGCTCGATCACCCCGGCGGCGGTCTCCACGCGGATGGCCCGTTTGTGCGTCAGCCCCTGCTCGTGCACGAAGCGCACGAAGCAGCGCGCACCGTTGCCGCATTGCTCCACCTCGCCGCCATCGGCGTTGTAGATACGGTAGCGGAAGTCGCAGTCCGCACGGGTGGCCGGCTCCACCAGCAGCACCTGGTCGCAGCCCACGCCGAAGTGGCGGTCGGCAAGCCGCCTGACCCGCTCGGGGGTGAGTTCCACGTGCTGGCGCACCCCGTCGAAGACCACGAAGTCGTTGCCTAAGCCCTGCATCTTGGTGAACTTGAGCCTCATGCCGTCATCAGCGCCAGGTAGTCCTTATAGATGCAGCGGTCCATGACCACGATGAGCCCCGCCGCACGGGCCCGCTCGGCCGCCTGCTCGTGCACCACCCCCTCCTGCAGCCAGATCGCCTTGGCGCCGATGGCGATGGCCTCTTCGACCACGGCCGGCACGTGCTCCGGGGCGCGGAAGACGTCCACCAGATCGACCGGGAAGGGGATGTCGGTCAGGCGCGCATAGGCGCGCTCGCCCAACACCTCGGCCACCGCCGGGCGTACCGGCACGATGCGGTAGCCGAAGCGCTGTAGCGCCCGCGCCACCGTGTGGCTGGGCCGATCCGGGCGGGGGGAGAGGCCGACCACGGCGATGGTCCTCACCTGCCGCAGCAGGTCGCGCACTGCGTCCGGGCCAGGGTTGATGAACGGCATGGGGAAAGGATAGCGCAAGCCGCTGCGTTCACAGCGGTTTGATCATGACATAGTCGTCCATCACAAACCCCCCGCCGATGTCCTCCACCACCTCGCGCGCGATGAAGAAGCCCCACTTGCGGTAGGCGGCGATGGCCTGGTGGTTGGCGCGGTTGACGCGCAGCACGAGATGGCTGCGGCCGGCGCTGCGGCTGCGCGCCTCGATGCGGGCCAGCAACGCCTGGCCGATACCCTGGCGCTGCCAGTGCGGGTGCACGTAGAGCTTGTCCAGTTTCACCGCGCCGCCTTCGAGGGGGTAGCTGTGGGCGAAAGCGATCAGCCGCCCCGCCGCCTCGCGCGCCACGTCCCAGCGGTCGCCGCGGGCCAGTTGCTGGCGGATGAGCGGCGGGTGGTAGCGCTGGGCAAGCATGTAGTCGATCTGCGCCGGGCTGATGATGCCGGGATAATGGGTGCGCCAGACGAGCGCGGCCAGTTCCGCCAGGGCCTCAGCCTCCTCGGGCAGGAGCTGGGAGAGGGTGTGGTCGCTCACCGGCAGTGGGCCCAGCCGCGGCGGGAGGCGCGGATGAAGGCGGCCAGGCGGGCGACGGCGGGGCTCGCCTCGGCCTCCAGTGCGGCGAGCAGCTCCGCCTCGCTGGTGCTGGCGCGCAGCCGGTGCAGAGCCCGCTTGAGGGCGGCGATGTCCTCGGCACTGTAACCGGCGCGCCGCAGACCGACCACGTTCACCGCCCGCGTGCGGGCCGGATTGCCGTCGGCGATCATGTACGGCAGGCAGTCCTGGTTGACCCGGCTGCTCGCCGCGACCATGGCCAGCTCGCCGATACGGCAGTACTGGTGCACAGTGACGGCACCGGAGACGAAGGCGCGGTCCCCCACCTCCACGTGCCCGCCGAGCAGCGCCCCATTGGCCAGGATCACCTGGTCACCGAGGCTGCAGTCGTGCGCCACGTGGCTCATGGCCATGAGGAAACAGCCGCTGCCGATGCGGGTGACCCCGCCCGCATGGTTGCTGCGATGCACCGTCACCCCTTCGCCGAAGCGGTTGTCGGCACCGATCTCGACGTAGCTCTCCGCCCCCTGGAACTTGTAATCCTGCGGCTCGCCACCCAGCACGGCGAACTCACCTACGCGGTTGCGCGGCCCCAGGCGGGTGTGGCGCTTGATCACGGCATGGGCGGCGATCGCACAGCCCTGGCCGATCATCGTGCCGGCCTCGATCACCGCGTAGGGCCCGACCGACACCCCGGCCTCCAGATGGGCG
>JANWZL010000087.1 GCA_025054655.1 Thiobacillaceae bacterium | reverse complement strand
CTCGCCCCCGAGCGCGAGTGCGCCGCCGCGCGCGAGCAGCGCCTGCACTGCACCGGTGCCGTCCAGGGCGCGCCGCAGATTCGCCTCGGCCAGCCAGAAGTCGCGCGTGGCCTCCGTCGCCGCCCGCGCCGCCTGCGCCCGTGCGCGCGCCTGCGCCAGCAACCCCCACACGTCGATCAGCATGCCGTTGTAGCGCAGCTGCGCCTCCTCCATCAGCCGTTCGGTGAGCGGCAGCACCTCGTCGCGGTAATGCCGCGCCAACGCCCAGGCCGTGCGGTAGCTGGCATGGACCGCGAGCACCTCGGACTCGGCCTCCACCGCCAGTTGCGCCGCGCGATGCAGGGCCTGGGTGTAGAGCGCCTGCGCTTGTGCCGTGCGCGCCTCGCCCCAGTCGAAGATGGGCAATCGCAGTTCGATCTCGTAGCCGCGCTTGACCGGGGCATGGGAGGCGGTGCTGTTGAGCCAGCCCACCTCCAACACGTTGACGAGGCCCGTGCGCCGTGTGAGGCCCAGGTTGCGCGCCAGGCCGGCGAGCTCCTCGCGCGCGATCATGAGGTCGAGCCGCCCGTCCAGGGCGTGTTGCAGCGCGGCGCCCTCTGCCATCAGTTCCTCCGGCAGCTCAGGCAGCGTCTCGGGCAGCTGATAGGCGCGCTGCGCCCCTCTGAGCCCCAGCAGCCGGGCGAGCCGCTCACGCGCCACCGTCGCCTCGTGCCGGGCGCGCGCCAGTTCCGCCGCCAGTTCCGCATACTGGAGCTGCTCGGCGAGCTGGCGCTGGCGACTGAAGTTGCCCACCGCCCGCATGCGGGCGGCCAGCTCCGCCCCCGCAGCGGCGGCCCCGACCGCCGCCTCCAGGTGGCGCACCCCCTCCTGCGCCGCCACCGCGTCGAACCAGGCCGCACGTACCTCCTGCGCGAGCGCCAATGCCTGCCGCGCCGTGTCGAGCTGCACCTGGGCGAAGCGGCGCCGCTCGATCTCGCTGCGCACGGGCAAGGTGATGAGCCCCATCAGATCGACGAGGAAGGTCCGCTCGAACTCACGCTCCTCCCCCTGCGCGAAGCGGCCGTAGACGAAACCCGGATTGCGCGGCCGGCCGGCGGCCACGAGCCGCGCCTCGGCCACCTTGAGCTCGGCCAGCTGCGCCTGCAGGCCGCGGTGGTTGAGCAGGGCAATCTTCACCGCCGCATCGGGGGTGAGCGGCACGGCAAGCAGCCGCTCGACCTCCTGTGCAAGCCGCGCCTGCCCCGCCTCGCCATCCAGTCGCTGCGGGGCACTGCCTAGGCGCTCTTGCACCAGCCCCTGCACCCGATCCATGCCGCCGTCCGGGCTGAAGCCCGCACAACCGGCCAACAGGGCACCAGCCCAGGCCAACACAAGCCCCGCAAGCAACTTGCTCATGGTCGCCCGCTGTCTGGCGCCGGGTTGCGGCCTGCTGTATCCACCTCGCCCGCTCGCCGGCCCTGCTGGACGGTACCCTGCCCCAGCACATGCCCGGCATGACCGCCCAGAGCGCTCACCGTCTCGTTGGCCTTGCGCCAATCGATCAGTTCCAGCTCGCGATAGGCTGCGTAATCCGCCAGGCCGCGCACAGACGACGGCGCGGCAGGTGCGGCAGATGCACCCATACAGGACTGCAGCCCTGTGCCCAGGCAGACGATGGCTGCGGCAGTCTTGCACACACGACCCGCGCTCATAGCCCCATTCTGTCGGACCGCGGCTGACCACAAGCTGACCGGCGGATGACAAATCTGCAATCCAACCGAAAGGGACCACCCGGCCGAGTAGGCAACGCTGAAGAAATCGCCGCAATCCGGGAGTGGGCAAGGCGCCCGCAGCGCCGTCTGCAAGACAAATCGTGAAGACAGGCAGGCAGCCGAGCAGCGCGCAGCGCAGCCATCCGCGCGCGCAGCAGATTCATTCAGCGATTCCTTACGGCCAAGCTATAAAGAAAATACCCCGGAGCACAAAGGAGGATGGCCATGACGAGCTGCAATCGAATCGAACGCTATCTGCAGGCGCATCACGTCCCTTACGAGATCCTCACCCATGCTCACAGCCACACCAGCATGGCCACCGTGCACAGCGCCCACATCGACGCGGCGCGGCTGGCCAAGGCCGTATTGCTGGAGGGCGAAGAGGGGCTCGTGGCCGCCATGCTGCCGGCCGATCGCGACATCCGGCTGGAGCAGCTGCGCCAGGAGTATGGCCCCGATCTGCATCTGGCCGATGCCGCGCTCATCGGCCGCGTCTTCACCGACTGCGAACCGGGTGTGGTGCCAGGCCTGCCGCAGGCATGGGGCGTCGAGACGCTGTGGGACGACACCCTGCTCGCCCAGCCCGACATCTATCTCGAGGCCGGCGACCATGAACGCCTGATCCACGTCAGCACCCGCCATCTGCGCGAGGTCAGCCCGCAAATGCGGCACTGCCAGTTCAGCGGTCCGGTCGTCCACCACTGAGCCCTGCGTCCCTGGGCAGAGGCCGTATCCCACGCCGCAGCGCCAGCCTGCGCTGCAGAGGGGTCGGCGCGGGGTAGTGGTCAAGCGCTCGACAACCCCAGGGCGCCACCCAGCCGCACCTGGGTGGTGGCGCACGGCGCTGACATGCAACCGGCCGCGCGGTTGGAGCCTACAATGTGAGACCCACCAACACCCCTCGCCAGCCCCGATCGCGCGATGAAGCTGCTGCTTGTCGAGGACGAACCCAAGACCGGCGACTACCTTAAACAGGGCCTCACCGAGGCGGGCTTCGTCGTCGATCTCGCCCGCGACGGTTGGGAAGGCTGGGAGCTGGCGCGCACCCTGCCCTACGACCTCATCATCCTCGACGTCATGCTGCCCGGGCTCGACGGCTGGCAGCTGCTCGCCGGGCTGCGGCGCACCGGCGTGAACACCCCCGTGCTCTTCCTCACCGCCCGCGACCAGGTGGACGACAGGGTGCGGGGCCTGGAGCTGGGCGCCGACGACTACCTGATCAAACCCTTCGCCTTCGCCGAGCTGCTCGCCCGTGTGCGCACCCTGCTGCGACGCTCGCGTGCCGCACTGGAGCCCACGTTGCTCAAGGTCGCAGACCTCGAACTGGACCTCCGGCGCCGTCGCGCCATGCGCGCCGGCCGGCGCATAGACCTCACCGCCAAGGAATTCGCCCTACTGGAGCTACTCATGCGACATACGGGCGAAGTGCTCACCCGCGCCTACATCGCCTCACAGGTCTGGGACATGAACTTCGACTCCGACAGCAATGTCATCGACGTGGCGGTGCGGCGGCTGCGCGCCAAGGTGGATGAAGGCTACAGCGCACGGCTCATCCACACCGTGCGCGGCATGGGTTACGTGCTGGAGGCCCAGCACCCCAACGCGGCATGAGGCCGCTGTCGCTCACCGCCCGGGTCAGCCTGCTGTTCGCCACCGCCGTGGCTGCCGTGCTGTTCGGCGTGGGATGGCTCATCGCCAGCGCGGTCGAGCGGCACTTCATCGAGATGGACCAGCACGCCCTCGAAGGCAAGCTCGCCCTCGTGCGCAACCTACTCGCCCGCGCCCACGGCGCCCGCGACCGACAGGCCGTCGGTCAAGCACTGCGCGATGCCCTGGTCGGCCACCACGAACTGACCCTGGTGCTCCTCGACGCCCGCGGTGCGCCCTGGTACGTCAGCGACCCCACCGCGCTGCACAACCGCCCCCCCACCGCCGCCGGCCCGGGGCTGACGACCTGGCAGCGCGCCGGCCGCGGCTATCGGGGTCTGCAGGCCACCGTACTCACCAGCGACGGCCAGCGCCTTACCGCCGTCCTCGTCCTCGACATCAGCCACCATCAGCACTTCTTCGCCCAGTTCCGGCGCGATCTGGCCATCGCCATGACGCTCGCCGTGCTGCTCACCGCCGCACTCGGATGGCTCGCGGTGCACACCGGTCTGCGCCCCCTGCGCCAAGTCACCGACCTGGCGGCCAATCTCTCCGCTAGCCGGCTCGATGCCCGCCTGCCCGCCACCGGCCTGCCGCCGGAGATCCACCGCCTCGCCGCCGCCTTCAACGCCATGCTGGAGCGGCTGCAGGACGCATTCCACCGCCTGTCTCAGTTCTCTGCCGATCTCGCGCACGAACTGCGCACCCCGGTCTGCAACCTCATGACCCAGACCCAGGTGGCCCTGAGCCGCCCGCGCGAGGCCCGCGACTACCGCGAGGTGCTCGCCTCCGCGCTGGAAGAATACGACCGCCTTGCCCGCATGATCGACGACATGCTGTTTCTGGCCAAGGCCGACCACCAGCTCGTCGTCCCCCGGCGCGAAGCCGTGGACCTCGGCGCCGAGGCGCGCCGCCTAGCGGAGTTCTACGGGGTCTGGGCCGAAGAGTCCGGGGTCACCCTCGCTGTCAGCGGTCAGGCGCATTTGCAGGCCGACCGTCTCATGCTGCAGCGCGCCTTGGCCAACCTGCTAGCCAACGCCATACGCCACACCCCTGCGGGCGGCGAGGTCCGCATCGAGCTCAGCCAAGGCCCAACCGAAGTACACATCGCCGTGGACAACCCGGGCCCGAACATCCCCCCCGAGCACTTGCCTCGCCTGTTCGACCGCTACTACCGCATCGACCCCGCCGACCCCGGCTCACACGCCGGCCTGGGACTCGCCATCGTCAAATCCATCGCCGAGACCCATGGCGGTAGGGTCTGCGTGACCTCGCAAGCGCAACACACCCGCTTCGAGATCACCTTGCCCCTCCAGCATCGGGCGCCTCGATAAACCGTCGCGAGCGGTTGTAGGGCAAGGCGCACGGAGCGCAGGATGCGAGACATATCCAGCAGATAGGCGAGCATCCGAGCACCGCGCAACGCCGCCATCCGGCCGCGCAGCAGGTTTTTCGAGGTGCCCCATCGTGCCACCGCCCACCCTTGAACGGACGAACTGCAACCGCAAGCTACAAGGGCTCAATCGCCTCCGGCACATCATAGTCAGCGCGGTTGACCCGGCGGCTGACGGGATAAGCGCGCATACGCTCGGCAGGGTAAGGGCGCAGCAGATGCTCGAGCGAGCGAGGGTCTGCGAGCCGTGGGTCGAGCCACAAAGTGTAATCCGCTGGGTCGATGATCACCGGCATGCGATCGTGAATGGTCCGCACCAGCTCATTGGCTGCGGTGACGAGTATGGTACAGGACTCGATGACCACGCCTCCCGGCCCGCACCAACGCGCCCAAAGCCCAGCCATGGCGAACAAACCGCCATCGGCCAGCGTGAAACGATAGGGCTGCCTACCGCTACCTTCCTGCCGCCATTCATAAAAGCCGTCGGCGGGGATGAGACAGCGGCGGCGGCGGAAGGCGTCCCGGTAAGCCGGCTTCGATGCCACCGACTCGGCGCGTGCGTTGAACAGCGAGTATGCAGGCTTGACCTCCTTGGCCCAGGCGGGAATGAGCCCCCAGCGCAACAACACCAGCTCGCGTCCACCTGCGCCCTCACGCACGGCAGCGATGTCCTGCGAGGGCGCGATGTTGTAGCGCGGCGGCAGCGATGTTGGTGACAGAGCCAGACCGAAATGGGCGCGGATCGCCACAGGGCTGGCGGTGAGGGTGAAACGGCCGCACATGTCTAGTTCGCGCCTTTGTAGGAAGGACTATAACGCCTGATGACTCTGGGGCAGCTGGAACCTACTGCGCTGCCGGATGGCGGCGTTGCGCGGTGCTCGGATGCTCGCCTATCTGCTTGATATGTCTTGCATCCTGCGCTTCGTACGCCTTGCCCTCCAACCGCTCGCGACGGTTTATCGAGGTGCCCTATGTACGCCCGGCATAAGCCTCGACCTGCAGCAAACCCCCACGCTCCCTGTAGGAGCGGCGTAAGCCGCGACCCATACCCGCGACCTGCGGCGTGTACACACCTGTCGCATGCCGTAACTCTGTAGGAGCGGCGTAAGCCGCGACCCACAATCCGCGCCCCACACCGTAGCCAGCCTAGACGCCTGGGCTCACATATAGGGTCGCGACTCACGTCGCTCCTACCGCTCTTGCCCAGAAACCACCGTAGGCGCAGCGTCAGCCTCGTCCTGCAGCAAATCAAATGCCCACACTCCCTGTAGGAGCGGCACAAGCCGCGACCCGTACCGCGGCGTGTACACACCTGACCGCATGCCGTAGCGCTGTAGGAGCGGCGTAAGCCGCGACCAAAACTCAGCGCACGCGATAGACACCGCGTCTAATCCCTTCTTCATCAGGTCACCAATTCAAACGGGAGATAAAAGCGGGGTTCGAGCGTCTGGACAAGTCTTAATCCCTTCTTCATCAGGTCACTGATTCAAACCTCTCGGCATTCAATATGCTCCGGCCGGAAAAAGTATTAATCCCTTCTTCATCAGGTCACTGATTCAAACTCTACTCGTCCGCCTGGAACGCTCGATGTGGCACCGTCTTAATCCCT
>JANWZL010000056.1 GCA_025054655.1 Thiobacillaceae bacterium | reverse complement strand
CTTCTTGGGGGCGTGGGGTTGGCCTGGTCTGGTCGCGACTTTCGTCGCTCCTACGCTCCTACGATGATTCTGGCTGGGTAATCGAGTAACCTCCGGTCAGCCGACATCGACACCCACCCATGCTCGACCTCGTCCTCTGCTGGCACTTCCACCAGCCCGACTACCGCGACGAATCCGGCTTCGTTTTGCCCTGGACCTATCTGCACGCGCTCAAGGACTACAGCGACATGGCCGCACACCTGGAGGCGCAGCCGGCCATGCGCTGTGTGGTCAACTTCGTGCCCAGCCTGCTCGAACAGCTGGACGATTATGCGCAGCAGTTCGAGCGCGGTGTGTTCCGCGATCCGCTGCCGGCCGCGCTGGCCGAGCCCCGCCCCAGCCGCTGGTCGCGTGCGCAGCGGCTGATGCTGGTGCAGACCTGCTTCCGCCTGCACCCACCCACCATGCTGGAGCCGTTCCCGGCCTACAAGCGCCTGCATGCGCTGTGGCAGCAGGTGCGCGACCAGGGCGCGGCGGCAGTGGACTACCTGTCCACGCAGTATTTCGTCGATCTCGTCACTTGGTATCACCTCGCCTGGACCGGCGAGAGTCTGCGGCGCAGCGAACCGCTGGTGCTTGCCCTCATGCAGAAGGGCAGCGGTTTCACCCTGGAGGAGCGGCGCGCCCTGTTGGAGCTGGCCGGCCGTGTGGTGCGCGGACTCATCCCCCGCTACCGGGCGCTGGCCGAGCGCGGGCAGATCGAACTGTCCGCCACCCCGCACAGCCATCCGCTCGCCCCGCTGCTGATCGATTTCAGCAGCGCCCGCGAGGTGCGGCCGGAGCTTGTGCTGCCGCGCTCGCCCGCCTATCCGGGCGGAGCCGTGCGGCTTGCGGCCCACATCGAGGCCGCACTGCGCTGCCACCGCGAGCATTTCGGCGCAGCGCCCACCGGTCTGTGGCCGGCCGAAGGCGCCGTCTCCGAGGCTGCCGTGGCCGTGTTCGCGCAAGCGCCGGTGCGCTGGATTGCCAGCGGCGAGGGTGTGCTGCGCGCGAGCCTCAAAGCGAGCGGCCTGGACGTCAGCCGCCCCTGCCAGTGGCTGTGCCGTCCCTGGCGGGTGGGGCAGAGCGCGTTGGCCTGCTTCTTTCGCGACGACTATCTGTCCGACCTGATCGGTTTCGAATACAAGAACTGGTTCGCACGCGATGCCGTGCGCCACTTCCTGCACAGCATCGAGGACCGTTACCACTACGCCAACGCCCCAGCACCGGTCGTCAGCGTCATCCTCGACGGCGAGAACGCCTGGGACCACTACCCGTACAACGGCTGGTACTTCCTGTCCGAACTCTACGCCGCCCTGGTCGAGCACCCCGCTATCCGGCTTACCACCTTTTCCGAGTATCTCGAACGGCATCCGGACAGCGTCCTGCCCCTGCCCAAACTGGTCGCTGGCAGTTGGGTCTATGGCGATCTGACCACCTGGATCGGGCAGCCCGACAAGAACCGCGCCTGGGACCTGCTGTGCGCGGCCAAGCAGGCCTACGACACGGCCGTCGGCGGCCTGGACGAGGCCGGCGCGGCCGCCGCCGAGGCCCTGCTGCGCTCGTGCGAGAGCTCGGACTGGTTCTGGTGGTTCGGCGATGCCAACCCAGCCGAGAGCGTACGCGCCTTCGACCGCCTGTTCCGCGGCAAGCTCAAGCGCCTCTACGCCCTGCTCGGCCTGGCGGCGCCAGCCGAGCTGGACACCGCTGTGAGCGCCGGCGGCGGGCCGGCCGAGCTGGGCGGGGTGATGCGCCGAGGAGTGGAGGGCTAGGGCAAGAGCCCTCGCCAACGACCCCCGAGGCCGATAAACTGCCCTCATTTGTCGGGAGATGGGCGATGAGCGACGAGGTGGTGCGCAAGGGCATGGTGGTGTACATGACCTACTCGGTGTTGGACGAGGACGGCCGGGTCATGGGCCAGCAGGACATGCCCACCGGCTATGTGCACGGGGCCGGCAGCGGGCTGTTCGAGGAGATCGAGCACGCCCTGGAGGGGCGCCGCGCGGGCGAGCGGGTGCAGGCGCGGTTGACGCCCGCGGCCTCGTTCGGCGAGCGCGACCCGGCCCTGGTCATCGTCGAGGACCTCGCCAACGTCCCACCCGAACTGCGCCGCCTGGGGGCGGAGGCCGATTTCCAGAACGAGCGCGGCGAGGTGGTCACCTTCCGCGTGGTGGAGATCCGCGACGGGCGCGTGACCCTGGACGGTAACCATCCCCTGGCGGGCCGGCACGCCACTTGCGTGGTGGACATCGTCGCCGTGCGCCCGGCCACGCCGCAGGAGCTGGCGAGCGGCTTCCCCGCCGAGCAGGGGCCGCCGGTGTTGCACTGAGCAGCCTCGGCCTGCGATCGCGGGCGGCTACCGGGCAGAGCGGCAACCCCATGCCTGCCGTTGGGGGTGGCCAGCGGCAGACCATTGACGACGTGGCACGGGTTGGATACAGCCTAGCGGGCGCCCCGGCGGCGACCGTGGCCGGCATCGACGTGGGGGGTGCGCGCAAGGGCTTTCATGCCGTCGCCTTGTACGGCCTGGGGGCGGTGGCCTGTTTCCACGCGCGCGAGGCGGCTGCCGTGGTGGACTGGTGCCGGGCACAGAGGGCGCGGGTGGTGGCGGTGGATGCGCCCTGCCGCTGGAGTGCAACCGGCAAGGCCCGTGCCGCCGAACGGGCCCTGGCGGCGCTGGGCGTGCGTTGTTTCGCCACCCCGGTCGAGGCGGTGGCGCGCAGCCACCCCTTCTACGCCTGGATGTGCAACGGCGAGCGGCTCTACGCTGCGCTCACGCGTCACTGGCGGCTGTTCGACGGTGCCGTGGGTGCGGGCGGGCCGTTGTGCTGTGAGACCTATCCACACGCGGTGGCCTGGGCGCTTGCGGGCACACCCGAGCGCGTACGGGACAAGCGCGAGCTGCGCCAGCGGTTGCTCGATCTGGCTGGGGTGGACACCGCCGGGCTCGTCGTCCAGGACTATATCGACGCCGCCTTGTGCGCCCTGGCGGCGCGCGGCTTGGTGCACGGGCAGTTCAGGGCCTTCGGCGACGCCGCCGAGGGCTATATCGTGGTGCCACTGGCGGGTGTCTGCGCACGGCCATGAAAAAGGCCGCTTGCGCGGCCTTCTCGTCGTACCGGGCTAGAGTCAGCCCGCGTAGTTGGCCTCGGCGAAGGACCAGTTGACCAGGTGCTCCAGGAAGGTCTCGACGAACTTGGGCCGCAGGTTGCGGTAGTCGATGTAATAGGCGTGCTCCCACACGTCTACGGTCAGCAGCGGTTTGTCGGCGGTGGTGAGCGGGGTGCCGGCGTTGCTGGTGTTGACGATGTCCACCGAACCGTCGGGTTTTTTCACCAGCCAGGTCCAGCCCGAGCCGAAGTTGCCTACGGCGCTGGCCTGGAAGGCCTTCTTGAATTCGTCGTAGGACCCCCAGCGCTGGTTGATGGCCGCAAGCAGCGCGCCGCTGGGCTGGCCGCCACCGCCGGGCTTCATTGAATGCCAGAAGAAGGTGTGGTTCCACACCTGGGCGGCGTTGTTGAAGATGCCGCCCGCCGGGGCGGTCTTGACGATCTCCTCCAGGGTCTTGTGCTCGAACTCGGTGCCTTTGATGAGGTTGTTGAGATTGGTCACATAGGCCTGATGGTGCTTGCCGTAGTGGTATTCGAAGGTCTCCTCGCTCATGTGAGGGGCAAGCGCGTTCTTGGGATAGGGCAGGGGGGGCAGTACGTGTTCCATGTCGTTCTCCTGTGGTGTGAACAGCAGGCCCATTTTACGGAGTGGCGCAAGGCCGGGCAATGCTTGACTGAATTCGTAAACTATTCCTCTGCCGCGGCGCCGCCCCAGCCGGTCGCCCGCGAAGGTTAGCCTTAAGAGCCCGACAGTGGCACCAGTCAGGCCAGCGCCCAGGTTGAGGCCGATCCCGCCGGGGCTCAAGGCGAGATGCGCCAGGTACAGGCTTAGCAGCACCCCCATGAGCCCCGTGGCCACGGCGCGCAGGAGGGCAGCCGGATGGATATCAGGCGTCGCGCGCGCATGCCGTGACTGCTGTCCACATCCGTAAGATGCACACGCCCATTCCGGAGGCTGTACCATGACGTGCCTTCGGCTGTGAAACCCGAGCAGGACCACTCGCATGCACGACTTCTACGCCGTCATCCCCGCCCGCTACGCCTCCACCCGGCTACCCGGCAAGCCGCTGGCCGACCTCGCCGGGCGGCCCATGGTGGTGCGGGTGGCCGAGCGTGCGGCGGCGAGCGGCGCGGCCGGGGTATGGGTGGCCACGGACGATGAGCGGGTGGCGGCAGCCGTGCGCGCGTACGGCTACCCGGCAGTGATGACCTCGCCCACATGCAGCTCCGGCACCGACCGCCTGGCCGAGGTGGCGACGCGTCTGGCCTGGCCGGACGAGGCGGTGGTGGTCAACGTGCAGGGCGACGAGCCGCTCATCGAGCCGCAGCTCATCCGGCAGACCGCCCAGCTGCTGCACGAACGGCCGCCGGCGGCGATGGCCACGCTCTGCCACCCGTTGCGCGACCCCGCCGAGGTATTCAGTCCCAACGTGGTCAAAGTGGTGTTGGACCGCGAGGGTTACGCCCTGTATTTCTCCCGCGCCCCCATACCTTGGGCGCGCGAGGCCTGGTCGGCGACGTCCTCTCTCACCCCTTCTTCCTCACCCCTCACTCCTCACCCCTCACCCCTCACACCTCACCCCCCGCTCCCCGAGGGTCTGCCGGTGTATCGCCACGTCGGCCTGTATGCCTACCGCGCCGGGTTTTTGCGCGCCTACCCCGGCCTCGTGCGGCCGGCCATCGAGGAATACGAGGCCCTGGAGCAGCTGCGGGCGCTGTGGCACGGCTACCGCATTGCCGTGGCGGTGGTCGAGCAGGCGCTGCCGCCAGGCGTGGACACCGAGGCCGACCTCGCTGCGGTGCGGGCGAGGTTTGCGCGGGAAAATAACCCAGGCTTATGATCGGATACAAAAAATTAACTGTCTTTGCATCCTTGCCCTGGCTAACCTAGGCGGCGCTCAGGCATCCATTCACAACGCGAACACGCAAGAGGCTATCGATGCGTTTGATCCTACTCGGCGGCCCCGGCGCGGGCAAAGGCACTCAGGCCAACTACATCAAGGAACGCTACGGCATCCCGCAGATCTCCACCGGCGACATGCTGCGCGCGCATGTCAAGGCCGGTACCGAACTGGGGCAGAAGGCCAAGGCCATCATGGATGCGGGTGGACTGGTGTCGGACGACATCATCATCGGCATGGTGCAGGAGCGGCTCAAGGAGCCGGACTGCCAGGCCGGCTATCTGTTCGATGGCTTCCCGCGCACCATCCCCCAGGCCGAGGCGCTCAAGGCCGCCGGTGTGCCGCTCGATGCGGTGGTGGAGATCGACGTGCCGGACGAAGAGATCATCCGCCGCATGTCCGGCCGCCGTGTACACCTACCGTCGGGCCGCACCTACCACATCGTGTTCAATCCGCCCAAGGTGCCGGGCAAGGACGACGTCACCGGCGAGGACCTGATCCAGCGTGACGACGACAAGGAGGAGACGGTGCGCAAGCGCCTAGACGTCTATCATGCCCAGACCGAGCCGCTGGTGAAGTACTACTCCGACTGGGCCGCCACGGGCGACCCGGCCGCGCCCAAGTATTTCAAGATCAACGGGGTGGCGCCGGTCGAGGCGGTGCGCGACGCCATCTTCGCGGCGCTGGATTCGGTGCGCAAGTAATCACGGTATGCCGATCCCGCCGTTCTCCGCCGCCGACCTCAACCTCGTGCGCGCCATCCTCAAAGAGCGCTATGGGCGTGAGGTCGAGGTGCAGGAGGTGGAGACCGAGGTGAGGCTCAGCCCTGCCGACCGTGAACTGACGCTGTGCCCGGCGCTGTTCTGGAAGGACGAACAGGAGATGTGCGCCTTCGTGGTGGCACGCACCGGCCCTTCCGCATACCGTGCCATGTTCTACTACTCGGTCAAGGACCGCTTTGGCACCGGGCGTGAGGAATACGACAGCCTGGGCGACTGCGTGGTGACCATGCTCAAGGTGCAGGAGGAGGTGGCCCGTCAGCGCGCCCAGGAGACCGGCGCACCGCCGCCGGGTAAGACTACGACTTGACCTCAGGAGACCGCATCCATGCCCAAGAACGCCTTCTATGCCCAGTCCGGCGGGGTGACCGCCGTCATCAACGCCTCCGCCTGCGGGGTGATCGAGACCGCACGCCAGCATCCGGACAAGATCGGCAAGGTCTTTGCCGGCCGCAACGGCATCATCGGCGCGTTGACCGAGGACCTGATCGACACCAGCCAGGAGTCTGACGAGGCCATCGCCGCCCTGCGCTACACCCCTTCTGGGGCTTTCGGCTCCTGCCGCTACAAGCTCAAGTCCCTGGAGGCGAACAAGCGCGAGTACGAGCGCCTGATCGAGGTCTTTCGCGCGCACGACATCGGCTACTTCTTCTACAACGGCGGCGGCGACTCGGCTGACACCTGTTACAAAGTCAGTCAGCTGTCCGAGGCCATGGGCTACCCCATCCAGGCCATCCACGTGCCCAAGACGGTGGACAACGACCTGCCCATCACCGACTGCTGCCCCGGCTTCGGCTCGGTAGCGAAATACATCGCGGTGTCCACCCTGGAGGCGTCTTTCGACGTGCGCTCCATGGCCAAGACCTCGACCAAGGTGTTCGTCATCGAGGTCATGGGCCGACACGCCGGCTGGATCGCCGCGGCGGGTGCGTTGGTGGCCGACTACGGCATCCCGGTGGTGACCCTGTTCCCCGAGATCGAGTTCGACGAGGAGCGCTTCCTCGCTAAGGTCAAGCAGATGTACGACCAGTATGGGTACTGCACCGTGGTGGTCTCGGAAGGCTGCAAATATCCCGACGGTCGGTTCATCGCCGAGCAGGGCACGCGCGATGCTTTCGGTCACGCCCAGCTGGGTGGGGCGGCACCGGTGATCGCCAACATGCTCAAGGAGCGCCTGGGCCTCAAATATCACTGGGCGGTGGCCGACTACCTGCAGCGCGCCGCGCGCCATATCGCCTCGCGCACCGACGTTGAACAGGCCTACGCCATGGGCAAGGCCGCGGTGGAGCTGGCGCTGGCCGGCCACAACTCGGTCATGCCCACGGTGGTGCGCAAGTCCTCCAAGCCCTACGTGTGGGAGGTCGGGCACGCGCCGCTCGCGCAGGTGGCCAACGTGGAGAAGTTCATGCCGCGCGAGTACATCAGTGAGGATGGTTACGGCATCACCGACGCCTGCCGCGACTACCTCTATCCTCTCATCCAGGGCGAGGACTACCCGCCCTACGAGAACGGACTGCCGCGGTACGTGACGCTGAAGAACGCGCCCGTGCCGAAGAAGCTGCCTGAGTTCAGCCTGTGACGAGCGCCGAGGGGTGAGCCGCCTCACCCCTCACATCTCATGACCTTAGACCGCGCCCGCCAGCTGCTCAAGGTCCAGGCCGACTTCGGTGGCTTCTACAATGCCAACTCGGCCAAGCTGATCCTGTCCGAGGTGCAACGCGAGCATGGGCAGGCCGCAGTCGATCAGCTCATCCGCGAGCTTCGGCTGGACGTGATCTTCGGTTTCGAGCCAGGGACCCGTTTCGAGGGCGGTCTGGCCATAGGAAAACCCGATCTGTGAAAAAATTTTTTAATCTACTTGTGTATAAGAAAATCCTAATATGTACTGACGGCCTCTGCGCAGACCGTCAGCATCCCCTGAATTGCCGTTCAAGGAGACGAAGCGATGAGTGAAGCCCTGTTGTTCAGCCTGGTGGCAGGGGGTCTGGCCCTGCTCTATGGCATATTCTCCATCAAGTGGATCATGGGTCTGCCCACCGGCAACGAGCGCATGCAGGCCATCGCTGCTGCCGTGCAAGAGGGTGCGCAGGCCTATCTCAAACGCCAGTACACCACCATCGCCATCGTGGGTGCAGTGTTGTTCGTCCTGCTGGCGATCTTCCTGCACCTGCCCACCGCCATCGGTTTCGCTATCGGCGCCATCCTCTCGGGGGCAGCCGGTTTCATCGGCATGAACGTCTCGGTGCGGGCCAACGTGCGCACCGCCCAGGCCGCCAGCCAGGGGTTGAACGCGGCCTTGAACGTCGCCTTCCGCGGCGGCGCGGTGACGGGCCTGCTGGTGGTGGGCCTGGGGCTGTTGGGGGTGGCCGGCTACTACGCCACCTTGTCCGCCCTGGGCTTTGACACCAAAGATGCCATCCATGCCTTGGTGGGCCTGGGCTTCGGCGGTTCGCTCATCTCCATCTTCGCCCGTCTGGGCGGCGGCATCTTCACCAAAGGGGCGGACGTCGGCGCCGACCTGGTGGGCAAGGTCGAGGCCGGCATCCCCGAGGACGACCCACGCAACCCGGCGGTGATCGCCGACAACGTGGGCGACAACGTGGGTGACTGCGCCGGCATGGCGGCCGACCTGTTCGAGACCTATGCCGTGACCATCATCGCCACCATGCTGCTGGGCGGCCTCATGGTGGGGGCCGCAGACTCGGCCCAGGCAGTGCTCTATCCCCTGGTGCTGGGCGGCGTTTCCATCATCGCCTCGATCATCGGCACCTTCTTCGTGAGAGCGCGCGAGGGGGCCAAGATCATGAGCGCGTTGTATCGCGGGCTCATCGTCTCCGGCGCGATCGCCGTCCTCGCCTACTATCCAGTGACCACCTGGATGCTGGGCGAGGGTCTCACCATGAGCGACGGCAGCACCATCTCGGCGATGAATCTCTACCTCGCCGCCCTCATCGGGCTGGCGCTCACCGCCGCCATGGTGGTGATCACCGAGTACTACACCGCCAAGGAATACAGCCCCGTGCGTCATATCGCCGAGGCCTCCACCACGGGGCACGCCACCAACATCATCGCCGGACTGGGCGTGTCCATGAAGTCCACGGCGGCGCCAGTGCTCGCGGTGTGCCTGGCGATCCTGGGCGCATACTCGCTCGGCGGGCTCTATGGCATCGCCATCGCCGCCACGGCCATGCTATCCATGACCGGCATCATCGTGGCGTTGGATGCCTACGGGCCGGTGACCGACAATGCCGGCGGCATTGCCGAGATGGCCGAACTGCCGAAGGAGATCCGTGCCATCACCGATCCGCTCGACGCAGTGGGCAACACCACCAAGGCGGTGACCAAGGGCTATGCCATCGGTTCGGCGGGCCTGTCGGCCTTGGTGCTGTTCGCCGACTACACGCACGCCTTGGAGGCGAGCGGCCTGCAGCTCAGCTTCGACCTGTCCGACCACATGGTCATCATCGGCCTGTTCATCGGTGGCCTGGTGCCTTACCTGTTCGGCGCCATGGCCATGGAGGCGGTGGGCCGCGCCGCCGGCAGCGTGGTGCTGGAGGTGCGCCGTCAGTTCCGCGAGATCGCCGGCATCATGGAGGGCAAGGCGAAGCCGGACTATTCCCGCGCGGTGGACATGCTCACCCGCGCGGCCATCAAGGAGATGATGATCCCTTCGCTGTTGCCCCTGCTGGTGCCGGTGCTGGTCGGCCTGATCCTGGGACCGAAGGCCCTGGGTGGCGTGCTGCTGGGTACCATCGTCACCGGCATCTTCGTCGCCATCTCCATGACCACCGGTGGCGGGGCCTGGGACAACGCCAAGAAGTACATCGAGGACGGCGCCCACGGCGGCAAGGGTTCGGAGGCGCACAAGGCGGCGGTGACCGGTGACACCGTGGGCGACCCCTACAAGGACACCGCCGGTCCGGCGGTCAACCCCCTGATCAAGATCATCAACATCGTGGCGCTGCTGATCGTACCCTTGATCGCCGGTTGAGCGGGGTGATCAGGGTGAGGGCGGGCCGGCCGTGCCGGCCCGCTTTGTTTTGCTGCAACAGGGCCGGCCGTGCGTTGCTCGGGGGGGCGAACGTGCGCCGGTCGCCGCAACCACCGGCTGATAGAATATCGACTAGACCCACAGACGCGGTCCGTCCATCCCCGATTGCCAGCAGAGGATCACCATGAAGCTCAAGACCCTGACCAGCAGCCTGGCCATGACCATCGCCCTGACGGCCAGCGCCTCGACGCAGGCCCCGCTCAGCGGCGTGCTGGCCGGTCAGCCGGACAAGCCCATCCCCCAGACCCCGGAGGCCTGGCTCAACCGCATGACCGACTTCACCCAGAACCTCTCGGCCTTCCGCGACCCGCGGGTGTTCATCCCCTGGTTCCACAACGTCACCGAGCCTGCCTTCTACACCGCGGCGCTGTATGGTATGCAGGACCCGGTGGGCTGGCTCAACATGTTCAACAGCATGTTGAACCCCAATGCCTACCGCAATTGGGCCCAGTTTGCCGACCCGGTCATCACCCTGCGCTGGATCGCCGCGGCCGCGGACCCGAATTTCTACACGGCCCTCACCACCGTGCTCACCGACCCGGGCAAGGCCATGCGCTGGACCCTGTGGCCGGCCGACCCCAAGCTGTGGGGGGCCTTCCTCAATCTGCTCAATCCGGGCATGTACATGAAGTGGATGTTGGCCCCGCTCGATCCGCGCGCCCTCAATCTCATGGTCAACGCCATGAACCCGGCCACCTACATGGCCTGGATGGGGGCGATCATGGATCCGCGCACCTATGGGCCGGCCTGGGCCAACCTGTTGAGCTACCAGCCCCCGCTCCCGACCGCGCAGCCCAACCCCTGGACGGTGCCCCAGACGCCGGGATCGGGCAACCCCTTCGATCTGAGCGCCTTCTTCGGCCAATTCACCCTGCCCGTGCCGCCGGTCCCCGCCGCCCCATCGGCCCCGGCACCCGCAGCCGCGGCCGAGCCGCCCAAAGCGGCGGCTGAGGCGCCCAAGACCGCCGAACCCGTCAAGCCGGCGCAACCCGCCCCGATGACCAAGGTGCCCGAGCCGGTCAAACCGGCTGAGGCGCCCAAGGCCCCTGAAGCGGCCAAACCGGCCGAGCCGGCCAAAGTGGCAGAACCAGGCAAAGTGGCGGAGGCGGCGAAACCCACAGCGCCCAAGCCGGTTGAGCCGGCCAAACCGGCTGAGGTAGCCAAACCCGCTGAGGTAGCCAAACCCGCCGAGGCAGCCAAACCCGCGCCGGCGACCCAGGCCGGCGTGCTGAGCCGGATCGTTCTCTCGGGCGACGCCTTGTTCGGGCTCAACAAGTCCGGCATCCGCGATCTCACCCCGGATGGCCGCCGCCGCTTGGACGAGGTCGCCGACAAGATCAAGGCCTTGGGCGAGGTCGAGCAGATCAAGATCGTCGGCCACGCCGACGCCACCGGCAGGCCGGAGGCGAACCTGAAGCTGTCCGAGGCGCGCGCTCGCTCGGTCAAGTCCTACCTGGTGGCCAAGGGGGTCAAGCCCAGCGTCGTCATCACCAGCGGCAAGGGCGACAGCGAGCCCGTGGTGCAGTGCGACATGAAACAGCCCAAGGACAAGCTCGTCGAATGCCTGGCCCCGAACCGGCGCGTGGTGATCGAGGTGGTGGGCAAGGCCAAGTGATCACGGGTCGCCCTTTGCGGTAGCCCGGATGGCGCGCAGCGCCATCCGGGAGCTAGGACAGGCGTGTTGCCGCAAGGTGTCGGGGAGGTCACAGGCCGGGTGGCCGGCGGCCAAGGCGGTGCGCACAGTCCTGCCCATCCCTTGCGGCCTGCAGTGATCGCACGGTGCGCATCCGGGCCGATCATTGCGCGCTGTCTGGTTCACTCACCCGTAGCCACGAGTTTTCGTTCAGTTGCACCTCGTAGCGCGCCCAGTGGCGAAACTCCTCTAGGCTGCACTCGCCGCTCTTGCGCCGGCAGGCGCCGGCCACCCCCTTGTAGCGTACGACACAGCTGCCGTTTTCGGGGCTCACCGTGCATTCCAGCACCATGCGCACGCCCCAGGCACGGCCATAGGCACCATTGCTGAAGCAGCGGCCGGGTCGTAGGGTCTCGGGCGTCAGGTTCATGTGGTGATGCGGCGGTAGATGTCGGCCACCTTCACGGGCAGCTGGCCGACGTCGTCGATGATGACATAACGCGCGGCACCATACATGTGCGGCAGGTACTCGCGCGCCTCGCGGTCGAGGGTGATGCAGAAGGGGTGGATGCCGCTGCGGCGGGCCTCGAGCAGGGCCATGCGGGTGTCCTCGATGCCATACTGACCGCGGTAGCCGTCGAAATAATCGTCCGGTCGCCCGTCGGTCAGCGTGACCAGTACCCGGGTGGCGGCCTCGGTCTGACCGAGCAGCCGGCTCATGTGGCGGATGGCGAAGCCCATGCGGGTGTATTCCTGCGGACGGATGCCGCTGATGCGCGCCCTGACCTCGGGCCCGTAGGCCTCGTCGAAGGCCTTGATGCGGTAGAGCTCACAGCGCTTGCGGGTGATGCCGGAGAAGCCGTAGATGGCGTAGCGGTCGCCCAAACGCTCCAGGGCCTCGCACAACAGGATCAGGGCCTCACGTTCGGCCTCGTTCACCCAACCGCGCGTGCTGCCGGACATGTCCACCAGGAAGGCCACGGCGATCGAGCGCTCGGCCCGGTGCAGACGTACGAACAGCCGCTCCGACATCTCCCGCCCGTCGCGGGCATCGGCCAAGGCCTCGACGAGGGCGTCGAGGTCCACCTCGTCCCCATGCGGCTGGCGCCTGAGCAGGCGGTTCTCGTCGCGCAGCGCCTCGAAGGCGCGGCGCAGGTGCCTCACCGTCCCGCCATGGCGTTGCAAGGTCTGCAGATAGAAGTCGTCGTGTTCAGGCTTGACCTCCTTCTCCCGCATGACGCACCAGTTCTTGCGATAGTGCTGGCGGCGGTAATCCCACTCGGGATAGAACAGCGCGCCCTGTTCGTGGTAGGTGCCTTGCCACACCGCGTCGGGGTCCGCCGGCTGCTCTTCATACAACCGCGGATCGTATTCGCCCGGACCGGCGGGTACCAGGTACTCCGGCGGGATGGCGCCGAAATCCAGCCACACCGAGGTGATGAGCTGGCGCACGTCGTCGGGCGGGGCGACCGGGGCGCCATCGAGGGTGAGCTCCAGTTCCAGTCGTGCATCCTGTTCGTGCATCCGGGCCGCGAAGCCGCGCCTGGCCGTCTCGGGTGCAGTGGCGCCAGCATGCACCGGACCACGCGCTCGCCGCTGCTCTTCCTCCAGTTGCGCTAGTTTGACGCGTAGTCGTGCCTTCTCCTTGTCGATGCGCGCGGCGCGGGCGGCAGCCACCGCCTCGGGTCTCAGTTCCCCCTGATAGCAGCGGGGCGGGAACGGCGGCAGGGTACACGCCTCGGCAAGCAGCCGCAGACTATCCTCCACGCTCGCCTCGGGATGGGCGAGCCGTCGGCCGATACTCTCCCAGGCAGGGGGCAGTTGCGCATCCAGCCGCTGCGACAGGCGCGACATCTCGCGCTGCAGACCGGGCAGCTCGCGCCCGATGGCGGCCGTCAGACGCAGCGTCTCCAGGCCGTGCCACTGGGCGAGCGCGCTTCGCCGGTCGGCGTGCAGGGCGCAGGCCGGCTCGACATCGGCGCGCAGCGTGCCGAAACGGGTTTGTGCCCAGAGCATGGCCACCATGGCCTTGGCCAGTTTGAAATTGGCCTCGCGTGACGGCAAGCGGGCGATGATGGCGGGCAGGAAGACGCGCTCGCCGTCGGTATAGACCCCTTCGCCCTGTTCCAGCCTGAGCGGCCGGCCAGGCAGTCCGCGCAGAAAGTTGCCGAGCACACCAGCGATGTCCTCGAACAAGGCGCCGGCGGTGTGCTCGGCATGCACGTGCATGAAGCTGCGCGCTTGGTCCGCCACGCGGATGGCGGCATACATGCCGGCGCGGTCATAGGTGTCGCACAGCTGTACCGCCCAGGCCTCGATGGCGCGGCGGTCGAGCCGTTTGAGGAGGTCTGGGGCGCGCTGGGCGAAGCGGTGGGCGAGCGTGATGTGGGTGCTGGCGATGCGCTTGACCCAGTCGAGCACGAAGTCCTGCTCCTCGCGTGTAAGCTTGCACAACGCACGCGCAACCGGTCCGACGTCGTGAAAAGTGAACTGGGTTTCCAGCCACTCGTCGAGCAGCTGTTCGATTTCCGGCCGGGTGCGCGGCTGCGCGGGCATCGATGGCTCAGAACAGGGAGGATGACAGCTCTTGGATGGCAGCCAGCATCTCGGCGTCGTCGGTGACGGCCTGCGCCACGGCGCTCTGGCAGGCCACCACCGGTTCGATGCCGCTGGCGATGAGCTTGCCGGCATGCACCAGCAGCCGTGTGGAGGCGCCTTCCTCCAGTCCGCTGCCCTTGAGGTTGCGGGTCATGTGGGCGAATTTCACCAAGCGCTCGGCGGTGGCCGCATCGACGCCGGATTCGTTCATGACGATGCGCCGCTCCAGCTCAGGCGCGGGATAGTTGAACTCCAGGGCGACGAAACGTTGCCGGGTGGAGTGTTTGAGGTCCTTGAGCACGCTCTGGTAGCCGGGGTTGTAAGAGATGGCCAGGCAGAACTCGTCTGGGGCCTCGAGCAGCTGGCCCAGTTTCTCCATCGGCAGGGTACGCCGGTCGTCGGCGAGCGGATGGATCACCACCATGGTGTCCTTACGCGCCTCGACGATCTCGTCCAGGTAGCAGATGCCACCCACGCGCACGGCACGGGTGAGCGGGCCGTCCACCCACACGGTCTCGCCGCCCTTGACTAGGTAGCGGCCGACCAGATCGGCGGCAGTGAGGTCGTCGTGGCAGGAGACGGTGATCAGCGGCCGCCGCAGACGCCAGGCCATGTACTCCATGAAACGGGTCTTGCCGCAGCCAGTGGGGCCTTTCAGCAACACCGGCAGC
>JANWZL010000052.1 GCA_025054655.1 Thiobacillaceae bacterium | reverse complement strand
CGCCTTGCCCTCCACCCGCTCGCGTCGATTTCTTCAGCGTTTCCTTATTCCACTTCGATGACATGGAATTTTTTTGACGCTCGTCAAAGGAAGCCGCCCGCAGTCTGCCTATAGTAGCAATCAACCATGCCCAGGCCTGGTCCATATCCGTGGCTGGTGTGCTTGAGCGCCAGCGAGAGTGGCAAGCGGCGGTCGGGAGAGGATGGAGGCGGGGCGGGTGTGGGATACGGCGTCCGGTCGCGTTGCTGCTGGTACGAGCCGCGCAAGGGAACGTGCCAGTCGCCTGCGGGCGGCCAAGGGTTTGTTGATCGTATTGTCAACAAAGAGGAGTCCACCATGAGGTTCAGAGACATCGACGGCTTCAGATGGCTGTCTTGGCGGTCCGCCCTGGTCGGGTTGATGGCCTGCGCCGCCAGCCTGACGGCCAACGTCAGCGCCCTGGCCAGCACCAAGGTGCAAGGGGCCCAGGAGCCGCCCGTGCAGGAGACCACCTGTTATGGCTGCCACACCCCCATCCGTGATCTGCATCAAGGCAGCAAGCACGCCGCGGTCAACTGCGTGCAGTGCCACACCGGGGTGGCCGATCACCTGACCGACATCAAGAAACGGCCGGGCACGCGCAAGGATCACCAGGCTTGTGGCACCTGCCACCGTGCCCAGTACGAGAGCTTCTTCAGCATGAACTGGGACAAGAAGGCACGCGAGGAGAAGGCGCTGTACAAGAGCAAGTCGCCCAATCCCTCGTGGGACCTGATCATGATGCCGCACGGCTTCACCCGTGAGCACGCCATGCAGCGTTCGCACGCCTTCATGCTGATCGACCACTTGCTGGTGGACCGCGCCTACGGCGGCCGCTTCCAGTACAAGGACGGCTGGCGCGGCTTCGCCCTGCATGGGGACCTCAAGGCCTGGGACGTGCTCAAGGAGGTCTATACCGAGGACGCGCACAAGCCCTTCATGCACGGTACGGGCGCCTTCGCCAACCCGGTGTGCCTGAACTGCAAGACCCAGGACCACATCCTCGACTGGGCCTTCATGGGCGATCCGGTGCCGGGCGCCAAGTGGTCGCGCACCTCCAAGGTGTATGAATTCGTCAAGGACTTGAACCATCCGCTCAACTGCTACGCCTGCCACGACCCGCACAACACCAAGCCGAGGATTGTGCGTGACGCCCTCATCCAAGCCCTCACCCGGCCTGAGGCCGATACCCTGTGGCACAAGGACCCCAATCGCACCAAGATCGTGGTCAAGGACTTTGGCCTGCGCGGCTTCACCCGCAAGGTGGCCTATCTGGAGAAACCCGACTCGGTCCTGATGTGCGCTCAGTGCCACGTCGAGTACAACTGCAACCCAGGTATCGACCCCGTGGATGGCAAGCCCATCGGCATGGCCGACCAGCGCACCAACCACTTCCCGTTCAAGAGCGTGTGGGACAACAACGCGCACTATGACAGCATCCGTTTCCGTGACTTCCGGCACGGCATCACCGGCGCGTTGCTGTGGAAGGCCCAGCACCCCGAGGCGGAGACCTTCTACAACTCCAAGCACCACAAGGCGGGGGTGGGTTGCGCCGACTGCCACATGCCCAAGGTCAAGGACAATGCGGGCAAGGTCTATACCTCGCACTGGCAGACCAATCCCAAGAACTACATCAAGGAGACCTGCCTGAGCTGCCACACCGACTGGAGCGAGAAGCAGGCGATCTATGTGATCGAGTCCACCGCCAACATGTTGAAGGGCAAAGCGCGCAAGGCCGAGTTCTGGCTCACCCAGCTCATCAACAAGTTCATCGAGGCCCGTGCGGTCGGGGTGGACGAGGCGGTGCTGAAGGAGGCGCGTGAGAAGCACTGGCACGCCCACACCCATTATGAGTGGTGGACGGCGGAGACCAGCGCCGGCTTCCACAACATCGACCAGGCCAAGGAGTCGCTCAACACCAGCATGATCCGCTCCATGGAGGGGATCATGATCCTGGAGGACGCGATCAAGGCCAAGCGCGGCACCGACACCACCTTCAACACCCCGGTGCGGCTCAAACACTTCATCGGAGTGGAACCGGTCAAGTAAAGACAGACGTGAGATCATGGGCGGGGGAAACCCCGCCTTTTTTTCGGCGGATTCCGATCCACACGCCACTTTGCACAGAGAGCCCATGAGCACCCATCCGATCCGCACGCTGACACGCCTGTTCGTCACCCTCTCGGCTGCCGGTCTGTTGGCGGCCTGCGGCCCGGCCTCGCCGCCCGAGCAAGCGGTGGACGGCGGCCCCGTGCTGGCCAAGGTGGACGGCCAGTCCATACACACGGACGATCTCGCGTTGAGCCTCACCCTCATGCCCGAACCGGCGCGCATCGCCCTGCTCAACGACAAGGAAGCCTTGCGCCGTTACGTGGAGGAGTACGCGCACAAGGAGATGATCTACCGCGAGGCGCTCAAACAGGGGATGGACAAGGACCCGCAGGTGCGCCGGCAGGTCGCCCTGGCGGAGAAGAGCATCATCACTCAGCGCATGTTGGAGAAGGTGATCGCCGACCAGACCAAGGTCACCGACGCCGACATCAGGAAGTATTTCGACGAACACAAGGACGAGTTCACCACCGAGGAGCGCTGGACCCTGGCCCACATCCAGTTCGCCACCCTCAAAGACGCGCAGGCGGCTGCACAGCGGCTCGCCCGCGGTGAGGACTTCGCCCAATTGGCGCTGGAGCTGTCCACCGACACCATGAGCAAACACAAGGGCGGACAACTGGGCACCGTCGAACGCAGCAAGGCCCCGCCCGAGTTCGCCCAGGTGCTCGCCGGCATGAAGAAAGGTGAGGTAAGCCCCCCGATCAAGACCCAGCACGGCTATCACCTGGTCAAACTGGTGGACGTGCAACCCGGCGGGCTGATGGCCTTCGAGGGCGTGCGTGAGCCGCTGCGCCAGTTCCTCGCCCAGGAGAAGCAGCGCCAGGCGCTCGAGGCCTATATCCAGAGCCTCAAGAAGGAACACAAGGTCGAACTCCAACCGTCGGAGATCGACCGTTTCGTCCAGGCCAACGCCATCCCGAAGAAATGAAGACCGTATCGATCGTCCTGTTGGGCCTCGCTTGCCTCGGCGCCGGTCCGACCCAGGCCAGCTACGCCCTGGCCGACAAGAACGGCTGCACCTCCTGCCACGACCTCGACGAGCGCAAGCTAGGGCCGCCCTTTCGCCAGGTCAACCGCAGATATGCCATGGAGCCGGAGGCCCTGGTCTATCTCAAGGGCAAGGTGCGCTCGGGCAGTCGCGAGGTCTGGGGCCGTGCACCCATGCCGCCCTACGGCGAGGACAGGGTGAGCGAGGCCGACCTGGAGGCCATCCTGCGCTGGGTGCTCAGGCTGCACCTTGCACCCGAATGAAGCTTTGCCGATCGGACCGGTACGATCGGGTTTACTGTCTTTTTCCGTCAGACATGGAGGTCTCATGCACGCTCTAACCCATGCTCACACGTCTCACCGCCGTCTCCCCCTCATGCTGGCCGGACTGACCGCCGCCCTGATGCCTTGGCTCGCCGCGGCCCAGTTCACCCAGTCGCCGCTGCCCTATGCCTACACCGCGCTGGAGCCGCAGATCGACGCCATGACCATGGAGCTGCACTACACCCGCCACCACAAGGCGGCGGTCGATGGCCTCAACGCCCAGATCAAGACCTATCCGGAACTGGCCACCATGACCATCGAGCAGGTGCTGCGCCAGGTCTCCAAGTACAACACCGCCGTGCGCAACAACGGCGGCAACCACTACAACCACGAGATCTTCTGGAAGGTCATGGCCCCCGCCGGCCAGGGCGGCAAGCCCAGCGAGGCCCTGGATGCGGCCATCAAGGCCCAGTTCGGTTCCATGGACGAGTTCAGGAAACAGTTCTCCGCCGCCGCCATGGGCCGCTTCGGCTCCGGCTGGGCCTGGCTGGTGGTCACCCCGGACAAGAAGCTGGCGGTGACCTCCACCCCCAACCAGGACAACCCGCTCATGGACCTGCCCGAGATCACCGTCAAGGGCACCCCCATCCTCGGGCTGGACGTGTGGGAGCACGCCTATTACCTGAGCTATCAGAACCGGCGTGGCGACTACGTCAAATATTGGTGGGACGTGGTCAACTGGAACGAGGTCAACCGGCGGTTCGAGGAGGCGATGCGCTGAGCAGCTGACCGTCGCTGCGGCTTGCGGGCCCGCCACCCAAACGGTGCGGGCCCAGCGCGGCGGGACGAGGGCCCCATGCGGTCCTGTGCGCCCGCCACGCGGGGTCGCTACGACGGGTAGGAGCGGCGAAAGCCGCGAACTGTCTCCCCGATGACCGCTGGCCGGTCGCAACCGCGGATCTTCGCGGCATGCGTCGCGGCTACACGGTCCCGTCCAGGCCCACGTCTGCGCGGAGCCTGAGCTGCGTTAGCGCAGCGCCGATCACCCGCACCGAGGAGCGCGCGAGCAGTACGAGTAGCCCCGCCGCCACCAGCCAGTCGGGCCAGGCCGAGCCGGTCGCCCACACCCCGCCGGCGGCGAGCAGCACGGCGAGGTTGGCGGCGATGTCGTTGCGCGAACACTCCCATACCGAGCTCATGTTGAGGTCCTCGTGCCGGTGGCGGCTGAGCAGCCAGAAGCACACCCCGTTGGCAGCCAGGGCGAGCAGGCTGAAGGCCCCCATCCACTCGAACAGGGGCTCGACCGGTTCGATGAGCCGCCAGCCGAGCTGTAGCGCCACCGCCAGGGCCGCCGTCAGGATCAGCCCGCCCTTGAACAGGGCCACCCAGGCCTTGGCCCGCGCCCCACGGCCGACTGCATACAGGCTCAGAGCATAGGTCAGCGCATCGCCCAGGTTGTCCAGGCTGTCGGCCAGCAGCGCGCTCGAGCGGGCTTGCAGGGCGGCCGTGGCGACGACGGCGAACATCACCGCATTGATCATGAGCACCCACCATAGGGTCACGCGCTGGCGACGCTCACGGGGGGTGGTCGCACAGGAGTCTGCACAGGCGCAGGGCATGAGGGTGAGACCGGGCGGCTGCGCAAGTGTTCACGGGCAGTCGTCCGCCCGCATCGGCGCGGGCGGTACGCGCCGCGTCGCAACGATGCCCGAACGCAGCTGGGTTAGAATCCGCCTTCTGCGACGTACACGAGGACAGCCCGCATGAAACGCATCGAACACGGCCTGGAACTGCTCATGTTCAACAGCCGCTGGCTGCTGGCGCCATTCTACATCGGTCTGGTGGTGAGCATCCTGCTCCTGTTGATCAAGTTCACCCAGGAGTTCTTCCACGTGGTCGGACACATCTTCACCGCCAGCGAGTCCGAGCTGGTGCTGGCGGTGCTCACCCTGGTGGACATGTCCCTGGTGGCCAACCTGTTGCTGATCATCATCTTCAGCGGATACGAGAACTTCGTGTCCAAGATCCACACCGGCGAGGGCCATGAAGACCGCCCGGAGTGGATGGGCAAGGTGGACTTCTCGGGCCTGAAGATCAAGCTGATCGCCTCCATCGTCGCCATCTCCGGCATCGAGCTGCTCAAGGCCTTCATCAACGTCAGCCACTACACCACCGAGCAGCTCGCCTGGAAGGTGGGCATCCACGTGGTGCTGGTGGTCTCCGGGGTCATGTTCGCCCTCATGGACCGCATCGCGGAAGGGCCCAAGCCGCATTGACGGCCGGCAGTGGGCGGCCACCTCGACCTGTATTGCGAGCGTACGGCGGCGGGGCTTGCCGCCGAGCCGCTCAACACGCTCAGCAACCTCGCCTTCCTGGTCGCCGCCGGTCTGCTCCTGGGCCCCTACCGCCGGGCCTATCGCGGGCGGCTGCGACAGGGCTGGGACCTCGCCCTGCTCATCGCGCTCATCGCCGCCATCGGTATCGGCAGCGGGTTGTGGCATCTGACCGCGCAGGTCTGGGCCCTGTGGCTGGACGTGCTGCCCATCCTCGCTTACATCAGCCTCTTCCTGCTCGTGGCCCTGCGCCGCGTGGCGGGCCTGACCTGGCCCGCCACGCTCGCCCTGTTCGCGTTCTATCATGCCGTCAACAGCGCCGTGCAGGCGAGTCTGCCGCCTGACACCCTGAACGGCTCGGTGTTCTATCTGCCCACCTGGGTGGCGCTGGCGCTGCTCGCTTTGTGGCTTACCCGCCGAGGCTTGCCCGGAGCGCGCGAGTTCACCCTGGCCACGGGCCTGCTCGCCGTCTCGCTCACCCTGCGCACGCTGGACCTCAGCGTGTGCGCCTGGCTGCCGGTGGGTACGCACTTCCTGTGGCATGTATTGAATGCACTGGTGCTCTATCGGCTCACGGCCGGCCTGGTGCGCACGGTGGGAAACTTTGCCCGCGGCTGAAGGCTCCATAGCGGGGAGGGCTTACACCATGCGACCGGACACCCAACGCCGTCATCTGCTGTTGGGCCTTGCCGGCCTGCTGCTCGCTGCCCCGGCCCATGCCGCCCGGCTCGTCCCCACACCGGCGCAGACCGCCGGGCCGTTCTACCCGCACACGCCACCGCTCGACCAGGACAACGATCTCACCCGGGTGGCCGGGCGCAGCGGCGTGGCGCGTGGCGAGATCGTCGATCTGGACGGGCGGCTGCTCGACCCCGACGGGCGGCCGCTGGCGGGCCTGCGCGTGGAGATCTGGCAGTGCGACGCCTACGGCCGCTATCACCATCCGCTCGATGCCGGCGGGCCCATCGACGAGGACTTCCAGGGCTTCGGCCACAGCGTGACCGATGCCGAGGGCCGCTACCGCTTCCGCACCATCCGCCCCGTGCCCTATCCGGGCCGCACGCCGCACATCCATTACGCGGTGATCCTGCCCGGCCGCCGTGCCTTCACCACCCAGCTCTACGTGGCTGGCGAGCCGCGCAACGAGGGCGATTTCCTCTACCGCTCCATCCCGCCACACCTGCGCCACCTGGTCACGGCCGAATTCCGGCCGGCCCGCACGCCAGGGGTGCAGCTTGCCGCCCGCTTCGACCTCGTACTGGGGGTCACCCCGCCCGCTTGACCACGGCGGGGTGAGGATTTCCGGCAACAACAGGCGAACACGCCGGGCTGCACCTGGCATGCGGTTCGCCGGGCCATGGGCCGGGCGAGGCCGTGCGGGGCGGCCAGACGGGCGGCACGGCTGGGCTGCCGCCCACCCTGAAAGGACCGGGATGGATGGTATAGTAGAAACGACATACCGACCCGCTGGAGGTGAACCATGTCTGCGACACGTCTGATGCATCAACTGCGCCTTTTCACCCTGTGCGTGCTGGCGCTGCTCACCCTCGGCCAGGGCGTGCGCGCCGAGACTCCAGCGGCACCGCTGCAACCACCGCCGCTGGGCGCCTGGACGGTGGTGGATGCCGCCGCCAAGGCGAACGTGGGGCTGCGTATGTACTTCTCGCCCGACGGGGTGTTTCTGATGGTGGACCCCCACTCCGGCCTGGGTGTGGCCGGCTCCTACACCGTCGGCCGGACGGGCCTGCTGGTGTACGTCTTCAACTACGGTCGCTCGGCCCTGTTCATCAACGGCGATTACACCCTCCAAGGCGACACCCTGCGCATCAACGTCCGCAGCAGCGGTTTCATGGAGCCGCAGCAGGTGGTGCTGCAGCGCATGCGGCTGCAGTAAGGACGGCGGCTCAGCCGTCGCGCTGGACGCGCCCGAGCACCGCGCCGTCGGGCCCGACGAGCTCGACGATGAGCGGCATCTGCCCCAAGGCGTGGGTGGCGCAGGACAGGCAGGGGTCGTAGGCGCGGATGGCCACCTCGAGGTGGTTGAGCAGACCCTCTGTCAGTTCGCGCCCATCCAGGTGTTCACGCGCCACCGCGAGCAGGGTCTCGTTCATCGCCTGGTTGTTGTGGGTGGTGGAGACGATGAGGTTGCAGCGGGTGATGAGCCCCTCCGCGTTCACCCGGTAGTGGTGGATGAGGGTGCCGCGCGGCGCCTCGAGCACGCCGACGCCGCGCTCCTGGGGCTGGCCGCGCACGGTGAGTTCGTCGCCCTGCAGGTCGGGGTCGTCGAGCAGCGCCTTGATCACCTCGGCGGCGTGCAGTAGCTCGATCATGCGCGCCCAGTGCGTGCCCAGGGTGGCGCGTGCGGCGCTGCCCCCGCCATAGGCCAGGAACACCCGCCGCGCGTGATCGGCGAGCGGCGTGGGGATGTGGTCGCAGAGATTCACGCGCGCGAGCGGGCCCACCCGGTACCAGCCATCCTGCGGCCCCAGGGCGCGCAGATAGGGGAACTTCATGTAGGACCAAGGCCGCACCTCTTCGCCGATCTGTTCCCAGTAGTGGCCGTAATCGACGTGGTCGAACAGCGTGCGGCCCTCGCGCGTGCGCGCGCGCAGGCCGCCGTGATAGAGGTCCATGGCCCCGTCGGCGCGCACGAGACAGAGCTGGTGCGCCGCTATGGTGCCGAAGCGGTCGAACAGGCGGGCGTGCCGGTCATAGAGCTGGCGCACGCGCTCCACCGCCTCCAGGCACCAGCCCAGCACACGGTAGATGTCCTTGCGCAGCTCGTCGCGCTCCTCGCGGCTGACATTCTTGTTCACCCCGCCGGGGATGGCGCCGGTGCCGTGGATGCGTTTGCCGGCGGTGACGCGGATCACCTCCTGGCCATAGCGGCGCAGCTCGATGCCCTTGCGCGCCAGTTCGGGGTCGGCGGCGATCAGACCGGACAGGTTGCGGCGCGCGGGCTCGGCGTCGAAGCCGAACAGCAGGTCGGGCGAGGCGAGGTGGAAGAAGTGCAGCGCATGGGACTGCAGGATCTGGCCGTAATGCATCAGCCGGCGCACCTTCTCCGCTGTGGGGGTGAGGGTGTGCGCCCCTACGATCTGGTCCATGGCCTTGGCGGCGGCCAGGTGGTGCGACACCGGACAGATGCCGCACAGCCGCTGCACCATGACCGGGGCCTCCCAATAGGGACGGCCCTGCACGAATTTCTCGAAGCCACGGAACTCGACGATGTGCAGCCGTGCCTGCACGACGCGGCCCACGTGGTCGATCATCAACGTGACCTTGCCGTGGCCCTCCACCCGCGTGAGCGGGTCGATGGCCACCCGGCGCAGACCGTCCGCAGTGGGCTCAGTCATAGCGGATCAGCTCGCGGGGCAGATGCGGCGTGCGGCCGGCGACGAGGTCGCTGAGCAGCCGCCAGAACGCCTCGGCCGGCGGTGGACAGCCGGGTAGGAAATAGTCCACGCGCACCACCTCCTGGATGGGATAGACCTTGTCCAGCGGCAGCGGCAGTTCCGGGTCGTTGGGGATCAGGCCGTGCGTGGTGCCGGGCTCGGTCAGATAGACCTCCTGCAGGCAGGCGCCGATGTCCAGGTGGTTGCGCTGGGCCGGCAGCCCGCCGGTGATGGCGCAGGCCCCCACCGCCACCAGGATCCTGCACTTGCGGCGGTATTCGAGCAGGACTTCGACGTTCTCGGCGTTGCACACCCCGCCTTCGATCAGCCCCAGGTCGCAGGGGCTGAGCTGCTTGATGTCGGTGAAGGGCGAGCGGTCGAACTCGATGTGCGGCAACAGTTCCAGCAGCCGCGCGTCCATGTCCAGCAGCGACATGTGGCAGCCGAAACAGCCGGCCAGCGAGGCCGTGGCCACCCGCAGCCGGCGTTCAGCCATGCGTGCCCTCTTCGCCGCGGGGGGCATCCTCCAGGGCGCGCTCGCGCAGCGGCTTGACGTCGTAACGCCGGCGACCGATGGGCACGGCGAAGCCGACATGTTTCCTGAGGATCACCCCCACCGGGCATACCTCCACCGCCTTGTCGGTCACGGCGATGTCGGTGTCGGCCAGGCGCCCGGATTCGCTGCTCACCAGCAGCCGCCGCTGCACCCCACGCCCGCCCAGGTAGAACACCCCTTTGCCGTCCACCTCCTCGGAGGCGCGCACGCACAGGCGGCAGAGCACGCAACGGTTGAAGTCGAGCAGGATGTCCGGGTGCGAGGCGTCCACCGGCCGGTCGAGGAAGAAGTGACGAAAGCCTGCCGTATGCACCTCCAGATCGTAACCCAGGGACTGCAGCACACAGTTGCCGCTCTTCTCGCACGAAGGGCAGAAGTGGTTGCCTTCGGCGAACAGCATCTGCACCAGGGTGCGGCGCAGCGCGCGCAGCTCCTCGGTCTCGCTGTCCACCTGGAGGCCCGCGCGTGCCGGCAGGGTGCATGCGGCCGCCGGCCGGCCGTCGGCGCGCACGGTGCACAGCTTGCAACTGCCGTGCGGGGTGAACTCGGGGTGATAACACAGGTGCGGGATGTAGCGCCCGGCAGCGAGCGCCGCCTGGATCACGCTCTGGCCTGGGGTGAACGGGACCTCGGCGCCATCGAGCAGGAAACTCAAGCGGGTGTTCATGACGCGAGCGTGTCAGTATGCAGGTGGGCGCGCGCATCGTCGCGGCCGGTAAAGGCGCGGGCGCGTGCCAGCGCCGCGTCGAGGTCGAAGGCGGGTGCGAAATCGAGCGAGGCGAGCCGCCGCTCCAGCGTCGGTCGGAAACGGGTGCGCAGGTCGCGCAGGGGGTTGCAGGCGGTCTGCCCCAGCCCGCAGTGCGAGGCGAGCCGCATGGCCCGCTCCACCTGTTCGAGTTGCTCGAGGTCGTGCCGCGCCCCGCGGCCGGCGTGAATCTTGTCCATCACTCCGCGCAGGATGGCGGTGCCCACCCGGCAAGGGGTGCAGAAGCCGCAGCTTTCGTGGGCGAAGAAGTGCACGTAATTGCGCACCACCTCGAACAGGTCGCGCTGCGGGCCGAACACCGTAAAGGCCCCGGCGGTGGCGAGGTCCTCGAAGGCGATGCGGCGGTCGAACTCGTGCGGGCCGACAAGGGTGCCGGAGGGCCCGCCCACCTGCACCGCCTGCGCATCCTGCGCCCCGCAGTCGGCCAGCACCTCGCGCACCGTCACGCCGAAGGGGTACTCATACACGCCCGGCCGGGCGCAGTCGCCCGCCACCGACAGCAGCTTGCTGCCGGGGGAGTCGGGCGTGCCGCGAGCGCGGTAGGCCTCGGCCCCGTGCCGGGCGATGACGGCGGCGGCGCAGAAGGTCTCGACGTTGTTGACCACGGTGGGCTGGCCCAGATAGCCGTGGGTGACGGGGTAGGGCGGCCGGTTGCGCGGCACCCCACGTTTGCCCTCCAGTGACTCCAGCAGGGCGCTCTCCTCACCGCAGACATAGGCCCCGGCACCCAGGTGCAGCTCGATGTCGAAGTCAAACCCCGCCCGGCCACAGATGGCGCGGCCAAGCAGCCCCGCCGCGCGGCGGCGGGCGAGTGCGCTCTGCAGATGTTCGAGCAGGAAGCGGTATTCCCCGCGCAGGTAGATCAGCCCCTGGGTGGGCGAGCGGCCGGCGCCCAAGACATAGGCGCACAGGGTCATGCCCTCGAGCACGAGGTCGGCATACTCGGCGAGCAGCACGCGGTCCTTGAAGGTGCCCGGCTCGCCCTCGTCGGCGTTGCACACCACGTAATGCACCGCACCGGGCGCCTGACGGCAGGCCGCCCATTTGCGCGCCGTGGGGAAGCCCGCGCCACCGCGTCCACGCAACCCGGCCCGCTCGACCTGGGCCAGCAGTCCGCTGCCGTCGGCGTCGTGGGCGAGCACGGCGGCGAGCGCCTCGCCCGCAGTAGGGGGCTCAGCGAGCAGCAGGTCACGCCGGTGGATGGGGTGGTCGATGTGGAACAGCTCGGCCGGCCATTCCGCCAGCGGACGCTGCTCGAGGATGAGGCCGGCGATAAGGTCCAGCCGCTCGCGGCTGGCGCGCGGGATGGCCCAACCGTTGACGAGCAAGCCCGGCCCCTGGTCGCACAAACCCGTGCAGGAGGTGGTGTCGATATAGACCAGGCCGTCCTCCGTGACCCGGCCCTTCTCCGCCCACAGCCGCTCGCACAGCTGGTCGAGCAGCGCCTCGGAGCCCTGCATGCGGTCGGTGACGTTGTCGGAGAAGAGCACGCGGTAACGGCCCGCCGGCCTGAGGTACAGGAAGCTGTAGAAGGCGGCCGTGCCCTCCACGCGTGCGCGCGGTAGTCTGAGCGCGCGGGCGAGCGCGGTGATGAGGGGTGGGGGAAGCCAGCCCGCAAGCTCCTGCGCCTCGCGCAGGATCTGCACCAGCCGCGTGGGGTCGCGGCCGTGGCGGTCGAGGACGGCCTCGAGCTCGGGCGTCAGGGGTGGGGTGCTCACGCGGTTGGCTCATCGCTGTGAGGGGCAATCACAGCATAGCCTGCGTACGACAAAAACCCAACGCCTGCACGCAGCGATGGGCGGCCAGAGCAGGCCGCGCGGACAGCCGGCCTAACCGTGGCTGCCTTGACCGATGCGCCGTGCCAACTCCGCCGCCTTGCCGGTGTAGGTGGCGGGGGTGAGGGCGAGCAGCCGCTCGCGCGCCGCTTCGGGGATGGGCAGGGTGTGGATGAAGGCGGCCAGCTCCTCGCGGGTGAGGCCGGTCCTACCGCGGGTGAGCGCCTTCAGCTGCTCGTAGGGGTTTTCCACCCCGTAGCGCCGCATGACGGTCTGGATGGGTTCGGCCAGCACCTCCCAGTTCGCCTCCAGGTCCTGTGCCAGGCGCTGCGGATCGGCTGCCAGCTTGTCCAGCCCGCGCAGGCAGCTCTCATAGCCGATCAGGGCGTGGCCCAGCGCCGCCCCCATGTTCCTGAGCACGGTGGAGTCGGTCAGGTCGCGCTGCAGGCGCGAGATGGGCAGCTTCTCCGCCAGGTGGCGCAGCAGGGCGTTGGCCACCCCGAGGTTGCCTTCGGAGTTCTCGAAGTCGATGGGGTTGACCTTGTGCGGCATGGTGGAAGAGCCCACCTCCTGCGGCGCCACCTTCTGCCGGAAGTAGCCGAGCGAGATGTAGCTCCACAGGTCGCGGTCCAGGTCGATGAGCAGGGTGTTGACGCGGGCCAGGGCGTCGAACAGCTCGGCCATGTAATCGTGCGGCTCGATCTGGGTGGTGTAGGGGTTGAAGACGAGGCCCAGGCCCTCGACGAAGCGGCGGGCGAGCCCCTCCCAGTCCACCTCGGGATAGGCGACCAGATGGGCGTTGTAATTGCCCACCGCACCGTTCATCTTACCCATCGGTTCGACCGCCGCCACCCGAGCGCGGGCGCGCTCGAGCCGCCAGACCAGGTTGGCCAGCTCCTTGCCGAGCGTGGTGGGGGTGGCGGGCTGACCGTGGGTGCGGGCGAGCATGGGCAGCTCCGCCAGCTCCACCGCCAGCGCCGTCAGCCGATCGCGCAGGCGCTCCAGGGTCGGCATGAGCACCTGCGCCAGGGCATCGCGCAACATGAGGGCGTGGGCGAGGTTGTTGATGTCCTCCGAGGTGCAGGCGAAGTGGATGAACTCTTTCACCCGCATCACCTCGACGTTCTCGGCCAGGCGCTCCTTGAGGAAGTACTCCACCGCCTTGACGTCGTGGTTGGTCACCCGTTCGATGGCCTTCACCCGCTCGGCATCGGCGGGCGTGAACTGGGCCGCGAGCTGATCCAGCTCGGCCAGGGTGCTGGGGCTGAAGGGCGGCACCTCGGTGATGGCCGGCTCGGCCGACAGGTGTTTGAGCCATTCGATTTCCACGTACACGCGGTAGCGGATCAGGCCGAACTCGCTGAAATAGGGGGCGAGCCGCGCGGTGATGCGGCGATAGCGGCCATCCAGGGGGGACAGCGCGGTAAGGGGGCTCAGTTCCATGGTGGGGACACGGGCAGAGGGGTCAGAGGGGTTTACGGTCCAGATAGGCCTGGGCGATGGTCAGTCCATCGACGTATTCCAGTTCGCCGCCGGCCGGCATGCCGCGCGCCATGCGCGTGACCTTGAGCCCGCGGGCCTTGAGCAGCTCGGCGGCGTAGTGGGCGGTGGCCTCGCCCTCGGGGGTGAAGTTGGTGGCGAGGATCACTTCCTCGGTCACCCCGTCGCAGGCGCGGGCGATGAGCCGCTCCAAGGCGATGTGGCGCGGGCCGATGCCGTCGAGCGGGGACAGGTGCCCCATGAGCACGAAGTACAGGCCCGAGTAGGCATGCGTCTCCTCGAAGCGGTTGAGGTCCACCGGCATCTCCACCACGCACAGCTGCCTGGGGTCGCGGCGCGGGTTGCGGCACAGCTCGCACACCGGTGTTTCGCTGAAGTTGTTGCAGCGCGCGCAGGGGCGCAGGCGCTCCAGGGCTTCGACCAGCGCCTGCGCCAGCCGGCCGGCCGCTGCACGGTCGCGCTGCAGCAGGTGATAGGCCATGCGCGCGGCCGACTTCGGCCCCACACCCGGCAGGGCCTGCAGCGCGTCGATGAGGGCGGCCAGGATGGGGGGGTGCATTTCGGATGACAGGGATCAGGGGGCAGGGATCGGGGATCAGGGGTGAGGGGTCACAGGGATCAGGCGTGGGGGCTGTGGGTGACCCTGGTCCCCGCACCCGTGTGCGGCTTAAAACAACTTCAGTCCCGGCGGCAGGGGCAGGCCCGCCGTCACCCCGGCCATCAGCTCCTGGGCGGCCGCCTCGACCTTGCGCACGGCGTCGTTGACGGCGGCGGCGATGAGGTCCTCCAGCATCTCCTTGTCCTCGCTCAGGAGCGAGGGGTCGATCGTCACCCGCTTGACGTCGTGTTTGCCGGTCATCACCACGCGCACCATGCCGGCGCCGGCGTTGCCTTCCACCTCCAGCTCGGCGATCTTCTGCTGCGCCTTTTGCAGGTTCTCCTGCATCAGCTGGGCCTGTTTCATCAGGTTGCCGATACCGCCTTTGACCATGTCCGTATCCTCGGTTGCGACGAAAGCGCAATCATAGCGGTTTGATGTCGGTGATGCGTCCGCCGTACTCGTCCACCAGGCTGCGCACGACAGGATCGGCGCGGATCGCGGCCTCGGCCTCGGCCTGGCGCTGCGCTTGCTCCAGACGGATGACCTCGATCGGGCTCGCCCCCTGCGTGGCGCCGAATTCGTATTCCACCCGCAGCGCCTCGCCCAGCCGTTCGCGCAAGACGGCGCGCAGCTTGTCGCCGAAACCCTCGTACAGGCGCCGATGGGCCTCGGGCAACCGCAGCCGCAGCCGGTCGCCGAGGTATTCGACCACCTCGCACTGCATCGCGAGCTGCTTGACACCGCCCGTCAGGGTGTGGGTCAGACCCATCCAGTCCAAGCCTGCCGGCGCATGCTGGGCCGGCAGGCGCTGAGGGGTAACCTCATCCCCCGTGCCGCCGGAGAGCTGCCCCTGGGCCTGCGCTGCCGGAGTACTGATCGCCGCCCCCTGACCGCTGTCCTCTGGTACGAAGGCCAACATGCGCAGCAGGGTCATGCGAAAACCGGTGTACTCGTCCGGCGCCCAGTCCAGGTCGCGTCGGCCCAGGGTGGCGATTTGGTAATACAGCTGCACCGTCTCGGCGTCCAGCCGTTCGGCGAGCGCGACCAGCCGGTCCCGCTCGGGCAGGTCCTCCTGCACCGCCTGCGGCACCACCTGCAGCAGGGCGATCTCGTGCAGCAGACCAGCCAGGTCCTGCAGTGCGGCATCGAACGACAGGCTGCGCTCGGCGAGGTTCTCCGCCTCGCGCAGCAGACGCGGCCCATCGCCCGCCGCGAGGGCCTCGAGCAGGGGCAGGAGA
>JANWZL010000002.1 GCA_025054655.1 Thiobacillaceae bacterium | reverse complement strand
ATCCCACAGCAAAGCGGCCAGGATGGCAAACAGGGTCACGGTGTCTCCACCTCCACGGTCATCACACCGGGGCGCCAGGGGCTGCCCGAGTCCTCGTACAGTTCCACGGTCGGCATGCGTATCGTCCCGCCCTCGGCTGCGAGCGCCTCGTGCAGGGCCTGGTAGGCCCGGCTGGGTGCGAGCATCCAGGTCGCACGCACCCGCGCGCTGAGCACCTGCCGCGTCGGCAGGGTATCGAGCAGGAAGGGGGCGGGCGGCCGGCTGCCCGCTGGCACCACGTACCCCACACGCGCGCGGCGCTGGTCACGCGGCACCCGACCGGGATCGGAATACAGCACCGCGATGCTGGGCCCTGCGGCAATGCCCGCCGCCTCCAGCTGCCGGCGCAGCTCGGGCAGCCGTTCGGCCATATCGGCGTAGTCGCCCACGTGCTCGACGTAGGCATAGGTGTAAGGACCACGCAGGCCGCGGTGGAGCTCGACCGGATTGAAACCGCCCCACCAGGCATAGATCAGCACGATGGGCAGCACGAAGGCGAGCAGGAAGGGCAGGAGGCGCTTCAAAGGCAAAACGGAACGAACCTGGACGGGTCTAGACGGCCAAAAATAACATAATGGCCCGGATTGCACCCCTGCACCGCTCCTTGGAGGTCCCATGCACAGGTTGATGTCCGCCTTCCTGTCCCTCGCCCTGGTCCTCGCCGGCACACGGGTCCACGCCGCCGAATATCCGCCCGTGGACGTGCCGGTGCGCGCCGTACAGATCGGGCCGCACAGCTACTACGTCCCTGGCCTTGCGGGGGCGGCCTCGGCCGACAATCAGGGTTTCATGTCCAATGCCGGCTTCGTCATCACCCCTGCCGGGGTGGTGGTGTTCGACGCGCTGGGCACGCCCTCGCTGGCCCAGGCCATGCTGGCCGAGATCCGCAAGCTGACCCAAGCCCCCATCCGGCGCGTGCTCGTCAGCCATTTCCACGCCGACCATTACTATGGCCTGCAGGTGTTCAAGGACGCCGGGGCCGAGATTTGGGCGCACGTCAACGCCCAAGGCGCCACCCGCAGCCTCGCGGCGCGGCTGCGCTTCGAACAGCGCAAGGAGGTCCTGCAGCCCTGGGTGAGCGATGAGCTGCAGCGCTTCATCGAGGCCGACGTGTGGTTGGAGGGTGATGTCGATTTCGAACTGGGCGGCGTGCGCTTCCTGGTGCGGCACGTAGGACCGGCCCACTCACCCGAGGACCTGGCCCTGTTCGTGGCCGACGACGGGGTCCTCTACGCCGGTGACCTCGTGTTCAAGGGGCGCGTGCCTTTCGTTGGCGAGGCCGACTCGCGGCTATGGCTCGCCTCGCTCGAAAAGCTGCTGGCACTCGCCCCGCGCGTACTGGTGCCCGGCCACGGACAGGCCTCGCTGGAGCCCGCGCAGGACCTTGGCCTCACGCGCGACTATCTACGCTATCTGCGCGAGCAGATGGGTCGTGCAGTGGCCGACCTGGTCCCCTTCGAGGAGGCCTATCGCAACACCGACTGGTCGCGCTACGAACACCTGCCCGCCTTCGCCGAGGCCAACCGGGTCAATGCCTATAACACCTACATCCTCATGGAACGTGAAAGCCTCGGTCCCTGAACCCTGGACCGGCCATCGGCATGGGCTAAAATGTCGGCGCTGAAACCTGCAAGGACCAGCCATGAACCAACCGCCCGTCATGGACTATCTCGTCATCACCGCCTCGGGCGCTGATCAGGTGGGCCTGGTGGACCGGCTGACCGCACGCATCCTGGATGCCGGCTGTAACATCGTGGAGTCGCGCATGGCCCTGCTGGGCGGGCAGTTCGCCATGATCCTGTTGCTGTCGGGCCGCTGGGACGCCTTAAGCAAGCTGGAGGATCGACTGCCAGCGATCGGTGAGGACCTGGGCCTGGCCATCATCCACAAACGCACCCGTCCGCCGGAGCGCAAGCAGCCGCTGGTACCCTATCACATCGAGGTGGTGGCCATCGACCACCCCGGCATCGTGCACAGCCTGGCCAGCTATTTCGCCCGCCAGGGCATCAACATCGAGGAGCTCAATACCGAGACCTACCCCGCCCCGCATACCGGCACCCCCATGTTCTCGGTCAACATGACCGTGGGCGTGCCTGCCAACATGCACATCCCCACCCTGCGCGGCGACTTCCTTGACTATTGCGACAGCCTCAACCTGGATGCGGTGTTCGAGCCGGTGCGGGCTTGAATCGCAGCCGCCTCGCCACACCCCCGTGCAGGTGGAGCAGGTCTACGGCAGGCGTGGACGCAAACCCTCAGACCTCGATGTCGATGGCCGCGCCCCCCTGCCCTGTGCTGGACCGACGCCGGTCGATGCCGCTGCGGGTGTCGAGCAGCACGGGCACCTGCGCCACCCGGCGGTCGCCCCGGCGGCGCTCCTCGGTCACAGGCATCCCAGTGGTCTGCAGCCGCTCGGCGGGCGTGTCCTGCGCAGCCGGCGGGTGCCCTTGGGTCGACTGCTCACGCGCCTTGCGGCGCGGCGGCAGGATCAGCGGGGGCAGGGTGCGCGCGCGCACGAAACGGGTCGCGGTCACCGGCGGCCGCTCGCGGATCTCGTACAAGTCCTCCGCCGGCGGGGTGACCGGCAGGGGATCGACAGGAAAGCGCATGGCAGAACCCTGTTTACCGTCCTGTCATACTATCGGCATTTTAGCCCTCTTTGCACAGTCCGGCAGGCTCGGGTGGGGTATCCGCGCAACCCGCAGGCCGCCGGTGCGCTCAAAGGTGCATGAGCATGTACACCCACACCCGACTCACCCCCCTCGACCATACAGCCTGCAAGTGGGTCAGCGCCCACCTTGATCCGTTCAAGACGCTGCTGGTTGTGCTGCTGGCCGCCCTGTCGCTGTTCGCCGCCCAGTCAACCCTAGCCGATGAGCCGTCACCGGCCGCGACCGCGCGCACGGAGGATTTCCAGACCTGGCTCGCCCGGCTGCGGCAGGAGGCCATCGGTCGTGGCATCAGTGCCACCACCTTCGATCGCGCCCTGATGGGCGTCGTACCGGATGCCCGCGTGGTCGAGTTGGATCGCCGCCAACCCGAGTTCCTGGAGCCCTTCCTCGACTACCTGGAACGGCGCGTGACCCCCGCCCGCGTCGAGGAGGGGCGGCGCCGGCTCAGCGAGCTGCGCGAACTGCTCGCCAGCTTGCAGCAGCGCTATGGCATCCCGCCGCACCTCCTGGTCGCCCTGTGGGGTCTGGAGACGGATTACGGCGGCCACTTGGGTCAGTATGCCGTGCCCGCCGCCCTGGCCACCCTGGCCTACGAGGGCAGGCGCGGCGCCTTCTTTCGAGCCCAGCTGCTCGACGCCTTGGCCATCCTCGAGGAAGGTCATATCGAACCCGAAGCGATGCGGGGCTCCTGGGCGGGCGCCATGGGGCAGCTACAGTTTATGCCCTCCACCTTCCGCGCCTACGCGGTGGATGCCGACGGCGACGGGCGCAAGGACCTGTGGCGCTCGCTGCCCGATGCCTTCGCCTCGGCCGCCCATTACCTGCGACAGCTCGGCTGGCAGACTGACGAGCCGTGGGGACGCGAGGTGCGCTTGCCGGCGGATTTCGACTGGGCGCTGGCGAGCCCGGGCTTGACACGGCCGGTCAGCGCATGGGCTGCCCTGGGCGTGACGCAGGCCGACGGCCAGCCGCTGCCGCCATCCAATCTGCCGGCGGCCCTGCTGCTGCCGCAGGGTCACAAAGGGCCGGCATTCCTGGTGCATACCAACTTCAACCTGCTGCTGGCCTGGAACCGATCGCACCATTACGCCCTGGCCGTAGGCATCCTCGCTGACCGTCTGCGCGGCCTGCCTGGGCTGCTGAACGGCCAGCAGGCGCGCCATCCCAGGCTCAGCCGGCGGCAGATCATCGATCTGCAGCGCCAGCTCCAAGCCCTGGGCCATGACGCGGGCGAGATCGACGGTGTGCTCGGCCCCCGCACACGCGCCGCCATTCGCGCCTTCCAACGGGCGGAAGGGCTACCGGCGGACGGCTATGCCTCCCCGGAGTTGCTGCGTATGGTCGAACTGCGCGCCCTGACAGGTCCCCATCGTCCGGCCGCCACGGCCGTGCCGGCGAGTGCACCCGTACCTGACCTCCCGGCAGCGCCAGTCCCTCTGTTACTGCCGGAGTCCTGACCGGCTGCGGTGGCAGAAGCACTTGACCCCGCCGCCGATCGAGCGCAAGCTACCCTCCATGTTACCCACCGCCGCACCGCATCTGACCCAGGCCGAGCTGCTGCGTCTGGACGCCTTCATGCACTCGCCTGCCTGCGGGCGCGAGGCCATGAGCCTGTCGCAGGCGCACGGCTTCCTTACCGCCCTGGCGAGCGGCCCCGGACGGTTGGAGCCGGCCGAGTGGCTGCGGCTGATCTTTGACGAGCCGGTGTTCACCGATGGCGCCCAGGCCGAGGACATCCTGGGGCTCGCCCTGCGCCTGTATCGCGACATCGAGGTCGGCCTGGAGGCCGGTCAGTTCAGTCCAGTGGTGGAACGCGGGCGCACGGACGGCTCGTACGACGCCAGCGCCTGGTGCCGCGGTTACCAATCGGGTATGTCGCTCTTTCCCGAGGTCTGGGCACAGCACGCGAGCGCGCAGCTGAGCGCACTGCTCAGCCCGATCCACACCCTCGCGCGTGGAGAGGCCATGGACGAGTCCACACAGCGAGGCGAACTGGCCCTGCTCGCCCCGTCCGTGACCGCCATCCACCGCTACTGGCGCGACCGAGCAGGACGATTCGCAGACTGAGCGCACGCGGCGCTCATTCGTAGTGAATGAACTCCTCCGCGGGCGCCTCTTCGCCGTAACGATCGATGAGGTCCTCGATCTCCGCCATGAGGGTCTCGTCCTCGTCCTCATCGAGCACGCCCTCGCCCACCAACTGGGCGATCAGCCCCGACTGCATGGCCTCGTGCACATCAGCCAGGGTGGGCGGATGGGTGGCCTGTTCCATGACCGCCTCGATCACCCTGGACAGCGCCTCGCTCGCCGAAGGACGGATGAAATCGGCCGCCGGCGCCTCCACCCCGAACTCATCGATCAGGCTGTCAAGCTCCTGCAAAAGATTCTCACCCGTCTCCGGGTGCAGCCGGTCGGCCTCGTAGCCCTCGCCCGCGCTGCCCTGCGCCAGGGCGGCCCGCACCGAACCCAGCGTCGGCATCTCCAGCGCGTCCGGGTTGTTGACATGGGCCTCCAGCAAGGCAGCCAACTCGGGTGAGACCCTAATCCCAACGTCCATGCTGCGAATCATCTCTTGCCCCTTTACTCGTGTCGGAGCGCCAGGCGCCCCTACTTTCTTTGTAACAAGACGACGGCGTCGGTCAAGCCATGCGCGGGTGCCGCAGGCGCAGCAGGCGCGCATGGGCCGATTCGTACACGGACAGCATGGCCGGCAGCCACAGCAACGTGACCAGGGTGGTCACCATGAGACCGAAACTGATACTGGTGGCCATGGGGATGAGGAACTGCGCCTGCAGCGAACGCTCCAGCATCAGACCCGACAGCCCGCCGATGGTGGTGAGCGAGGTCAATACGATGGCGCGCAGGCGCAGACAGGCGGCATTGATCACCGCCTCGCGCACGGTCGCGCCCTGTTCGCGCTGGTGGCGGTAGAACTCGGTCAGGATGATGGAGTCGTTGACTACGATGCCGGACAGCCCGAACAGCCCGAACAGCGACAGCACGGTCAGATCCAGCCCCATGACCCAGTGGCCCAGGATGGCACCGGCCAGACCGAAGGGTATGGCCAGCATGATGATGAGCGGCCAGCCGTAGTGGGCGAAGACCCAGGCGAGCACCAGATAGATCAGCGTGAGCCCCAGCAGCACCCCCGTGCGCATGTCGGCCATGGTCTGGCGCTGGTCCGCCGCGCGACCCTCGAAGCTCCAGCTCACACCATAGCGTTCGGCCAGCTGGGGCAACGTGCGCGCGGCCAGGGCGTCGAGGATCTCGTTGGCGTTGGCCACACCGGCCATGACCTGGGCGTTCACCTCCACCGCGAGCTGAGTCTGTGCATGGCGCAGGGCCTCGAATCCCTGGCGCGTGTCCCATCGGGCGACCGTCGCCAGCGGCACGCTGCTGCCATCGGGTGCACGCACCGTCAGCCGCATGAGATCGGTCAGGCTCTGTCGCTCCAGCGGCGGCAGCCGCAAACGCACCTCCACCTCGTCCGGACCATCCTGGAATACCTGCACCAGGCGGCCGTCGAAGGCGGCGCGCAGCTGGCGCGACAACTCCTCCAGCGTCAACCCCAGCGCCTCGCCTGCCGGTGTGAGGGTCAACAGCAGCTGCTCGCGTCCATAGGGCATGTCGTCCTCGATGCCATAGACCCCGCGCGTCTGTCGCAGCACAGCCTGCAGGTCGAGCGCGGCCCGCTTGAGGCTCGCCGCATCGCGCCCGGTCAGGCGCACCTGGATATCCGCGCCCGGCGGGCCGGCGCGCCGGGGGGCGATGACGAAGCTCTCCAGCCCCGGGGGCAGCACCACCCGCTTCTGCCAGGCGCGGATGAAGGCATCGGTGCGCACCTCGCGCTCGTCCCCTGGCACCAACTCGACGCTCATGCCGGCGAACTGATCGCCCTGCCGCGGCAGCATATCCCCGGCCAACGCCCCACTGCGACTGACGGACTGCCGCACCAAGCGCAGCCCGAATTCCCGCTCGGTCTCCGCCAGGGTGGTGCGCAGATGGGCAAGGAAGGCATCCACCCGTGCGCGCGGCGTGCCGGCGGCGAAGGTGGCGTTGGCGTAGACCATGTCGGGCTCGGGCGTGGGGAAAAAGGTGAATTTCACGCGCCCGCCGGCAAGCAAACCCACGGCCAGCAGGATAAGTGCCACACCCGCCGCCACCGTGGTCGCCCGATGGTCCACCGCCAGGGTGACCCAGCGGCGGAAGGGGCCGTCGCGCAGCCGGTCGAAACCCGACTCCAGCCATTGGCGCACGCGGCTTGCGCGCAGGACCGACTCGCGGCTGAAGGCAGCGCGTAGATGGGCCGGCAGGATGAGGAAGCACTCGATCAGCGAGGCGACGAGGACGCAGATCATGATGAAGGGGATGTCGAACATGATCTTGCCGATCGGCCCGGAGACCAGCATCAGCGGGGCGAAGGCGGCCACGGTGGTGAGGCTGGAGGCCACCACCGGCCAGAACATGCGCCGCGCACCGCCCTCGGCGGCAGCCAGCGGGGCCTCCCCCATGCGCCGGTGGGCATAGGCATCCTCGCCCACCACGATGGCGTCGTCCACGATCACCCCCAAGGCCATGATGAGGGCGAACAGGCTCATCATGTTGATCGAGCCGCCCATCGCCCACAGCGCCGCCAGGGCGGCGAGAAAGGCGGTGGGGATGCCCATCGCCACCCACAGCGTCACCCGCCCGTTGAGGAACAGCAACAGCACGGCCACCACGATGATGAGGCCGATCAGGCCGTTCTTTAGCAGCAGGCGGATGCGTTCGTCGATCAACCCCCACTGCTCGTCATAGACCCTCAGTTCCAGCGTCGGCGGCAGCTGCGGTCGTATCTCCTGCAGCCACGCATGGAGGACCTTCGCTGCCTTGAGCGAGTGGCCGTGTTCGGCCCGTCTGAGCTGCAGCTCCACCGCCGGGCGACCATCCACGTACAGAAACTGACTGCCGTCGCGCGGCCGCCGCTCGATACGGGCGAACTGCCCGAGTTCGATGCGCGTGCCGGTCGCAGTGACCAACGCCAGGTCCGCGTAGTCGCGCGGATCGCGCCGCAGGTTCAGCCCGCGCAGCTCGCGCTGTTGCTCGGCCTCGCCCAGCATGCCCGCGGGCAGGTCGCGGTTGTCCGCGGCCAGACGCTGAGCCAGTTGATCCAGCGTCAGCCCCAGCCGCTCCAACGCCTCGCCCGCCACCTCGATGGCGATCTCCTCCTGTGGCAGTCCAACCACCTCCACCTTGTCCACGCCGCGCGCGAGCAGCTCGGCCTCGAAGCGGTGCGCCCACGGCCGCAGCTCGGCCAGGTGTTGACCGATCAGCAGCACGCGCGCGATGGGCTCGAAACGCGCCACCCGCGCCACCTCTGGCGTCTCCGCGTCCGCCGGCAGGTTGCGGAACTCCGCCACGGCCTGTTTCACCTCGTCCAGGGCGATGACAGGGTCGGTCCCCTCCTCCAGCTCCAAGGTGATGCTCGCCACACCCTGACTGGAGGTCGAGGTAATCCGCTTCAGTCCTGCCACCGATTTGAGCCGCTGCTCCAGCGGCGTGGTGACCGCCTCCTCTACGTCCTCGGCGCTCGCCCCGCGCCAGACCACCCGCACCGTGACAATATCGAGCTGGAAGCTAGGGAAGAACTGGATGTTGAGCCGGCTGACCGCGAACAGACCGGTGACGATCAACAGGATCATCAACAGATTGCCCGCCACCGGATGGCGGGCGAACGCGGCAATGGCGCCGTGGGCCATGGGGTCAGGTGGGTCGGAGGCTTACCTCTGCCCTGTCGCTGCCGCCAGCGCCTGTGCCAGGTCGGCCTTGAGATCGTCCACGTGCTCCAGCCCCACGGCGATGCGGATCAGACCTTCGCCGATGCCGGCAGCGGCGCGCTGTTCGGGCGTCATGCGGCTGTGCGTGGTGCTAGCGGGATGGGTGATGGTAGTCTTGGCATCGCCCAGGTTGGCGGTGATGGACATCAGCCGCACGGCGTCGATCAGGCGCCAGGCCGTCTCGCGTCCGCCCTCGAGCTCGAAGGCCAAGATGCCGCCGCCACTCGCCTGCTGGCTGCGGGCCAGCGCGTGCTGCGGATGCGAGGGCAGACCGGGATAGAGCACCCGGCTCACCCCCGGCTGCCCCTGCAACCATTCCGCCAATGCCTGTGCATTGCGGCTGTGCGCGGCCATACGCAGGGGCAGGGTCTCCAGCCCTTTGAGCAACACCCAGGCATTGAAGGCCGACAGCGTGGGTCCGGCCGTGCGCAGAAAGGTATAGACCCCTTCCAGCAGCTGCGTGGCACCCAGCACCGCGCCGCCCAATACCCGTCCCTGACCATCGAGGTACTTGGTGGCGGAGTGCACGACGAGATCCGCACCCAAAGCGAGCGGCCGCTGCAGGACAGGGGTGCAGAAACAGTTGTCCACCGCGAGCCAAGCCCCCGCCGCATGGGCGATCTCGGCCAGCGTCCGGATGTCGCTCACCTCGGTCAGCGGATTGGAGGGCGACTCCAGAAAGAACAGCCGTGTGTTGGGGCGCACCGCCGCGCGCCACTCTTCCGGCTCCGTCGGGGAGACGAAGCTCACCTCGATGCCGAAGCGCCCCAGCACGTTGGTCAACAGCTGCACGGTGGAACCGAACAAGGTGCGTGCGGCGACGATGTGCTCGCCCGCGCGCATGAGCCCCATCACCGTGGCGAGGATGGCCGCCATGCCGGAGGAGAAGGCTACGCAACGCTCCGCCCCCTCCAAGGCGGCCAGGCGCTGCTCGAACATGGAGACGGTGGGGTTGATGAAACGGGCGTAGATCGGTCCCGGTTCCGTACCGGCGAAGCGCGCGGCGGCCTCGGCAGCGCTGCCGAATACGAAGCTGGAGGTCAGGAACAACGCCTCCGAATGCTCGCCGAAGGGGCTTCGCGTGGTGCCGGTGCGGATGGCCAGGGTTTCAGGGTGGAGTGTGGCGTCCACGGGCGGACCTCCTGGAAGGAAAGCCAAATGTTACCCCAGCCCAAACGCGATCGTGCGGCCCGTACACCGCCTGCCCTCAGACGGCCCGACATGGCATAAGGAACTTTTCCGCTTTTAGCACTCTCACATAGAGAGTGCTAAAATTAACGAACCTTCGTGGAGGACAAGCATGACGAGCGCAGCCCTACACTATCCAGTCCCCGCCTCGCTGGGCAGCCTGGACAATTACATCCAGGCCGTCAACCGTTTCCCCATCCTGAGCGCCGAAGAGGAATACGCCCTGGCCAAACGCTTCCGCGAACATAACGACCTGGAGGCGGCGCGACAACTGGTGCTGTCCCACCTGCGCCTGGTGGTCTCCATCGCCCGGCATTACCTGGGTTATGGGCTCCCGCATGCCGACCTGATCCAGGAGGGCAATGTGGGGCTCATGAAGGCGGTCAAGCGCTTCGATCCCGACCGCGGTGTGCGTCTGGTCTCCTTCGCCGTGCATTGGATCAAGGCCGAGATCCACGAGTTCATCCTGCGCAACTGGCGGCTGGTGAAGGTGGCCACCACCAAGGCCCAGCGCAAACTCTTCTTCAACCTGCGCAGCCTCAAACAAGGCGATGGGGCGCTGACCACGCGCGAAGTGCAGGAAGTGGCGCAGACACTCAACGTCCACCAGGACGACGTGCGCGAGATGGAAAAACGGCTCTACGGCCAGGACATCGCCCTGGAGCCGTCCCTGGACGAGGACGAAGGCAACGGCGTGAGCCCCATCGCCTATCTGTCCGCCCCGGACGCCGACCCGTCCACCCAGCTGGAAAAGGTGGAACGCGAAAAACTGGCCACCGAGGGCTTGAGCCGTGCCCTCGAAAGCCTGGACGCGCGCAGCCGCCACATCATCGAGGCACGCTGGCTCAACGAAGAAAACCCGGCCACCTTGCACGAACTGGCCGCCGTCTACGGCATCTCGGCCGAGCGTGTGCGCCAGATCGAGGCCAAGGCCCTGCAAAAGCTCAAGGTAGCGCTATCCGCCTGAGGCCAGCAGACTGCCCGCAAACGAAGGCCCCGCATTGCGGGGCCTTCTTGCCTCGGACGCTCAGAACAGGCGGCTCAGGATCACGCTGATCAGGCTGATCCACGCCCACAAGATGAGCAGGACCACCACCGTCATCGGCAAGTTTGTCTTGTTGAATAGATGCAGCATGGCCCACAGCAGAATGTGTGACAAATCCATTCTAACCCTGCCACCGCCCGGCTTCAACGCCGGCACAGCCTGCTCATGCCGCAGCCGCTCCTGTACGTACGCCCGGCGGACGCCCAGCAACCTGTGCACCCTGACAGCGTGCAGGCCGCCCTACCGTCGGCACATCGCAGCGTCGATCCTCCGATGAGGCTATACTGTGTTTTCCGATAGACCGCACACCCGATCTGCACAATGAGCCTGCACCCGCCCAGACCGAAGACCAGACCCCTCATCCTCGCCCTGCTGAGCGCCAGCCTGGCCATGGCTGCACAGGCCGCGCAGACGGCGGGCGCCAGTGATACCCCGCCATCCCACCCCCTGACCCAGCTCGTCCTCTACGCCGTGGCGCCCTACTGCCAGGTCCTCGCCAATGGGTTGAAGGCCTGCCAGCCGGTGGGTGTGGTCGGCCCCACACCCAATGCCCCCGCCGGCGCCCTGGTACCGGTGCCCCTTGCCCCGCCCAGCATACAACCGGCCTGGCCGCAGGCACCGATCGTCACGCCCTACGGACCCAATCCCTACCTGTCTGGCCCAGTACCTTTCCCCTTCATGCCTGCACCCTGGCCACCCATGCCCCTGCCACCTGCGCAGACCGCAGCCGTCCCACCCGCACCGGCCGCCACCCCCAGTATCCCCCCATCCCCCCCTACCAGCCCGGCCGGCACACCCGCGACACCCGCCACTGCAGCCACGGGCGAGCTAGACCGACGCGCCGCAGCAGCCCCCGCCGAACCGCCCGCTCCAGGCCCCAGCATTGCGCCCATGGCTGAGGCCGAGCAGGCCCAGCCGGCGCAGCCCCTCCCTGCCGCAGCCCCGACACCCCCGCGCAGCGAGGCCACGGTGCCGATGCCGACCGTGACCGCCGCCACAGAGGTCAAGACGGCAGGCCCCACCCCCCCGGGACCGAGCGCAGCCACCCAGGGCACGCAGGAATCGGCGACACGTTCGCCGGTCGTCCTGTTCGCCTTCGACAGCGCCGAACTGACCGATGCGGCGCGCCAGGACATCGACGGTTGGCTCGCCACGCTGCCGAAGCAGGGCAAGATCATCGTCGTGGGCCATGCCGATCGGCTGGGCCCCAGCCAGTACAATCTCGATCTTTCCCGCCGGCGTGCTGAAGCGGTGCGGCAGTATCTGGTGCGCAAGGGTGTCGATGCGCGCCGCATCGTACTCGAGGCGCGGGGGGAAGCGCAGCCAGTCAAGCAATGCCGCGGCGGCGCCACCCCGCAGACCATAAAATGCCTCGCCCCCAACCGCCGGGTCGAGATGAATCCCTGACCCGTCGCAAACCGCGCACGGTCGCGGTGTATGCCGTTCTCAGGAGGCCGTAATGAGACCCTGGTGTAAACGCACGCTACCGATCGTCGCCGCACTCACCCTGTCCATGGCAGGCACAGGTCACGCCCAGGGGATGACGCAGCCCGCGCCCATGCCGCAGACCCAGGAGGAGTGGGTCCAGTACCTGTCCGATTTCACCCGCAATGCGGACATGCTGACCGACCCCAGGAAGTTCCTCGCCGCGCTCAACGCCACGACCGAACCGCGCTTCATCATCGCCGCCCTCAACGCGATGCTGGACCCCCAGCTGTACATGCAGTCCGTGGCGAGCCTGATGGACCCGCGTGCCTACGCCAACTATGCGCGTACCATGGACCCGCGTGTGCTGGCCGACTGGACCCAGGCCCTGATGGACCCACAGTTCTACACCGCCCTGACGGCCGTCTTCGCCGATCCCGGCAAGATCGGCCGTTGGCTCACGTCCCCGCTCGACCCCAAGGTCATGAGCGTGCTGCTCAATTTGCTCAACCCCAACGTCTATCTGCGCTGGGGCATGATCGGGTTGGATCCGCGCCTGTGGAACATGCTCAGCCAGTCGATGAACCCGAACTGGTACGGCGCCTGGTTCAACGTCATGACCGCGCCCCAGAGCTACGGCCCCAACCTGGGCGTATGGCTGCAACCGCCCTATGCCGCCCCCCTGCCCCCGGTTCCGCCCTACGGCCCAGCGGCCATCCCCCGCCCCTGAGCACGGTGGTCCACACGTACACCGACACCCTCCCACAAATCCCCGAGCTCTGATATGCAAGACGGCAAACACGGCGTGAATTTCTGGATCGGCAACACCCTGTTGGCCGCATCCCTAGTGAGCCTGTTCTTCCTCGGGCAGCTGTGGGGCCTGTTCGGGGTATGGGCCATGGTGCTGTGGATGGTCCTCGCCGGAGCCGGCGTCTACTTCCTGCTGACCGAGAAAGGCTCGTCCACTTTCCCCGATTGAACCACCGCTTCGGGTTGAAGATACGAGACCGTAGCGGCGCGGTTCGCGACCGCTGTTACGGTGCGTGTAGGTTGAGGCCGCTGCGGCTCAATTCCTGTAAATGTGGGGGGTGACCAGCCCCGGATCGCGCTGCGCGGTATTCGGGCCACGACGCGGATGCAGAAGCGATGGCTTGCGCCCTAGCGCGCATGCTCGATGGGGTCGCGGCTTACGCCGCTCCTACGGTAGTTTTGGCCAGAGGGTAGGAGCGACGTCAGTCGCGACCCAACGGCGGCAACCTTGGCAGTTGGGTCTGCATGGGCCGCAGGCCGCGGGGCATGCCTCGCTTGTGGGCCTCTGCACTGTGGCGGTCGGCCTCAGTGGGCGCCAGCGCTCAGGTCCGATGGTCGCTGTCAGCAGCGGTGCCGTGCGCGATGACACGCAGCCGGCAGGCGCCAGGGCGTAAGGGTCGGGGGGGTGCTGACCGAGGTCCCGGATCGCGCTGCGCGGTATTCGGGCCAC
>JANWZL010000031.1 GCA_025054655.1 Thiobacillaceae bacterium | reverse complement strand
ACGCCCGCCCCATCCCCTTCGGCCCCTGGCTCGCGCTGGGCGGTGCGCTCGCCCTGCTGTGGGGCGATGGCCTGCTGCGCCTGTACCTGGGTGCATGAACCGCCGGCCCTTTTGTGTGGCGCTCACCGGCGGCATCGCCGCGGGCAAGAGCCTGGTGGCCGCCCGCTTCGCCCAGCTGGGGGTGCCCGTGCTCGACACCGACGCCATCGCGCGGGAGCTGACCACCGTGGGCGGGGCCGCCCTACCCGCCATCGCCGCCGCCTTCGGTTCCACCTATCTCACCCCCGAGGGGGCCTTGGACCGCGCCGCCATGCGCGCCCTCGTCTTCGCCGACAGCGCGGCCAGAAGGCGGCTGGAGGCCATCCTGCATCCCATGATCCTGGCGGTGGTGCGCGAGCGGCTCGCGCGGGCACAGGCGGCCTATGTGCTGCTGGTGGTTCCACTGCTCGCCGAGACCTGGGGCGACTATCGCCCGTTGGTGGACCGGGTATTGGTGGTGGATTGCGATCCGGCGCAACAGATCAAGCGCCTCATCGCCCGCGACGGTATCGACGCAGATCTCGCCCAGCGCATGCTGGCGGCACAGGCCGGCCGCACCGAGCGGCTGGCCCTGGCCGACGACGTGATCGACAATCGCGGCACCGTGACCGCACTTAGCGCCGCGGTCGATCGCCTGCACGCGCTATACCTGCAGTTGTCCGCGGCCGCGCCGCCATTGTCACGATCGGGCTGATCCTGCAGAATCCGGCCTAGAACCCTCTGCAACCCCTTTTGGCAACCGGGCCCAGCCCTCATGTGCACAGTTTCGCACGACCGGTGTCCGCCCTCCGAGTGGAGCGGCCGGCCACCGCGTCCCACAGCGGGGTGGCCGCAACGCACGGGTGCACGAGCCGCGATAGGGGGTGCAATCCCGTGATCGTTTACGAATACCCCCTGCACGAGCGCATCCGCACCTGGCTGCGTCTGGAGGACCTGTTCGACAAGGCGCTGTTCTTCATCCGCGCAGCCGATGCACGCTCGCATCATGCGGCCCTGCTGGCGATCTTCGAATTGATCGACGTGACCGCCAGGGCGGAGATGAAGTCCGAGCTGATCCAGGAACTGGAGCGCCAGCGCGCGAGCCTCGAGGCCCTGCGCAGCAACCCGGCCGTCGATACCGAGCGGCTCGCCGGAGTGCTCGCGCGCATCAACCGTGCGCTCGCAGAGCTGCACGCCATGAGCGGCAAGATCGGCCAGCACATCCGCGACAACGAGTGGCTGATGCTGATCAAGGGACGCTCCGCCATCCCGGGCGGGGTGTGCAGCTTCGACCTGCCGACCTATCACTACTGGCTCTACGGGGCCCAGCAGCAACGCAGCCAGGACCTCACCCAGTGGCTCGCCCCCCTCATGCCGCTCAAGGTCGCCGTGGACGTGGTGCTGGATTTACTGCGCAAAAGCGGTCAGTCGAGCCGTCACGAGGCGAGCGGAGGCCAGTTTCAGCTCATGCTCGGCGGCCGCAGTGCACACCTGGTGCGCGTGGGCCTGGCCGACACCGCTCCATGTGCGCCCGAGGTGAGTGCCAACAAATATGCCATCAACATCCGCTTCCTCACCCTGGACAGCGGCTACAAACCGCGCGTGTGTGAGGACGACCTCGCCTTCGAACTGACCTTCTGCAATTTGTAACCAAGCCCTGTCATCATGGCCGCCATGTACAAGCATCCGATCGCCGCCTGGGCCTGGCTGTGCCTGGCGCTGTCATCGGGCGCGTCGGCCGACGCCGACGCGATCCGCAAGAGCCTGGGCGAACGCTATCCCGGCCTCGCCGTCCAGTCCGTCAGCCCCAGCCCGGTGCCCGGTATCTGGGAGGTGTGGACTGGGCGTGAGCTGGTCTACACCGACGCCGGCGGCGACCATCTCTTCATCGGCACCCTGGTCGACACCCGTGGTCGCATCAACCTCACCCAGCAGCGGGTCCAGGCCTTGCGGGCCGTACCGTTCGATACGCTGCCCCTGGAGCTGACCTTCAGCGTGGTCAAGGGCAAGGGCGAGCGCCGCCTGGCCGTCTTCACCGACCCCGATTGCCCCTTCTGCCGCCGCCTGGAGCGCGAACTTGCCCAGATCGACAACGTCACCGTGCACGTCTTCCTGCTGCCCGTGGCGAGCCTGCACCCCAATGCCCCCACGGTCGCGCGCGACGTCTGGTGCGCGCAGGACCGTGCCAGGGCCTGGCTCGGCTACATGCTGGAGGGACGGCAGGCGCCCGCGGCGGCCGAATCCTGCCAAGCGCCGCTGGAGCAGATCGCCCGGCTGGCCGAGCGCCTGGGCGTGGAGGGCACCCCCGCCCTCTTCTTCGGCAACGGCCGCCGGGTCGATGGGCTCATCCCCGCACGCGAGATCGAGCGCCTGCTGCAGGCCGGTTCCTGAGTCTGCTCAAGCCGCGCGCTCAAGCAGGTACAGCTCCAGAGCGATGCCGGCGAACACGGCGGCGCCGTACCAGTTGTTGTGCTTGAAGGCGCGCAGGCACTGGTCGGGATCGCGCTCGCGGATCAAGGTGTAGTGATAGGCGGCCACACCGGCGGCCACCAGCAGCCCGCCGTAATAGGCCCAGCCCAGATTCAGCCGCCAGCCCACGTAGGCGAGCAGGGCGAGGCTCGCACCGTAGCAGAGCATGACCGCCAGCACGTCGTAGCGGCCGAAGGTGATGGCCGAGGTCTTGATGCCGATCTTCAGATCGTCCTCGCGGTCCACCATGGCGTACTCGGTGTCGTAGGCGATGGCCCAGAAGACGTTGGCGGCCAGCAGCCACCAGGCGATCGGCGGCACCGCCTGGAGATGGGCCGCATAGGCCATGGGGATGCCGAAACCGAAGGCGATGCCCAGATAGGCCTGCGGGAGGGCGAAAAAGCGTTTGGTGTAGGGGTAGGTCGCCGCCAGCACGGCGGCCACCACTGCGAGCTGGATCAGCAGCGGGTTGCGCAGCGGCAGGATGAGCAGCAGCGCAAGCAGGGCCAGCACTGCGGCGAGGATGAGGGCCTCGCGCGGTGCGACCTCGCCCGCGGCCAGCGGCCGGGTGCGCGTGCGGCGCACGTACGGGTCGAAGTGGCGGTCGGCATAGTCGTTGATGACGCAACCGGCCGAGCGCATCAACACCACCCCGAGCAGGAAGATCCACAGCACTGGCCAGTCGGGCCGCCCGGCCGAGGACAGCCACAGCCCCCACAGCGTGGGCCAGGCCAGCAGCAGGATGCCGATCGGCTTGTCCAGCCGCATCAGGCGTTCATAGGCATCGAGGCGTTCGCTCAGGGTCATCGCGCTTTCTCGTGCTGGTCCATAGCAGTCAGTCGCAACACCGCCGGCAAGAAGACCTCCGTCACCAGGATGGGGGAGCCGGCGCGCAAAAACACCGAGCGGCGTGCCCACAACGCGGCGGGTGGGTGGTCGAGCCAGCGGATGGCGGCACGATAGAGCGGATGCCGGCCATCGAGCCGCCGGTATTGCATCGGCCGCCGTTGGATCGCCGGGTCGGCGAACAAGGCCTCGCCCAGCGGGCGCTGCCCCAGCTTGAACAGTCCGCGCCAAGGGCCCTGCAGGCCGGCCATGGGGATGACGCTGTGGGCGAACACGACCGGGTGCTCACGGCAGACCAGCAACACCTCGCGCACCAGGGCCAGCCGGCCACGGGGTAGCGACAGCGGCGCCAGCTCGTCCGCGTGCGGCCTGTCCTCCTCCTGGCGCAGGCGCAGTAGCCGCAGGTGCGGACAATGCGCCCGCAGCGCCTGGGTGAGAGAACCTTCGACCGTCAACCATGGGCGATAGGCATGATGTCCGATCAGAGTGGTCAGCCAGCCTCGCATGCTCGGGGGTGTGCGCACCGGGTCAATTATGCCATTGCACGGCCCGGGCATTGCGGCATTCTAAGCCGCTCTGACCCACAGACTCACGATCCGACCACGAGGCACACCCGCATGGAACGCACCGGACCATTCGCCGCCGTCGTCTTATGCCTCAGCCTTGCGCTGCTGGGCCCATCCGCCTTGGCAGGCACGCTGTTGTGCGCCATCAACTAGACCCCGGGAGGCCGGGCCTTGCTCGAACAGATCGGGGTGACTCGGTTCGTGGCGGGCGTTGCCCGCGACGACCTCGACCTGCTGCGCTGGATCGAGGGCGGCTGACCGCACTCAGCCCTGCAAAAACTCCAGCCCCCGCGGCAGCCAGCGCGCCAGGTGACGTTCCACCGCTGCATCCCCGGTGTTAAGCAGGCGCTCGGCCACCACACGCGCAGTCTGCAGCAGATCGACGTCCAACTCCGGGTTGGCGAAGCGCAGCATGGGCAGCCCTGCCTGTCGCGCGCCGGTGAACTCACCGGGACCGCGCAGGCGCAGGTCCTCGCGGGCGATGCTGAAGCCGTCCTGGCTGGCGCGCAGCACGCGCAGCCGCTGGCGCGCCTGTGCGCCGAGCGGCTCCCCGTACAACAGGATGCACACCGACTCGCGCCCGCCCCGCCCCACCCGCCCGCGCAACTGGTGCAATTGCGCCAGCCCCATGCGCTCGGCGTGCTCGATCACCATCAAGGCGGCGTTGGGCACATCCACCCCCACCTCGATCACCGTGGTGGCCACCAGCAGATCGATCTCCCCCGACTTGAAGGCCTGCATCACCGCCGCCTTCTGCGCGGCCTTGAGCCGCCCGTGGATGAGCCCGACGCGCAGACCCGGCAGCGCCTGGACCAGCTCCGCATAAGTGGCCTCGGCTGCCTTGAGCTGCAGCCTGTCGGATTCCTCCACCAGGGGGCAGACCCAGTAGGCCTGCGCCCCGCCCGCGCAGTAGTCGCGCAGTCGAGCGATCACCTCGGCGCGCCGGCGCTGGCCGATCAGCTTGGTCATCACCGGCCGGCGGCCGGGCGGCAGTTCGTCCAGGGTGGACACATCCAGGTCGGCGTAGTAGCTCATGGCCAGGCTGCGCGGGATGGGGGTGGCGGACATCATGAGCAGGTGCGGGGTGAGTGCGTTGGGGTGGGGATTGATGCCCTTGGCCCGCAAGGTGAGGCGTTGCTCGACGCCGAAACGGTGTTGTTCATCGACGATGGCCAGGGCGAGCCGGGCAAAGCGCACCTCGTCCTGGATCAGGGCGTGGGTGCCCACGGCCACCTGCGCCTCGCCCGCGGCGATCTGCGTCAGCACCGCCCGCCGCTGCCGCCCCTTGACGGCCGCGGCGAGCCATACCACGCGCACGCCCAGGGCGGCGAGCCACTCCCTGAGCTTGCCGTAGAGCTGCTCGGCCAGGATCTCCGTGGGGGCCATCACCGCCACCTGCCAGCCATCGGCCACGGCGGGCAGGCAGGCGAGCGCCGCCACCAGGGTCTTGCCGCTGCCCACGTCGCCCTGCAGCAGCCGGTGCATGGGCCGGCTGCGGGCGAGGTCGGCGCGGATCTCGGCCCAGGCGCGCAGCTGCGCACCGGTGGGCTGGAACGGCAGCCCTGCGAGCAGCCGCTGCGCCAACAGGTCACCGCCGGTCAGGGACGGTGCGGCGAGCCTGGCCCGCGCGCGGGCATGGCGCCGCAGCGACAACTGCTGCGCCAGCAGCTCGTCGAACTTGAGCCGTCGCCAGGCCGGATGGGTGCGTGCCGACAGGGCGGCGAGGTCGCAGCCGGGCGGGGGGTGGTGCAGCAGCCGCACCGCCTCCGCGTAGCCGGGCAGACCGAGTCGAGCGAGCAGGTCCTGCGGCAAGGTGTCGGCGAGGTCCGCATCGGCGAGCGCCGCCTCGACCGCGCGGCGGATGGTGGTCTGGCCGATGCCCGCCACACTGGGGTAGACCGGGGTGAGCGTCCTGGGCAGGGGGGTGTCGGCGCGCACCAAACGGTAGCGCGGGTGCACCATCTCGTCGCCGAAAAAGCCCGGGCGCACCTGGCCATGCAGGCGCACACGGACACCAGGGCGCAGTTGCGCGACCTGGCCGGGATGGAAATGCAACAGCCGGAAGAACATGCGGGCGCGCGGCGACTCGGGCGCCGCCTCGACCAGCTCGACCACGAGCTGGCGGCGCGGGCGGGTGTGCACCGCGGCCTGCACGATCACCCCCTCGACGGTGACGGTCTCGCCCGCGCGCGCCGCGGCTATGGGGGTGAGCCGGGTCTCGTCTTCGTAGCGCAGGGGCAGGTGCAGGACCAGCTCGGCGGTCGAGGCGTAACCCAGTCGCTTGCGGACGGCCTCGACGCTCCCGTCCCTGGGCATCAGGCCTGTGGCAGCACCAGGATGGCGTCGGCCTCCACCAGGGCCCCGCGCGGCAGGCTCGCCACGCCCACGGCGGCGCGGGCCGGATAGGGCGGGCTGAAGTACTGCGCCATGATCTCGTTGACCTTGGCGAAATGGCCGAGGTCGGTGAGATAGACGGTGAGTTTGACCACGTCGGCGAGGCTGCCGCCGGCGGCTGCGGCCACCGCGGCGAGATTGGCGAAGACACGATGGATCTGGGCCTCGATGCCCTCCGCAAGCTGCATGCTCGTCGGGTCGAGCCCGATCTGGCCGGACAGATAGACGGTCCGGTCCACCCGCACCGCCTGGGAATAGGTGCCGATGGCGGCGGGGGCCTGGTCGGTGGTGATGACGGTCTTCATGGCACGGGGGAGATGGGGAGCGGGAAAGGGGAAGGGTGGGTCAGACGTGGTGTGGTCTTTCCGGCTGTCTGCCTTTCATGCGTTGGATGCGCACCACCTCGGGCAGTGAGCGCAACGCGCGCATCAGGCGTGCCAGGTGCATGCGGTTTTGCACCTGCACGGTGAAATAGAGGTTGGTGAAGGCGCCAGCGGCCTCTTCCATGCTGACGTCGTCGATGTTGGAGCCCTCGCGGGCGATGCTGGAGGCGACCTGGCCCAACACCCCGCGCTTGTTGGCCACCGTGACCTTGATGGCGACGTCGAAGGGGCGCTCGATGTCCGCCGCCCACTCCACGTCCACCCATTTGTCCGGGTCCTCGCGGTAGTGTTGCACCTGCGGACAGTCGTGGGTGTGGATGATCAGCCCCTGTTCCTTCTTGATCTGGCCGATGATGGGGTCGCCCGGGATGGGCCGGCAGCACTTGCCCAGTCGCACCGCCACGCCCTCGGCGCCGCGGATGAGCATGGGACCGGTGGGCCGGCGCGGTTCGTTGTCGGCCTCGCGGGCGAGCAGCTGGCGGGCGACCACCACCCCCAGGCGTTTGCCCAGGCCGATGTCCATGAGGAGATCTTCCCGGCTGCGGCCGCTCTCCTTGACCACGCGCTCCCATTGCGCCTCGGTCACCTGCTCGGGCCGGCCGCCGAGCGCGCGTATACCCTGGTCGAGCAGCTGCCGACCGAGCGCCTCCGACTCCGCCCGGTGCGCCTTTTTCAGCGCGCTGCGGATATGTGCCCGCGCCCGCCCGGTGACGGCGAAATGCACCCAGGAGGGGCTGGGGCGGGCCGACTCACTGGTGATGATCTCCACCCGGTCGCCGTTCTTGAGCGGGGTGGACAATGGCATGGGGTCGCCGTTGATACGGGCGGCCACACAATGATTGCCGATGTCGGTATGCACGCTATAGGCGAAATCGATGGCGGTGGCCCCGCGCGGCAGGGCCATGATGTTGCCCTTGGGGGTGAAGACATAGACCTCGTCGGGGAAGAGGTCCACCTTGATGTGTTCGAGGAATTCGACCGAGTCGCGGCTGTCGGCCTGGATGTCGAGCAGGCTCTGCAGCCATTGGTGGGTCTTCTTCTGCACCTCGGTCAGCTCCGCGTCGGCCCCGCTCTTGTACAGCCAGTGCGAGGCCACCCCCGCCTCGGCGACGCGGTGCATCTCGCGGGTGCGGATCTGCACCTCGATGGGGGCGCCGAAGGGTCCGAACAGGGTGGTGTGCAGCGACTGGTAGCCGTTCGCCTTGGGGATGGCGATATAGTCCTTGAACTTGCCCGGGATGGGCTTGTACAGGCTGTGCAAGGCCCCGAGCGCCAGATAGCAGTCGCGCACCTCCGCCACCAGGACCCGGAAGCCGTAGATGTCGAACACCTCGGAGAAGGCGAGCGACTTCTCCTGCATCTTGCGGTAGATGCTGTAGAGGTGTTTCTCGCGTCCCTGCACCTCGGCCTGGATGCCGTTGTCACGCAGCTTCGCCTCGATGGCCTGGCGGATCTTCTCCACCACCTCGCGCCGGTTGCCGCGCGCGGCCTGCACCGCCTTCGACAGCACCTTGTAGCGTGTGGGGTGCAGGTGCTGGAAGGCCAGGTCCTCCAGCTCACGATAGAGCGGGTTGAGCCCCAGACGGTTGGCGATGGGGGCGTAGATGTCCAGGGTCTCCTGGGCGATGCGGGCACGTGCCTGCGGGCTCATGGCCTCGAGCGTGCGCATGTTGTGCAGCCGGTCGGCCAGCTTGATGAGGATCACGCGCAGGTCCTTGGCCATGGCCAGCAGCATCTTGCGGAAGTTCTCGGCCTGGGCCTGGGCCTTGCTCTCGAAATGGATCTGGTCGAGCTTGGTCACCCCATCGACCAGATCGGCGACCGCAGGGCCAAACTCGGCGGCGATCTGCTCGCGCGTGACCCCGGTGTCCTCCAGCACGTCGTGCAGCAACGCGGCCACCAAGGTCTGGCCATCCATGCGCCAGCCGGCCAGGATCTCTGCCACCGCCAGCGGATGGGTGATGTAGGGCTCGCCATCCTTGCGGTATTGCCCTGCATGCGCCCGGGCACTGAAGGCGTGGGCGCGGTGGAAGGCCTCGACCTCGGCCGGCTTGAGGTAATCGATGACCGCCGGCAGCGGCCGCACCAGGGTGAGGACAGGCGGCTGCGCCCGTTCCATCACTGGCTGCGGCAGGCTGCTCATGGCGGGGTGGGGCCGGATCAGACCGGCGGTTTGTTGAGGACCTCGGCGCCTACCTTGCCGGCAGCGATCTCGCGCAGGGCGATCACCGCCGGTTTGTCACGGTTCTCCTCGACCTTGGGGGTGGCGCCGATGGAGATCTGCCGTGCCCGCCAGGCGGCGGCCAGGGTCATCTCGAAGCGGTTCGGGATACGGGCGATGCAGTCATCGACAGTGATACGTGCCATCGTTGCTCTTCCCTCTGCGAAAAACTGCATTCTAGCCCAGAGTGGGGGCGATCAGACCCCACAGCCGGGCTGAACCTTTCGACCACGACCACGCGGGCTCGTTCGCCCCACGGCGGGCCTGCTGCAACGGGCGGTTACCCGAGCAGCCGCTCGAGCAGCGTGGCCAGGGCCTTCTGCTGGCGC
>JANWZL010000026.1 GCA_025054655.1 Thiobacillaceae bacterium | reverse complement strand
GCATCTGCGCTGGCGGCCGGACAGCGCCAAACACCTGCTGCGCCGGCTGCTCGCCGAGCACGTCCCGGCGGCGTTGTGGGCGGGGCCCAAGCGGGGCTTCGACCCACCCTTGCGCGCCCTGCTCACGTATGACGATCATGTCCTGGTGCGCCGGCATCTGCTGGATGCGGGCGGGGTGCTCGACGGCCTGCTCGCGCGTGACGAGGTGCAGCGCCATGTGCAGCGCTTCCTCGCCGGCGACCCGCACGGCCTGTTCCGCATCTGGGCCCTGGTGGTGCTGTCTGCCTGGCTGCAGGCGCACGCGCCGGCAGGTGCCGCCCGCCCCGTACATCCCTGCCCCGTAGAGGAGCCCCTATGCTGAGCCTGCCGCCGCCTGCCCTGGTCGTGCTGGGGGTGCTGGCCACGGCCTGCGCCCAGATCCTGCTCAAGAAGGCCGCCGGCCACGCCTTCAGCACCCCGCCCTGGTACGCCTACATGGCCGTGAGCGCCCTGTTCTACGCCGGCTCCTTCCTGGCCTATTCGTTCGCGCTCAAATACTACGCCCTGAACAAGATCTACCCGGCCATGACCGTGGCGCAGATCGTGTTGATCACGCTCTATGGGCTGTGGATCGGCGAGGTGATCGACGCCCGTCACGCCCTGGGGCTGGCCTTGGGGGTGGTTGCCATCTATCTGATCCTGAGCTGATGAAGACCGTGGTCGTCGGTGGGGGGGTGGCCGCCAGTCATGCCGCGCTGACCCTGCTGGAGCGCGGGCTGGCGGTCGAGATGTGGGACGTGGGGCGCGAGGAACCCGAGATCCCCTTGCCCGGCGTGGACTTCCACGCCCTCAAAGGGGCCCTGGACGACCCCGTGACCTATTTCCTCGGCACCGACCTGCAGGCCCTGATCCCGCCCGGGGCGGATGAGCTGCTGCGCTATCCCCCCGCCCGCCGCTTCCTGCTCGAACCCGACGACCCCTTGTGGCCGCTCGCGGAGGGGACGTTCCGGCCCCGACTGTCGCTCGCGCGCGGGGGGCTCGCCAACGGCTGGGGGGCGAACGCGCTCGCCTTCGACGCCGACGACCTGCGCGGCTGGCCCATCGGCGCCGCCGACCTCGCCCCGGATTACGCTACCGTGCGCTCCCGGCTGCCCATCGCCGGGCCGCCGGCGGACGATCTCAGCCCATGGCTCGGCACGCTCGTCCCCAATGAACCCCCCGTGCCCCTGACGGCGACCGACCGTTGGCTGCTGGCGCGTTATGCGCGCGTGCGCGCCGGACTCAACCGGCGCGGCGTCTATCTCGGCCATGCGCGCATGGCCGTGCGCACCACGCAGGGCGCGGCGAACAGCTGCGACCAGTGCGACCGCTGCCTGTGGGGCTGCCCCCGCCAGGCCATCTACAACCCGGCCCGCGACACCCTGGCGGCCTGCGCCCGACACCCCGGTTTCAGCTACCGCCCCGACCGCCTGGTGCTGCGCCTCATCGCCCGCGACCGACGCATCGTCGCCATCCGCTATCTCGACACCCGTACGGGGGCGATGCGCGAGGAGGCCTGCGATGCCGTGTTCCTTGCCGCCGGGGCCATCGGCAGCGGGGTCATCTTCCTCAACACCCTGGCCCACGCAGGCCTCGATCTCACTGCCGAGAGCGCGGGACTGATGGACACCCAGGCGGTGAAGATCCCTTATCTCGCCCTGGGCATGCTCGGCCGGCCGCCGCCGCAGCGCGCCTTCCAGTTCAACCGCCTCAAACTGGGCCTGCTCGCCCTGGAGCCGCACCCCCCCTGGCCGCGCTATCTGCACGGCGAGGTGCTGCATCTGACCGGGCTGCTGTATCACCCGCTGATCGCCCAGCTCCCCCTGCCGGCCGCGCTGGCCAGCCGCCTGTTCCATGCCCTGCGCTCGGCCTTGGGGGTGGTCACCCTGTTCTTCCCTGACCGCATCCGCCCAGGCAACCGCCTGGTGCTGACGGCAGCGGAGCCGCTCGCGCGCGTGCGCGCGCAGTACAGCGCCGATGGCGATCAGCAGGCGCTCTGGGCACGCAGCGTGCGCCGCGTGCAGCGGGCCCTGCTGCGCTTGGGCTGCCTACCGCGTGCACCGGTGTATGCACCGCCTGGCGGCGGCATCCACTATGCCGGCACCATCCCCATGGGCTCCGGGCCCCGGTGTTGCGATGCGCAGGGGCGCAGCCACCTGTTTCGCAACCTCTTCATCGCCGACGGGGCGGCCTTTCCCACCCTGCCGAGCAAGTCCATCACCCTCAACCTCGCCGCCCATGCCACGCGGGTGGCCCGGCTGGCGCCGCTGACATGAGCGAGGACGCGCGCCTGTTCCCCAACTGGCAGCCGACCTGGGCCGAGTACACGGCGGTCTGCCGTCACCTGGGACTCAGCCCTCAGCCGTCGTTGTATGCGCGGCTGCTCGCCCATCTGGCCGGGCAGGCCCTGGCCCGGCCGCTGTCGCCCTGGGCGCGCCACCTGTGCACGGGCCAGCGCGGTCGGCTGTGGTTGTGCTGTATGGACCTCTACACCCGCCTCTTTCTGCCCACCCATCCGGTGCGGTACTGGCTCAACGCGGTGCTCGCCCTGCACGAGTGCACCGCACAGGGGCATGCGGAGCTCTCACGCGTGCCACGCGGCCGGGCCCTATGGCTTACGCTGCCACTGTGGGGGCTCAGGACCCTCGGGCAGGCCATCCTCGCCATGCCGTGGCTCGCCTGGCGCGCACTTGGCTACGCCCTGCGCCTGCGCTGGCGTGCGCCGTTGCAACGGCTGACAGGACGCTGTGTGTTGGTCACCGGTGCGGCGCGCGGGCTCGGCCGCGACCTCATGCTCGCGGCACTCGAGCACGGCGCGCGGGTGGTCGCCGTGGTGCGCGCGCGCGACCACCTGCCCGCACCGCTCGATACACTGCCGGCGCGGGCGCCCGTGACCTGGGTGGAGGCCGACCTCGCCCTGCCCGGGGCGTTGCCCCGCGCCCTCGCCGCAGCCGGCATCGAGGCGCGCACCATCGACTACGCCCTGCTGGCTGCCGGGGTGAAAGTGCAGGCGACGGTGTTGAACGTCGAGGCGGTACGGCAGACCTTCCAGGTCGATCTGTTCGCCAATGTCGAATTCGCCGGCTGGTATCATGCGCAGGGAGGGCAGGGCCGGCTCGCTCTCGTCTCCAGCATGGGGCGCTGGCACGGCATGCCGGGCACGGGCGGTTACAATGCGGCAAAGGCGGCCTTGAGCATCTGGGGGGAGAGTGTGGAGATGGAACTGACGTCGCGGCGGGTGCTGATCGTGGAGCCGGGCTTGTTCGCCTCGGGCATGGTGGGCAGCCGCGGTCTGCAGGGTTGGCTCAGCGTGCCGCGCCGGCAGGTGGCCGAGCGCATCCTGCAGGCGGTGGTGCGCGGGCGGCGCAGCCTGCGCCCACCCCTGTGGTTCGCCTGGCTCACTTGGGGGCTGTGCCTGGGCGGACGCGCCCTGCGCGCCCGTGTATTGACCGCGGCGAGGGGCGGATGAAGGCGCGGCTGATCGTCAACGCCGACGACTACGGCTACTTCCGCTGCGTCAGCCGTGGCATCCTGCAGGCCGCACAGGAGGGCATCGTCACCGCCACCGGCATCATGGCCAACGGGCCGCACTTCCGCGAATGCGTCGGCTGGCTGCGCGAGGTCCCGGCGCTGGACCTCGGCGTGCATCTCAACCTCACCCTCGGCACGCCGATAACAGCGCAGATGCGGCGCCACCTCGACCGCTGGGGCGGATGCTTTCCGGGCAAGTTCACGCTGGCGGGCGCCATCTTACGCGGGGCGATCCCGCTCGCGGCGGTGGCGGCCGAGTGGCGCGCCCAGATCGAACGCTGCCTCGATGCCGGACTGAGTCTGTATTTTCTGAACGGACACGAACACGTGCACATGCTGCCCGCCCTGCACCGCCTGGCCCATGCCCTGGCCGCGCACTACGGCATAGTCCAGGTGCGGCACACCCGGCCCGATCGGCGGCCCGCCTGGGCGCCCGGTCCCCTCGTACGCGACCTCACCTTGCGCCTGCTCGCCTGGCATGCGCCGGGCCAGACCGATGCGCCAAGACTGCTCGGGGTGGCCGTGAGCGGGCGGCTTGACGCGCGAGCCCTGGCGCGCCTGACCGACGGCCTGCGTGCGGGCGTGGTCTATGAGCTGATGTGTCATCCGGGCCGCTACGACCCGGCCGAGATCCGCGTGCCAGCCCTGTTGCGCTACCACGACTGGCAGACCGAGCTGCACACCCTCACGGCCCCCGGCCTGCGGGCGCAGCTCGCAGCGCGCGGCATCGAGCTGATCGGCTATCGAGACCTGACCGGGCACACTCCTCTGCCCTCGCCCGCGGCCTCACCCCCGCCCGCTCGGGCTGGGGCTGCATACCACCCCTCAGCGGTGAAACATTGACATGATGTGCACCGAGCCCCAGGCACCGCTGCTCAGCGTCGTCGTGCCCGCGCACAACGAGGCGGCAGGTATCGGCCAGACCATCGAGGTGTTGCGCACGCTGTTGGAGTCGCAGCGGCTGACATGGGAACTGATCATCGTCGATGACGGCAGCCGCGACGACACCTACGCGCGCGTGTGCGCCGCCAGCGCACAGGACGCACGCATCAAGGGGTTGCGACTGAGCCGCAACTTCGGCAAGGAGGCCGCCCTGCTGGCGGGATTGCAGGCCAGCCGCGGCGCTGCGGTAGTGACCCTGGACGCCGACCTGCAACACCCGCCGGCATTGATCCCACAGATGCTGGCGGCCTGGCGCGCGGGGGCGAAGATCGTGCACGCCGTCAAGCGCCGGCGCGACAGCGACGGCGCCATCGCGCGCTGGCGGGCGCGCACCTTCAACGCCCTCATCAAGCATCTGGCCGGTATCGACCTGACCGATGCCTCCGATTTCAAGCTGCTCGACCGCACGGTGGTGGACGTGCTCACACGCCAGCTGCCGGAGCGCAGCCGCTTCTACCGGGGACTCACGGAGTGGGTGGGTTACCCGTCCGTGCGCATCGAGTTCGACGTCGAGGAGCGCCGGCATGGCCGCAGCCAATGGTCGCTGTGGGCCCTGCTGGAGCTCGCCACCACCGCGCTGATCTCCTTTACCAGTGCGCCCTTGCGCATCGTCACCCTCCTGGGGGTATTCACCCTGCTATTCGGCGCCGCGGTCGCCGCCGAGGCCCTCATCGGCTGGCTGCGCGGGGTGGCGGTGTCCGGTTTCACCACCACCATCATTACCCTGCTC
>JANWZL010000024.1 GCA_025054655.1 Thiobacillaceae bacterium | reverse complement strand
GCGGCGATGCCGCCGGTGAGCGCCACACAAAAGGGCCGGCGGTTCATGCACCCAGGTACAGGCGCAGCAGGCCATCGCCCCACAGCAGGGCGAGCGCACCGCCCAGCGCGAGCCAGGGGCCGAAGGGGATGGGGCGGGCGTGGTCGTGACCGGCCAGCCCGATGAGCAGCAGGCCGAAGACGGCGCCCATGAGGCTGGAGGCGAGCACGATCAGCGGCAGCTTCTGCCACCCCAGCCAGGCCCCCAGTGCGGCCAGCAGCTTGAAGTCGCCATAGCCCATGCCTTCTTTGCCGGTGGCGAGCCTGAAGGCGTGATAGACCGTCCACAGGGCGAGATACCCCGCCACCGCCCCGATCAGGGCATCTGCGAGCGGCACGAACACCCCCTGCCAGTTGGCGAGCAGCCCGCCCCAGACCAGGGGCTGGGTGATGCGGTCCGGCAGCAGATGGGTGTCGAGGTCGATCATGGCGAGCGCGAGCAGTGCCCACAGCAGCAGGCTGGCCGCGGCGGCCTGGGCCGTGGGCCCGAAGTGCCATACGCAGTAGCCCGCGAACAGGGCGCTCACCGCCTCGACCAGGGGGTAACGCCAGCCGATCGGCTGGGCACAGGCCGCACAGCGCCCCTTGAGCAGGGCGAAGCTCAGCAACGGGATGTTCTCGTACCAGCGGATCGCGTGGCCGCACTGCGGGCAGGACGAGCGCGGCACGAACAGGTTGTAGGCCGGCTCCGGGCCCGGCTCCTGACCGGACAGGGCCGCGCACTGCCGCTGCCATTCCCGCTCCAGCATGCGCGGCAGGCGGTGGATGACGACGTTGAGAAAGCTACCCACCGCCAGCCCGAGCAAGGCCGCCAACGCCACCCAGACCTCGGGTGCAAACTGGGAGGTCGCGGGGACGAGGGCCATGGGCGAGTCCAGTGTCTTTCGTGTTTCGAGTATGGGTCTTCGGTCCTGAGGACAGGCAACGGCGGCATGGGCTTTAGGCCATGGCGCCAACCGCCCATCCCAGCCTCCGACAGCCCTCGGTCTTCAGTCCTCAGCCCTTGGAGTCAGCCAACTGCGCCGGTGCAGACCGGCGAAATTTTCTGTCCTCAGTCTTCTGTCAAACCACGCTGCCCATCTTGAAGATCGGTAGGTACATGGCAATGACGATGCCGCCGATGAGGACGCCCAGCACCACCATGATCATGGGCTCCATGAGGCTGGACAGGGCCGCCACGGCGTCGTCCACCTCACGTTCGTAGTAGTCCGCCACCTTGGTCAGCATGGTGTCCAGCGCCCCCGACTCCTCGCCGATGGCCACCATCTGGATCAACATGTTGGGGAACACGCGCGCAGCCTGCAGCGAGGCGGCGAGGCTCGCGCCGGTGGCCACGTCGGTGCGGATCTTCTGCGTGGCCTCGGCGAACACTGCATTGCCAGCCGCTCCCGCCACCGCGTCGAGCGCCTCGACCATGGGCACGCCGGCGGCGAACATGGAGGAGAAGGTGCGCGCCCAGCGCGCCACCGTCGCTTTTTCGATCAGCGGGCCGAACACCGGCAGCTGCAACGCCCAGCGGTCCACTTGCGCGCGCAGTCTGGGCGAGCGTTTGAGCGCCTGGATGCTGCCTGCCACGAGCGCGATGAGGCTGCCGAAGATCAAGTACCAGTAGGCGACGAACAGGTCGGAGATGTAGAGCACCAGCGCGGTGAGGGCTGGCAGATCCGCCCCGGACTTACCGTAGAGGTCCTTGAAGGCGGGAATGACGAACAGCATGATGCCCGCCGTGATGATGAAAGCAATGGCGATGACGATGACCGGATAGAACAGGGCGGACTTGATCTTGCCCTTGAGCGCCAGCATCTTTTCTTTGTAGGTGGCGATGCGATCGAGCACGGCATCGAGCATTCCGGCCTGCTCACCGGCGTGCACCAGGTTGCAGTAGAGGCTGTCGAAATGCTTCGGGTGCTTGCGGAAGGCCGCGCTCATGCTGGTGCCGGCCTCCACGTCGGTCTTGATCTCGCCCAGCAGCCGTTGCAGCGCCGGATTGGCGTGGCTGCGCGCGGCGATGTCGAAGGCCTGCAGCAGCGGCACGCCGGCCTTGAGCATGGTGGCCAGCTGGCGCGTGAACAGGGCGATGTCCTTCTCCGAAATCGAGCGGCCGCGGGCGAGCAACCCCTGTTTGCGCACCTTCTGCACCGTGATGCCCTGCCGGCGCAGGATCTGCCGCACCACGGCCTCGCCGGCGGCCAGCATCTCGCCTTTGACCTTCTTGCCGGATTTGTCCACCCCTTCCCAGACGAAGGGGATCTCCTTGACCTGGGTGAGCGCGCGTGCCTGGGCCATCGTTCAATGCGTCCTATTCGTCCTATTCATTGGTGACGGCGAGCACCTCTTCCAGCGAGGTGATTCCCTGCTTGACCTTGAGCAGTCCGGCCTGGCGCAGATCCAGGATGCCCTCGCGTCGGGCCTGTTCAGCGATGTCGAGGTTGGAACCGCCCTTGAGGATGATGCGGTTGATCTCCTCGCTGATGGGCATGACCTGGTAGATACCCACCCGACCCTTGTAGCCCGT
>JANWZL010000103.1 GCA_025054655.1 Thiobacillaceae bacterium | reverse complement strand
CGGGGCAGAAGACCTACAATGGGGTGGCCCTGCTCACGCGCGCCGAGGCCATAGAACCGCTGACCGGTATTCCCGGGTTCGCCGACGAGCAAAAACGGGTGCTGGCGGCGACCGTGGACGGCCTGCGCGTCGTCTGCCTGTATGTGCCCAACGGTCAGAGCGTGGGCTCGGACAAATACGCTTACAAACTCGCCTGGCTGGACGCCCTGGCGGCCTGGTTGCGGGAGGAGCTCGGCCGCCATCCGCGCCTGGCGGTGCTGGGCGATCTCAACATCGCCCCCGAGGACCGCGACGTGCACGACCCGGCGCTATGGGAGGGCCAGGTTCTGGTGTCGGAACCTGAGCGCGCGCGCTTTCGCGCCCTGCTCGATCTGGGCCTAAAGGACGCCTTCCGCCTGTTCGACCAGCCCGCGGCCAGTTTCACCTGGTGGGACTACCGCCAGGCCGCCTTTCGCCGCAACATGGGCCTGCGTATCGACCACATCCTGCTCTCGCCGGAGCTTGCCGCGCGCTGCCGCGCCTGCTGGATCGATGTCGAGCCGCGCCGCCGTGAGCGTCCCTCGGACCACGCCCCGGTGATCGCCGAGCTGGCGTGAGGGTCGTGCCGGGAGGCCGACCTATCCACATCACCTAGATATATTGCCTTGATGACTAATAAAGTCTATATGTAGTGGATAGAGCGGTCGTGCATATCGATCCACTGCGTCCAGTGAACAAGGGAGCCTGCATGCAAGATCTACTGTTCCCGGAACTTGCCGCCCAACCCATCTCCATCGAGGTGCTGCTGGAGAAATACGCCAAGGGGGACGAGCGCTCGATCTATGACGTGCGTCGGCGGGTGGCGCGGGCGCTCGCCTCGGTCGAGCCCAAGGGTCAGCGCGGGCGCTGGGAGGCACGCTTCTTCGAGGCCATGGAGGCGGGTTTCATCCCCGCCGGGCGGATCAACTCGGCCGCCGGCACGCAGCTTGCCGCCACCCTCATCAACTGCTTCGTGCAGCCGGTGGGCGACACCATCTCCGGCGAGGCGGACGGACGCCCTGGCATCTATGTGGCCCTGCTGGAGGCGGCCGAGACCATGCGCCGCGGCGGTGGGGTGGGCTATGACTTCTCCGCCATCCGCCCCAAGGGGGCGCTGGTGCACGGTACCCAATCCAAGGCGAGCGGCCCGGTATCCTACATGCGCGTGTTCGACCGCTCCTGCGAGACGGTGGAATCGGCCGGCAGCCGGCGCGGGGCGCAGATGGGCATCCTGCGCTGCGACCACCCCGACATCGAGGAGTTCATCCATGCCAAAGACGCCGGGGACCTGAGGAATTTCAACCTCTCGGTGGCCGTCACCGACGCCTTCATGCAGGCGGTGGAACAGGATGCGGAGGTGGAACTGACGCACAAGGCGCAGCCCTCGGCCGAGCAACTCGAGGCCGGTGCCCATCAACGTGCCGATGGGCTGTGGGTGTACCGGCGAGTGCGCGCCCGCGCGTTGTGGGAGCAGATCATGCGCTCCACCTACGACCATGCCGAGCCGGGGGTGTTGTTCATCGACCGTATCAACCGCGACAACAACCTCTATTACTGCGAGACCATCGAGGCGACCAACCCTTGCGCCGAGCAACCGCTGCCGCCCTATGGCTGCTGCTGCCTGGGGTCGGTCAACCTCACACGCTTCGTGAAAGGCGCCTTCACCGAAGCGGCCGCCTTCGACTTCGAGGCCTTGGGGCGGGTGGTGCCGGTGGCGGTGCGCATGCTCGACAACGTGCTGGACCTGACCGCCTGGCCGCTGGACAAACAGAGGGCGGAGGCCATGGCCAAACGCCGGGTGGGGCTGGGTTTCACCGGCCTGGGCGATGCCCTGGTGATGCTGGGCCTGCGCTACGACTCGGAGCAAGCGCGCGCCTTCGCCGCTCGTGTGGCCGAATCCATGCGCGATGCGGCCTATCTTGCCTCGGTGGAGCTGGCCAAGGAACGCGGCGCCTTTCCCTTGTTCAACGCCGATCTGTACCTGTCCGGCGGCAACTTCGCCGCCCGGCTGCCAGCCGAGATCAAGGCCGAGATTCGCCAGCATGGCATCCGTAATTCGCACCTGCTGTCCATCGCCCCCACCGGCACCATCTCGCTCGCCTTCGCCGACAACGCCAGCAACGGCATCGAGCCGCCCTTCGCCTGGACCTACACGCGCCGCAAGCGCCAGGCCGACGGCAGTTTCCGCGAATACCCGGTGCAGGACCACGCCTGGCGCCTCTACCGCGAGCAGGAGGGCGAGCAGGCGCCGCTCACGCCTGCCTTCGTCACCGCCTTAGAGATCAGCGCCCTGGACCACATGCGCATGGTGGCGGCGGTGGCCCCTTACATCGACTCCAGCATCTCCAAGACGGTCAACGTCCCGGCCGACTACCCCTACGAGGACTTCCAGGACCTCTATCTCGCCGCCTGGAAGGCGGGCTTGAAGGGCCTGACCACCTACCGGCCCAACCCGGTGCTGGGGGCGGTGCTCTCGGTGGAGCCGGACAAGGCCGCGCCGCAGGACTTCCAGCAGGGCGACGTCAACCGCCGTATCGAGCTCAAGGAGCTGCCTGCCCCGGTGTTGGACAGCCTCAAGTGGCCGGGGCGCCCGCGGCTGCCGGCGGGCAACCCGGCCTGGAGCTACATGATCGAATACCCGCAGGGCAAGTTCGCCCTGTTCGTCGGCCACGTGGAGCAGGAGGACGGCCGCGCCTTCCCCTTCGAGGTGTGGGTCAACGGGGCGGAGCAGCCGCGCGGCCTGGGGGCGCTGGCCAAGAGCCTGTCCATGGACATGCGCGCCAACGACCGGGCCTGGCTCAAACTGAAGCTTGACACTTTGGCCAAGACGCGCGGCGAGGACGCCTGCGTGATCCCCTTCCCGCCCCACGGGGAACTGAAGCCCGTGCCCAGCATCGTCTCCGGCGTGGCGCAGATCATCCGCTGGCGACTGGAGCAGCTGGGGGCTTTGGAGGCGGAGGGACCCAGCCCGGTGCTCGATGCCCTGTTCAGCCTGAAGGAGCCTAAGACCGGCACAGACGGGACCCTGTCGTGGACGGTGGACGTCCTCAACCCCGCCGCCGGCGACGACTTCGTGCTGGGGCTCAAAGAGATCCGCCTGCCCGACGGGGTCACCCGTCCCTATTCGGTGTGGCTGTCGGGGGAGTATCCGCGCGCGCTGGATGGGCTGTGTAAGCTGCTGTCGCTGGACATGCGGGTGATCGACCCGGCCTGGATCGGCATGAAGCTGCGCAGGCTGCTCGACTACCCCGAGCCACTGGGCGACTTCATGGCCCGCGAGCCCGGCAGCGACAAGGGCCGCACCTGGCCCTCCACCATCGCCTACGTGGCGCGGCTCATCATCCACCGCTATGCGATGCTCGGCCTTCTCACCGAGGAGGGCCACCCCATCCGGCAGATGGGCGTGCTGCAGGAACCGGCGGCGGAACGCGCCGCGCAGACCCTGCCGCCGCTCAAGGGGGCGCGCTGCCGCGAGTGCGGCAACGACACCGTGATCCGCAAGGACGGCTGCGACTTCTGCACCGCCTGCGGGGCGGTGGGGTTATGTGGGTGAGGTGTCGGAATTTTTTACACAATCCCAATCCTCTGGTGTCTCGCACCTGGGTCCAGACCTCCGGACGTTTTATTATCCATATGATTCGACTGTTGTTTTTGTCTCCGCCCAGGATCTTGGCACGCGACGTGCTTGTCCCTTGTCGTCTGCCGTCGTTTGTCATAGGGTCTGAACCATGAAACGTATCTCTGTTTTGACGCTAGCGATCAGCGCTGTCTTCGGACTCGGGACCGCCCAGGCCGGTCCAATCCAAGTGCTGCTAGACGAGGACTTCCAGGACGTCACCGGTTTGACCACCGCGGGTACGGTGCGCACCGTCCAGCACATCCTCACCAATAACCCGACCCAACTGCCTGCGGGCACCGCCTTCACCTTCACCAATGCGGGTACGGGTGATGCCACCGCTAGTTCCTTCAATGTCCGGCGCGGGGATAACCCCATTGATGGCACGATCGGACCGCCCACCTTTGGCAATACCAGCTTCGATAACTTCTTCGGCGGCGCTACCAACCACTTCTTGGTCATCGGCGACGACACGGGCAACCTGGGGGGCTCCCCCAACGGTGGTGGGGGGACATCCTCCTCGTTGATGAGGTTGACCTTCCCGTTCGCCACCCTGACCCTGCACCACGTCACCTATCTGACCGTCGCCTTCGACTACGTCTTCGACGCCAACAATACCAACAACCCGGATGACTTCCTGGTCGATCTGATCCTGGCCGACAACAGCGTGGTGAACCTCCTTACCCACACCGCCCCCAGTGCCAGTACCCGCGGCAGTTTCAACACCACATACAACTGGTCCTCTTTCTCCGCTGCGCCAGTGGCCTTGCGTTTCAGCCTGACCGAGTACGGCGGCAATGGCAGCTCTGCGGTCGGTCTGGACAACATCAAGGTCCAAGCCATACCCGAGCCGGGTGCCCTGGCCCTGCTGGGCATGGGTCTGCTGGCCTTGGG
>JANWZL010000156.1 GCA_025054655.1 Thiobacillaceae bacterium | reverse complement strand
GGCCGGCGCCGTCCACTCCCGGCACAGCTTGAGCGTCTGCTCTTGCGCGAGCGCTTCGCCCGTGAGCCCGCAGCGCGCCCCGGCCTCTTCGCGCAGAAAGTGGGCGCAGCTGCGGCAGACGCCAAACGGGCGCTGGCCGTTCATGCGCTGCAGTGCCGTGAGCAGGCCGCGCAGGGCGGCCTCGAAGGTGTGCGGGTCGAGGGGCAGCGCCTGCATGGCCGCCTCCAGGCGCTGCGTCCAGCCGCCGGTGAGGATGGCCTCGGCCGCCGGCGTGAGCGCAAGCTGCACCCGCCGGCCGTGGCGCGGGTCCCGCTCCTTCACGATCAGGCCCCGGCGCTCGAGCAGCGCCAGCGACTGCGACACCGTGCCGCGCGTGATGCCCAGGTATTCGGCGATGGCGATGGGCAGGCGGCTCACCCGATTGGCCCGCGCGAGATAGGCAAGGATCTGCAGGTGCACGGGCAGCAGCCCGTGGCGCGCCGCCTCTTCGCGCACCGACTGCTGGATGAGGGCGGCCAGGCGTTCGAGCAGCATGGGGGTGTGGTTCATGCCCGTATTGTATGGCGTCAAAACATGCCTTGACATCGGTCGGTCTTGATCCTAGGTTGATTATGCATCGAGTCGATGCATAACCGGATGAAACCTCATCCTGCCAGAGGTCATACGAAAACCCAGCATGATCCAAAGGAGACGACCATGAAACGCTTCCTGTTGACCGTATGCGTCCCGATCTGCGCCATGCCCGCCCTGGCGGCCGAGGTGCCCTATCCCGAGGGCTACCGCGACTGGCGGCATGTCAAGAGCATGGTGATCGAGGAGGGTCACCCGCTGTATGCCTCCTTCGGCGGCATCCACCACATCTATGCCAACAAAAAGGCGCTGGAGGGTTACCGGAAGGGGCAGTTCCCGGATGGCGCTGTGATCATCTTCGACCTGCTGGAGGCCAAGCGGGAGGGCCATGCCGTGGTGGAAGGGGCACGCAAGGTGGTGGGGGTGATGCACAAGGACGCTCGGCGCTACGCCGCTACCGGCGGTTGGGGCTTCGAGGGCTTTGCCGGCGATTCGAAGACCGAGCGCGTGGTCAAGGGCAACGCCAAGGCCGCCTGTTTCGACTGCCACGCGGCGCAGAAGACGGCCGACTACGTCTTTAGCCGCCTGCGCGACTGAAGCCGGCGGGAGGGTCGCCGCGATCTGCGGCCACCTCCAGCGTCACCTCCATCCTGCAGCCTGGGGGCTGTGCTATACAGAAGACAGGCGGCGGCCGCCGCCTGTCCCCATAAGGCACGGAAAGGAGGATCATCATGCGCTTGGCACGAATTCCGGGTTGGCTGCTGTTGCTGCCCTGGCTGTGGCTTGCGGCCTGGGCGCAGGCTGCGGAGGTGAAGCAGAAGGGCGGCGCCTTCTACATTTATCTACCGCCTTCGGTGGACTTCAATCAGGTCATCGACCGGTTGAAGACCGAGATCGAGGCCCAGAACTGGGAGGTGCTGCGCGTGCAGGACGTCGATGAGGGTCTGCGGGCGCATTACAAGATGGACATCCAGAACAAGGTCGTCTATGCCTGCAAGTCGCAGTACCTGGCCCAGGGCATACAGGACGACCCCAACATCACCCTGTTGGTGCCCTGCCGCATCGCCGTGTACCGGGTGGATTACGCCGGGCGTGCGGCCGGGGCCAAGGCCGACGGTGGCAAGATCGTGGTGGGGGTGGCCGACCCCGTGCACGAGGCCGAGGAGATCGGTATCAAGCGGCGTGAGGCGGCGGTGGTGGCCTCGCGCGAGCTGAAGGCCATCCTCAAGGCGGTGGCGGACTTCTTCGACAAGCGCTAAGGCGAGCCGGGGCAGGGCGGGCTACCACCAGGCATACAACACCCCCTCCTCCACCTTGGTGTCGAAGCGCTTGAGCGGCTGCGTGCCCTTGGCGATGCACTCGCCGGTGCGCAGGTCGAACTGCCACTGGTGTTTGGGGCAGGTGAGGGTGAGACCGTCCAGGGCCAGGTGGGGGATGTTGGTCACCTGGTGGGGGCAGCGGCTGTCATAGACGCGGAAGTCCTCGCCCGCGCGGTAGATGAACACGCTGCGGGCGCCGCAGTCGAGCCGCCGGACCTCGCCCTCGGCGACCTGCGCCACCGGGATGAGCGCCCGCCAGTGCGGCTGGGCGTGGATCAGCTCGGGCGAGAACTCGGGCAGGTCCAGCGCCAGGATCTGTTCCGCCGCCCACACCAGCTTGCTCAGCCCCAGGGCCGGGAAGGCCATCAGCAGGGCGTCGATCACCTCCATCGGGGTGCAGCCGTCGCGCAGCGCACGCATGAGGTATTGGCGGAAACCGGCCTCGGTCTGGGCGTGCACCTTGGTGATGACGGAGATGAGGTCGCGCGTCTTGGGGTCGAGGTGTTTGCCGGCGTCTTTGAGGAATTTGAAGTAGTGGCCCAGGGCATCGCCGCGGACCTTGACCAGGTAGTCGAGTGCGTCGCTCATGGATTTCCTTCAGCTTTTTGGATGGAAAACAGGCGGGCGCGCTGGGACGGGCGCGCGCCGGACATGATGCCGGCCGGCGGGCGTGATCTCAAGCCATCAGGCCATGCGCGGCACAACGACGGCAGCCAGCGCAGGCGGCTGCTCGGCCGACGCGACCGGTGCGGGGCGGACAAGGACGGAGACGTGCCGGTGGACGACCCTGTCCTGGCCACTCAGGGCCCTGCCGTCTCCGCCGCCGGTACCCGCACCGCCAGCCAGCGCAGGCTGCAGTCGGGCCGCTCGGGCGGGCCTGCCGTGCAGTCCACGGTCTCGTCCTCCTCCGGCCCGCAGGCGCAGTGCAGCCGTTGCACCGGGTCGAGCGTGTCGATCTCGATCCGCCCTGCGCGCCACTGCGCCAGCAGCCGCTGCATGAGGGCATCGCGTGGCTGGATCGGGGTGCGCGCATCCAGCCGCAGGTAATACACCGTGCGCGGCGGGTAGCCATTGCGCAGGCGCACAGGGTTTTCGTAGCGCGCCACGGTGTGCGCCTCGCCCAAAGGGGTGCCGGCGCTGCGCGCGTCGCCATAGCGGGTGTGGCCGAATTCGTGCGACAGCACCGCCATGGGATCGACCAGCTCCTGGCTGAAGCTGAAGTGGCAGCGCATGCCGGCTAGCCCCAGCCGCACGCTGTTGGCCGAGGCCATGGCGCCGGGGCCGTCGTAGGCGTAGATGCGGAAGACGATGGCGTCTTGGGCAAGCAGCCCCTCCTCCGACAGCCGCCCGCTGATCAGCGCCGACAGGGGCAGGCGACGGCCCTCGTCCTGCGCGGCCCGCCACAGCGCCGCGTCGTAGTCCAGATAGCCCTTGTTGAACAGCCGCAGGGTGTCGTCGGCCAGCTCGCGGAACCACACCGCGCCGGCGTCGGACAGGGCGAAGCGTTCCAGCAAGGCGAGCTGCTCGGGCGTGAGCGGCAGGGCGGCCGGCGGCCCCATGCCCGCTGCGGTGACGAGGTTCAAACGCCGGGCCAGGGCCCAATGCTCCGCCCGGCGCGCCTGCTCCTCGGCCGCATCAGCGGGCGGGGCGGGGTCGCGCCCGGCACGGGGCCGGCCGGAGGCGTCGGCATAGAGCACGATCGCCCCGCCTGCCTGCCAGGGCGCGGCCATTTCGCGCACGAGGTCCACCGGTGCGGCCCGTTCCGCAGGGGGAGGGAAGACCGTGCCCGCCGGTCCCGTCGCCCCGGCCGGGGGGAGCAGGGCGAGACCGCCGACCACGGCGGCCAGCCTGCCCACCCCGATCCAGCGCGTGCGTCTCCCACCCATGCCGCAAGCATAACCGGCCCGCCGCGCCATGCAAGCGGCCCCGGCTCACACCCCGTGCCCGTACTCACGCGCGGCGATCAGCCGCGCCCAAGCGAGCGGGCTCCAGGGCGCAGCGGCCAGGCTGCCGGCCACCACCACCGCGGCGGCGGTGAAGAGCGTCGGTAGCAAGAGCAGCCAGCTGGTCTCGCGCAGCCCGCGGGCGGCGATGTGTTCCCGCGGCCAGGCGGACGGCGGCCACCGCAGCCAGGCACGCCACAGGATGGGTAGGAAATAGCCGGCATTGAGCAGGCTGGAGGCCCACAACACCCACACGGCCCAGCCCATGCCGGCGGCGCGCGCACCGTCCGCGAGCCACGCCTTGCTCACCGCCCCGGCGGTGAACGGCAGGCCGATCATGCCCAGGGCGGCGAGGCTGAAGGCCAGGGTAGTGAGCGGCATGCGCCGTCCCACGCCATCGAGCTCGCTCACCTTGTGCAACCCCAGGGTCTCGGCGTAGTTGCCGGCGGCGAAGAACAGCGTGATCTTCATGATGCCCTGGTGCACCAGGTGCGCCAGCCCCCCGATGGTCCCCACCGGCCCGAACAGGGCCACCCCCAGGGCGATGTAGGACACCTGGCTCACGGTGGAATAGGCCAGGCGCTTCTTCAGGTCGTCCTGGAACAGGGCGCGCAGGCTGCCCCACAGGATGGTCACCGCGGCGGCGACCGCCAGCGGCGCCAGCAGACCCAGCCGCTCGGCGTATTCCACGCCATAGACCTCGTAGACGATGCGCACGATGCCGAAAGCGCCCGCCTTGACCACCGCCACCGCGTGCAACAGAGCCGACACGGGCGCCGGGGCCACCATCGCCTGCGGCAGCCAGCCATGCAGCGGCACGATGGCGGCCTTGACCCCCACCCCGGCTGTCAGCAGCAGGAAGACGAGCTTGATCTGCGCCTGCTGCGGCGGCTGCAAGGCGGCGAGGGCGCCGCCGTAGGTGAACTCGATCGGCCCTACGAGCCCCTGCAGCCAGACGATGCCGGTGAGCAGCAGGGCGCCCCCTGCCAGGGTGTAGGCGAGATAGACCGTACCGCCGCGCATGGCCTGGGGCGTGCCGCGGTGCACCACCAGGGGGTAGGTGGACAGGGTGAGCAGCTCGTAACAGACGAAGAAGGTGTAGAGGTTACCCGCCATCGCCAGCCCCACGGTGGCGGTGACACACAGGCTGAAGAAGCCGAAGAAGCGGCTGCGATGCGGCGAGCCCTCCAGATAGCCGATGGCATAGACGGTGGTGAACAGCCACAACACTGTGGACAGGGTAACGAACAACAGGGCCAGGGCATCGGCCTTGAACACCAGCTCGATGCCCGGCAGGACGCTGTAGCGGAAACCGTAGTCCGCCCCCGCCGCCACGCCCTGCAGCATAAGGGCGACGAAGGCGAGCTTGGACACCGCGCCGAGCAGGTTGAGGGCACTGCGCAGACCCACCCGCTGCTCGGGTAGGACGAAGATGACCAGGCCCGGCAGCAGCGAGGAGGCGAGCACGGCCAGTGGCAGGGCCTCATTCGGACTCATGCCCGCCCTCCTTAGCCGCGTCCTCCGATGGCGCATCCGACCAGAAGCGTGCGAGGTCGAAGGACAGCTGTCGATGGTGACGGATCGACAGCAGGTATACCGCCCCGTTCAGCAAGGCGTAAAGGATCAGATAGTCGCGCGTGAGGTATTCGCGTATCTCGGCCATCTCCCCCAGCCGCTCCCGCAGACGATGCAGGGCGAGCACGGCCTCGGCCGAATCAGGGACACGGGCGAGAAATGGCCGACCCGCCCTTGGAAAGCGCTGCAGATTGGGCACGACGACCTCCAACAGCTGGTCGAGCAGCCGATCGTAGGCCGCCGGTGCGCCAGCCTCGCTCAGGAAACGCTCGATGTCGTCGAGATTGGTCTCGAAGTTCGTCGTGAGTCGTACCGGCGTGCGTGCCTTACTGCCCACCGGTCGTGGTCATCCACTGCCGGCACGCCGCTTGCGGCGCGCATCGAGTGCGCTCGTGGCCTCGCGTACCCGGCCCTGTTCGATGTCCCGCAACCCCCGTTCGGTCTCCTCCAGCAACAACAGGTGGATGCGAGCGCGCTCGAGCCGGTGGTAGTAGTCCAATCGGTGTGCGTCGATTAGCGCGACATAGCCCTCACCGTCCTTGGTGATGAGCTTCTCGGCCCCGGCCTTGACCTCTTCGGCCAGCTCCGTCAGCCGCGACCTCGCTTGCGCCAGGGTGACGACATCACGTGTTGGGATCATGGGTGGGACGCCGGCAACGAGACTGCACACAGGATAGACGACGGGCCTGAGGTCCTCAAGGTTCTCCGCGCCGGCACCGCCTTACCCGTCCGCGCCCAGCAGCGCCAGGAGTTCTCCCGCGCGCAACCCCAGCAGCACGCTGGCCGCGGCCAGTGCGAAGGCGGTCCACTCCAGCCGGCGCGGCACCGGCTGGAAGCGGGCCGCTGGCGGGGCGAGCAGGAAGGCCTGGCGCAGCACGCGGAAGACATAGGCCGCGGCGAGCAGTCCGCCGCCGATCACCACCGGCACCCAGCCCCACTGACCGGCGCGGAAGGCGGCGTCGATCAACAGCCACTTGGCCAGGAAGCCGCCCGAGGGCGGCAGCCCCATCAGGGTCACCCCCGCCAGGCCGAAGGCGAACAGGGTGACCGGCAGGCGGCTGGCCACCCCCGCCAGCCCGTCGAGGGTGTCGCGGCCGGTGGCGAGCACGAGCACGCCGGCGGCGGCGAACATCGCCGCCTTGGCCAGGCCGTGCGCGACGGCCTGCAGCATCGCGGCGGCGAGCGCCTGCCCGCCGCTGTCGAGCAGGGGGAAGACGAGGAACAGATAGCCGAGCTGCGCCACCGTGGACCAGGCCACCAGGCGTTTGATGTGGGCGGTGCGCAGCGCCTGCCAGGAGCCGAACAGCACGGCCGCCGCCCCTAGGGCACCGAGCAGCGGCCCGGCCGGCGCTGCGAGCGGCGCGAAGGGGCCCAGCCACAGACGCAGCACCAGATAGAAGCCAGCCTTCACCACCAGGGCCGACAGCAGGGCCGACACCGGCGCCGGGGCACGGCCGTGCGCCGGCGGCAGCCAGGCGTGGAAAGGGAACAGTGCCGTCTTGGCAAGCAGGCCTGCGAGCATCAGCGCGGCGGCCAGGGAGTCCGCCAGCCGCGGCGAACCGGCGGCGAGCAGCGGGCCGAGGGTGGCGAGCGACACCGTGCCATGGGCGCCGTAGAGCAGGGCCACGCCCATCAGATAGGCGCCGGAGGCGATCAGGCTCACCACTAGATAGCGCAGCGCCGCCGCCATCTGCCCGGCCGCCCCGCCCACCGCCACCAGTCCCACCGCTGCCAGCCCTAGCAGCTCCAGGGTGACGTAGAGGTTGAACAGGTCGGCCGACAGGAACAGGGCGTTGAGGGCGGCGACGAGAAAGCCCATCTGCGGCCAGAACCACAACCCCTGGGCGCGGTGGGCGTGGTCGGCGAAATAGCCGCGAGCGTACACCGCCACCGCCAGCGCCACCGACTGGGCGAGCAGCAGCATGAGGACGGTCAGCCCGTCGGCGGCCAGGTCTATGCCCAGCGGCGCCCCCCAGCCGCCCACGGCATGCACGCGCGGCCCCGTCTGCATCACCCCAACCGCCAACCCCAGGGCGAGGGCGCATTGCCCCATCAACGCCACCACCGCCATGCCCCCGCCCCGGCCCGGCCCCAGCACGAAGGCCGCAGCCGCCCAGGCAAGCGGCAGCACGATCAGCCCGGCGCTGGGGTCGGCGTAGGCGGCGGGCAAGGCTCACTCCTCGCCGCCGTCGAGCCGGGTGCGGCCGGTGCGGGCATGGAAGGCGCGCGCCAGCCCCAGGGCAAGGGCGGTGGCGGCCACCGCCACCACGATGCCGGTGAGCACCATGGCCTGCGGAACGGGGTCGGGTTGGCCGTCGCTCTGCGCGAGCCCCACCAGGACCAGGAAGGCGCCGCTGCCCATGACGTTGAGGGCGAGGATCCTGCGCAGCAGGTGGCCGAGCACGAGGCCGCCCGCCAGCCCCAGCACGAACAGGACCGCGCCGGCGTGGGCAAAGACGAGGCCCGTGCTCACGGCCGCCCCCGGCGTTCGGTGAGGAACAGGAACAGGCCGGCCAGGGTGAGCCCCAGGCTGAGGGTAAGGCCGGTCTCGATCAGGAGGATGAGGGCGCCCGCCCACTGCGGTGGATAGTCGAGCAGGGCCCCTCTGCCCAGGAGCCCATAGGCCACGCCGAGAAAGACGCCGAAACCCAGCATGAGGCCGAGGCGCAGCCAGCGGCCGGGGCTCGCCCAGGCCGGCATGAGCCCGGCTAGCTGCAGCAACACGGCCCCGGCGGCGAGCACGGCCGCGGCCTGGAAGGCCCCGCCCGGCCGGTGCGCCCCGGCCCACAGCAGATAGCCGCCGGTGAGCACGACCACGGGCACGAGCCCGCGGGCGAGGCTCACCAGCAGGGGGGAACCTGCCGGCGCGCACAGCCGCGCATCGCGTGCGCCGGCCAGCACGAGCAGAGCGATGAGGGCCAGGGCGAGCACCGCCACCTCCAACAGGGTGTCGTAGCCGCGGTAGTCGAGCAGCACGGCGGTGACCGGGTGGCTGACCCCGGTCTGGTCCAGGTGGGCCACCACCTGCGGGCGCAGATCGACCGCCTGGCTGGGCCGTTCGGCCGGCAGCTCGCCGATCGCCCGCGTCAGCGCCGCGGCAAGCGCCAGGCCGAGGGTGGCAACCAGCAGGCGTGCAGCCCCTCTCATGGCTCCCCCCGCGGCCCCCCTTCGTCGCGGGGTGCGGCCCCGCGACGCAGCCCCAGTGCCCCCAGCGCATCGAGCAGCAGCGCACCGGTGAGTCCGGCACCGATGGCGGCCTCGGCGATGGCGATGTCGGGCGCCTGCAGCCGCGCCCAGGCGAGCGCCATGAGCAGTCCGAAGACGATGAACATCACCACGGCGCGGGTGAGGTCGCGCGTGGCCAGGCTCGCCCAGGCGCTGCCCAGCAGGGCGGCGGCGAGCAGTCCATCGAGCAGCTCAGGCATCGTCCCGCCCATCGACCGCATGCGCCGACCCCGCGTCGAGCCGGGGGCTGACACCCAGCTCCTGCGCCCGCCGGGCGATGGCCTGGGCGGTGACGGTGCTGGCCGCCAGCACCAGCAGCCAGATGAGCACCAGTTTGAGCGCCGCGGCAAGGCTGTCCGCCTGCAGGGCGAGGCCGGCGGCGACACAGCCCAGGCCGAGGTTGTCGGCCTTGGTCAGGGCGTGTAGCCGGGCATACACGTCCGGAAAGCGCAACAGGCCCACCGTGCCGGCCAGGTAGAAAAAGGCTCCGAGCAGCAGCAGCAGGGCGCTCAACCCCTCAGCTGCGCCCACCGTCGTCCTCCCCCTCGGCCGACCAGGCCCGCAGCGCGAAGGCCACCCCGGTGATGGCCGCCAGCAGCGCCAGCACCAGGGCCGCATCGACGATGGGCATGTGCGGCGGCGTGCCGACATGGGCCAGGAGCAGCAGCACCCCCACCCCCGTGCTGCCGAACAGCAGGGCGGCCAGCATGCGGTCGGCGGCCGTCGGCCCGCGCGCGGCGCGCACGAGCGCCACCGCCAGGTTCGCCAGCAGGAACAGGGCCAGCGCGCCCTCCAGCCCGGTCATGAGGTGAACCCGAACAGGCGCGCAAGTTGCGCCTCGGCCGCGCGCACCTCGGGCTCGACCGGCATGCGCGCATCCAGCACGTGCAGCACGAGCCGCCGTCCGGCCAGGTGCACGCAGAGCGTGCCCGGCATCAGGTTGAGCGCGGCCGCCAGCAGCTGGGTGGCGGGACCTGGCGGCAGGTTGAGCCGCAGTTCCAGCAGCTGCGGTCGCACGCGTGCCGCGGGCACGAGCGCCAGCCGTGCCACCTGCAGCCCGCCCAGCAGGGACTGGCGCAGAAAGAAGGCGGCGAAGCCGATCGCACCCCTGAGCCGCGGTGCCGTGCCGGTGCGCGGCTGGCGCAGCACCCAGGCCAGGGCGAGGGCGATGAACAGCGCCCCCAGGCCGTAGCCGCCCGCTCCCTCCGTGAGCACCCACCATAGGGCCGCGAGCAGCGCGCCGGCGGCGAGTGCGCGCCTCATATGGCCTCTGTCGTCGGCGGCGGCTGGCGCTCGAAACGCACGCGGTCGGGCGCGTTGGCCCCGCCGGTCATGACGAAGGTCATCGCCTCCTCCATAGTCCAGTCGGTGGGTATGATCTCCTCCACCGGCACGATCTCAATGTAGCCCGAGGTGGGGTTGGGCGAGGTGGGCACGTACACGGCGGCTAGTTGCCGGCCCGTGTCGGGGTCGGTCATCACCTTGGTCACCAGGCCCACCGCCTTCATCTCGGGGGAGGGGAAGTTAATCAGCACCACCCGCTGGCCGGATATGGGCGGTTTGCGCACCGTCTCCAGGAAACGCTTGGTGGCGCCGTAGATGGTCTGCACCAGCGGCACGCGGTCGAGCATCTGCTCGAACAGTGTGAGCAGCCGCCGGCCCACCACCATGGAGGTGACGAGCCCCACGGCATAGAGTACGGCCAGCGTCACCAGGGCGGCCAGCACGTATTGCACGCTAGGGTTGAGCAGCCAGTCGGCCGCATCCGCCGAGATCGGCCGCAGCGCCCGCGCCAGCCCGCGCAGCAGCGGCTCACCCGTGCGCGCGAGTAGGCTCACGGCGAAGTCGAGCACGAACCAGGTCACCCACAGCGGCGCCACGGTGAAGAAACCGATCAGGGTATAGCGCACGAGGTGCGGGCGTTTGTGCCGTGTCCCTTCCGTCATGGCCAGCAGGCGTTGCGAAGACCTCGCGATGATGCCACAGCCGCGCGCCCCCGTCAGGCGCCGCCGGCGCTGCACAAGGCCGGTGCGGTCAGACTCTGCTCCGCCCCCGAGGGCAGGGGTGCGGACGGCTCGCCGATCCAGGCGGAGAGATCCCTCAACACGACTTCGGCCTGGAGGTCGCGCGTGAGCAGATGCCAGCCCTGGGGGTAGACCGCGAGCCTGTGCTGCGGCCCGTGCGCTAGCCCCGCCAGCCAGGCGCACACGGGCCCACGGCGGATCACCTCGTCGCGCGCGCCGTACAGGATCTGGGTGGGGGCGGGCGGCAGCCGGGTCACCGCCGTGGCCGCATCCATCAGGTCGGCCAGGCCCCACAAGGCCTCCACCCGCGTCTGCTTGATCACCTGCGCATCCTCGCGCAGCTTTTTGAGCGCCGCCTCGTTGTCGGTGGGGCGGATGGACAGCCCGCGCGGGGAGACGGTGGCGCCGGGGAAGGTGTGCGCCGCCAGCCACAGCAGGCCGCGCTGATACCAGGGCATGCTGGCGCGCGACCACACCGCCGGCGCGAGCAGCACCAGACCATCGACCGCCGGCGCCGCGGGCTCGATCGCACTGAGCAGGGCGATGGCGGCCCCCATGCTCTCCCCGGCCAGGATGAGGGGCAGCCCGGGGTGCCTGTCCCGCAGCAGCCGCAGGCTGAGGTGGACGTCGGCGATCAGGCGCGCATGACCGTACCAGCCGCCCGCCCCCGCGGTGGCGCCGAAACCGCGTTGGTCGTAGGCATACACCGCCACCCCGCGCGCGGCAAGAAACTCGCCCAGCTCGTCGAAGGCCGCGCGCCGGTCGTTGAAGCCGTGCAAGGCCAGCACCACCGCCCGCGCCTCGGCCTGCGGCCGCCACAGCGTGAGCGGCAGGCGCATGCCGTCCTCGGCCAGGATGTGGTCCGGCGCGAGCAGGGGTGGCGTGGGATGCACCGGGTGCATGAGCACGCGCGGGCTGGCACAGCCGGCGAGCACGCCCAGGGTGAGCGCCAACCAGCGCAGGCCGGGGCCTGTGAGCCTGACGGGGTTCATCTGCGGCCTGATTTTACCGATGCGCTGGCCGGAAAACACGGGGGCGCCTTGCGGCGCCCCCGTGTTCGAGGCCGGCAGGCGAGCCGGCCGGTGGGCCGACCCGCCGCGGGTTTATTCCACCCGCTCGCCGTGCAGGGCGATGTCCAGACCCTCGCGTTCCTGCTCCTCGGTCACCCGCAGGCCCATGACCATGTCGATCAGCTTGAGCAGCACATAGCTCACCACCGCGGTATAGACGATGGTGATGAGCGTGCCCCACAGCTGCTTGAGGAACTGGTCGAAGCCGCCGGCGGTGCCGCCGATCGCCTCCACCGCGAAGATACCGGTCAGCAGGGCGCCGACGATGCCGCCCACGCCGTGCACACCGAAGGCATCCAGCGAGTCGTCGTAGCCGAGCGCGCGCTTGAGCGAGGTCGCACCCCAGTAGCAGGCCACGCCGGCGATGAGACCGATGATCAGCGCCCCCTTGGGATCGACGAAGCCGGAGGCCGGGGTGATGGCCACCAGGCCGCCCACGGCGCCGGAGGCGATGCCCAGCACGCTGGGCTTGCCCTTGGCGATCCACTCGGCGAACATCCACGACAGGGCCGCGGCGGCGGTGGCGATCTGGGTCACCGCCAAGGCCATGCCGGCGCGACCGTCGGCGGCCAGGGCACTGCCCGCGTTAAAGCCGAACCAGCCCACCCACAGCATGGCCGCACCGGTGATGGTGAGGGTCAGGTTGTGCGGCATGAGCGCCTCACGCCCGTAGCCGATGCGTGGCCCCAGCACGATGGCGGCCATGAGGCCCGCCACCCCGGCGTTGATGTGTACCACCGTGCCGCCGGCGAAGTCGAGCACGCCCAGGTCCCACATGAAGGCGCCGTCGCCCGACCACACCATGTGCGCGATGGGGGCATACACCAGCAGCGACCACAGCGCGGTGAACACCAGCATGGCCGAGAACTTCATGCGATCGGCATAGGCCCCGGTGATCAGCGCCGCGGTGATGATGGCGAAGGTCATCTGAAAGGTCATGAAGACCGACTCGGGGATGGTGCCGATCAGGCTGTCCTTGCTCAGCCCCGCCAGAAAGGCCTTGTCCAGGCCGCCGATGAAGGAGTTGAAGTTGGTCACCCCCTTCTCCATGCCGGCGGTGGAGAAGGCGAGGCTGTAGCCCACCACCATCCACAGCACCGACACCAGCGCGGCGATGGCGAAGCTCTGCATCATGGTGCCCAGCACGTTCTTCTTGCGCACCATGCCGCCGTAGAACAGGGCCACGCCGGGGATGGTCATGAACAGCACTAGGGCGGTGGCCACGATCATCCAGGCGGTGTTGCCGCTGTCGAGCTTGGGCGGCTCGGGGGCCGCGGCGGGGGCTTCAGGCGCGGGTGCTGCCGGCGCCGCCTCGGTGCTGACCGTCACCGACTCGGTGGTGGTGACCGTGGTCTCGACCGCGGGCGGGGCGGCCGGGGGCGCCGGCGGCGGGGCCTCCTGCGCCAACGCCAGGCCCGCGCCCAGCAGGTTGCCGATCAATAGGATGCGAGCGAGCAGGTGTCTCATCTTCTTCTCCTCTCAAATGGCCGCTTCACCGGTCTCACCGGTGCGGATGCGCACGACCTGCTCCAGGTCCCAGACGAAGATCTTGCCGTCGCCGATCTTGCCGGTGGCGGCCGACTTCATGATGGCCTCGATCACCGGGTCGAGCAGATCGGCCTTGACGGCCACCTCGATCTTGACCTTGGGCAGGAAATCGACGACGTACTCGGCGCCGCGATACAGCTCGGTGTGTCCCTTCTGCCGGCCGAAGCCCTTGACCTCGGTGACGGTGATGCCGGTCACGCCGATGGCCGAGAGGGCCTCGCGCACCTCGTCCAGCTTGAAGGGTTTGATGATGGCAGTGACGAATTTCATAGTGCCTCCTCGGGATGGACCCCTGCCCGCAGCGGGCAGGGGTCGTGGGTCGGTGCGTCAGAAGCTCTTGCCGATGCTGATGAGCAGGGTGGCATCAGCCAGGTCGCGGGTTTTGGAGCCTTTGGTGAAATTTTTGGCCCCACCCATGACGCTGTCGGTGGACTTGATGTCGGTGTCCACGTAGGCGAGCGAGACGTTGAAGCCCATCAGCTCCTTGCTGAGGCTCACCTTCCAGTCGGCGTAGTCGTCGTTCTTCACCCCGCCCTGGCTGCCGGCGATGGCCTGATAGCCATAGTGCAGGCCCAGGGTGAAGTCACCCGGCAAGGTGAAGGTGGCATTGGCCTCCAGATAGCCCGAACCGGTAGAGTCAGGCACCCCGAACCATTTGGTGGTGGTATGGGAGTACTTGACGTTCAGCCACTTCCAGGTCACACCGGCATACAGTTCGAAGGTGTTGGGATCGAAGCCATAAGTGGCCTTGTCCTTGCCCGGATAGAAGTAATAGAGGCCGCCCACGTTGAGCGAGAGGTCCTTACCCAGCGAGGCGTTGTAGCCGCCGTAGAAATCCCATTCCATGTTGGCCCCGGCCAATTCGGCCTCGGACACGTTGGAGGCCCAGGTGCCCAGATAGAAACCGCTCTTGTGGCTGTAGTCCAGACCGCCCTGGATGGCCGGCTCCTTGAAGGTCTGGCTCACGCCACGGTAGCGATAGTCGTTGGTGAAGCTCAGGTTACCGGTCAGGCTGTGCGGACCGTCGGCCAGGGCGGGTAGGCCGACCCCCAGGGTGAGGGCGAAAGCAGCGGGTTTGGTCAGGCGTTTGATCATGTCGAACTCCTTGAACATGGGTCCGTGCAAAGGCGCACGGGCACCCCTAAGCAGGATCTGTGCCAGCCAATAAGTCGTTTGCAGACAAATAGATAGGCGCCGATGCACGGGTCTGGGCGGAAAGATGCACTTTCATGGTGCGTCGCTTGACCCACGCTGCACCAAGGTGGTGCTTGGGCGCGGTGCGGTACCAGTCCCACGACCGGAACACGCGGTAGGCGGACGATCTGGGTTAAACTCGTCCGCACACTCGCATCGAGACCGACACCGGGAGAGCAACGCCCATGCTGCCGCAAAAGCTGATCGAGGAACTGACCGCCCGCGTGGGCGAGGTCATCGCCGCCAGCCCTGCCAAGGATGTGGAAAAGAACCTGCGCGCGGCGCTGACCGCCCTGTTCGCCAGACTGGACCTGGTCACGCGCGAGGAATTCGACGTGCAGGCCCAGGTGCTCGCACGCACGCGCGAAAAGCTCGTCGAGCTGGAGGCACGCCTTTCTCGGCTGGAGGCCGCCGCCGGCATGACCGAGACCCCGTCCCCTACTGCCCAGGATAGCCCGGCCGCCTCCAGCTGACCGCACGGCATGGGCCTGGCCGTCGTCCACAGCCGCGCGCTGGCCGGCATGCATGCGCCGGCGGTGAGCGTGGAGTGTCACCTGGGCGGAGGCCTGCCGCAATTCAACCTGGTGGGGCTACCCGAGACCGAGGTGAAAGAGGCGCGCGATCGCGTGCGCGCCGCCATCGTGCAATCCGGCTTCGACTTCCCCGTCAGCCGTATCACGGTCAACCTGGCCCCGGCGGACCTGCCCAAGGAGTCGGGCCGTTTCGATTTGCCCATCGCGCTGGCGGTGCTGGCCGCCTCCGGCCAGCTGCCCGCCGAACCGCTCAAGGCCTACGAGTTCGCCGGCGAGCTGGCCCTGACCGGGGCCTTGCGACCCATCCGCGGGGCACTCGCCATGCTGCTCGCCTGCCGCAGCGAAGGCCGCACCTTCGTCCTGCCACGGGACAGCGCACGCGAGGCCGCCCTGGTCACGGGGGCGCAGGTGCTGGCGGCCGACACCCTGCTGCAGGTGGCCGCGCACCTGTTCGGGCGCGAGCGCCTGCCTGCGCCCGAGCCCCTGGCGGCGGGGAGCGCGCCGGCCTACCCCGATCTGGCCGAGGTCAAGGGCCAGGCCGCCGCCCGCCGGGCGCTGGAGGTGGCCGCCGCCGGCGGGCATTCCTTGCTCATGAGCGGGCCGCCCGGCACCGGCAAGTCCATGCTCGCCCAGCGCCTGCCGGGGATACTGCCGCCCATGACCGAGGCGGAGGCCCTGGAGAGCGCTGCCGTCCACTCCCTGGTGGGCGCCTTCCGTCCCGACCATTGGTGCGTGCGGCCTTTTCGCGCGCCGCACCACTCGGCCTCGGGCGTGGCCCTGGTGGGCGGCGGCGGTAACCCCCGCCCCGGCGAGGTGAGCCTCGCCCACCACGGCGTGCTGTTCCTGGACGAGCTGCCCGAGTTCGACCGCAAGGCCCTGGAGGTCCTGCGCGAACCCATGGAGAGCGGGCGCATCACCATCTCGCGCGCGGCGCGGCAGGCCGACTATCCGGCCCGCTTCCAGCTGGTGGCGGCCATGAACCCCTGCCCATGCGGCTGGCTCACCCACCCTTGCGGCAAGTGCCGCTGCACCCCCGAGCAGGTCGCCCGCTATCGCGCCCGCATCTCCGGCCCCCTGCTCGACCGCATCGACCTCATGGTGGAGGTGCCCGCCCTACCCGAGGAGGAGCTGATGAGCGCCGCACCGGGTGAGGACTCCGCCAGCGTGCGGGCACGGGTCATCGCCGCGCGCGAGCGTCAGCTTGACCGCCAGGGCAAGCCCAATGCGCAGCTCACGGTGGGCGAGATCGACCGTTACTGCCGCCCCGACCCCACGGGCGAGACCCTGCTCAAACAGGCCATCGCCCGGCTCAACCTGTCCGCTCGCGCCTATCACCGCGTGTTGAAGGTGGCGCGCAGCATCGCCGACCTCGCCGGCG
>JANWZL010000124.1 GCA_025054655.1 Thiobacillaceae bacterium | reverse complement strand
CTTCGGCCCCGCCCGCTATCCCGCCTTCATGCAGGCCCTGGAGTCCACCGGTCTTGCCGAGCGGGTGAGTGTATGCCCCTCGGTCGAGGCAAAGGCCGATGATCTGCTGTTGTTCCACACCCCGGAGCACGTCGCCTTTGTGCGCCAGCGTTCCGCCGCGGGCGGCGGTTATCTCGACTTCGGCGACACCCCGGCCGTGCCGGGCATCTTCCAGGCCGCCGCGCGCGTGGCGGGCACCACCCTGGCGGCGGTGGACGCGGTGATGGCGGGGCGCTGCCGGCGCGCCTTCGTGCCCATCGCCGGGCTGCACCACGCGCGCCGCGATGCGGCGGCCGGCTTCTGCGTGTTCAACGACATCGGCATCGCCATCGAACACCTGCGCCGCCGGCATGGGATCGAGCGCATCCTATACGTGGACATCGACGCCCATCATGGCGACGGGGTGTACTACGCCTACGAGGACGACCCGGCGGTGTACATCGTCGATGTACACGAGGACGGACGCTGGCTCTATCCCGGCACCGGCGCGCGTGCGGAGTCCGGCCGGGGGGCGGCGGTGGGGAGCAAGCTCAACCTGCCGCTGCCCCCTGGGGCGGATGCGGCCGCCTTCTTCCAGGCCTGGGCCGAGGCCGAGCGCTTCCTGGCGGGCATCAACCCCCAGTTCGTCCTGCTGCAGTGTGGGGCCGATAGCCTGGCCGGCGACCCCATCACCCATCTACGCCTGACCGCCGCCGTGCACGGCGAGGTGGCGCGGCGGCTCGTGCGCCTGGCCGATGAGCACTGTGACGGGCGTCTGCTGGCCCTGGGCGGCGGCGGCTATGAGCCGCGCAACCTCGCCGCGGCCTGGTGCGCGGTGGTCGGGGCGCTACTGGGCGAGTGACTGCAAATCTGCAACACTGGACGCGGACCAGGGGCACACAGCCGCGCCGCAACGATCGATCGACATCGACCTGGGTGACACTCGATGGTGTCGTGGTTCTTGCGCAGGCCCTAACCATGCAACGCCATCGCCTTGTGAAAGGGCTCGCCCTGTGGCTCGCTCTCGTCCTGCCGCAGGCGATCGAGGCCCATGTCCCCGCGCAGTCGATCCAGCTCACCACGATGCAGGGCAAGACCCTGAAGCTGTCGAGCTATCGCGGCCAGTGGGTGCTGGTGAACCTGTGGGCACCCTGGTGTCCGCTGTGCTATCACGAGGTGCCCGCCCTCAACGCCCTCGATGCCCGGCCGGATGTGACGGTGATCGGCGTGGCGGTGGATTACGGCACGGACGAGGACAGCGTGCGCCAGGCCATCGAGCGGGCTGGCATGCGTTATGCCGCCCAGGTGCTGGGTGGCAACCGCACCGACCCGAATGCTCAGTCCAAGCGCATCGGTCCGACCTTGTTCTACCCGACCACCTATGTGTTCAACCCGGACGGGCGGCAGCACGAGGTGATCGTCGGTCTGGTCAGCGTCGAGCGCATCCAGGCGATGATCGACGCCTGGCGCGCCATGGCGCCCGCGCGCAAGCCCGGCTCGCCGACGGCCGGTCGGCCTTGATCTGATCGACCCCGCTCGCGCCGGCTCCTCTGACGGCGCGCCAGGCGCATCAGGCCCGCGGCTCAGGACACGAGACTGTCGCGGGCGCGCAGCAGCCGCGCACGTGCCTCGCGGGCGATCTCGGCCATCTCTGGCCGGTCCACCAGTTTGACCATCGCGTCCGGATCGAGGAAGGCCACGGTCACCTTGCCATCGGCCTCTTGCTTGACCACCACGTTGCAGGGCAGCAGCAGGCCCACGTCCTCTTCCGCCTCCAGCGCCCGGTGCGCCAGCGGCGGGTTGCAGGCGCCTAGGATGCGATAGGGGCGGCGCTCCACACCCAGCTTGGCCTTGAGCGTGGCCTGTACGTCGATGTCGGTGAGCACGCCGAAGCCCTCCTGCTTGAGCGCCTCGATGGTCTTGCTCACGGCCGCATCGAAGGGAAGATCCAGTTGGACGGAAAAACCATAGCTCGGCATGACATCCTCTCGCAGTCGTGGTCACGGACGGAGGATTTTACCCCCGCTGTGCGTCCGGTCCATGACGAGGTGTGGCTAGGCCATGCTGAAGGCGACGAAGGCCACCTCGTCGCCGGGCTTGACCGGGGTGTCGGCCGCGGCGAACTGCTTGTTGACGGTGATGCGCATGCTGGGGTGGGGGCGACCGAACACCTGGGTCCAGGCTTCGCCGCGGCGGGCGAGGTGCTGCATGAGCTGACCTATGGTCTTCACGGTAAGCGGCAGGAACAGGTACTCGCTGTCGCGCCCGAGCAACTGCACCAGGTGACCGAAATAGAGGATGGTGATCTGCTGGCTCATGCGTGCTGACACCTCCGAGCAGTGAGGCCGCCATTATAATGCCGTCGTCATGCATGCCAGTCCCCCCACCGACACCGCGCCCCAAGGACTGCTCGACGGACTCAACCCGGAGCAGCGCGCGGCGGTGACCGCTGCCGGCTCCGCCCTGGTCCTGGCCGGTGCCGGCTCGGGCAAGACGCGGGTGCTCACCACCCGCATCGCCTGGCTGATCGCTTCGGGGCAGGTCTCGCCCTGGGGGGTGGTGGCGGTGACCTTCACCAACAAGGCGGCGCGCGAGATGCTCGCACGTCTGTCGGCCCTGTTGCCCATCGACACACGCGGGATGTGGGTGGGCACCTTCCACGGCCTGTGTCACCGCCTGCTACGCCTGCACCACCGCGAGGCCGGTCTGCCGCAGAGCTTCCAGATCCTCGATGCCCAGGACCAGCTGGCGGCCATCAAGCGCCTGCTCAAGGCCCTGGACGTGGATAGCGAGCGCTTCGAGCCGCGCCGTGTGCAGGCCTTCGTCAACGCCCACAAGGAGGCGGGGCTGCGCGCGCCGGCGGTCGAGGCGCCGGACCCTTACAGCCAGCGTCTGGTGGAGCTGTACGCCGAATACGACGCCCAGTGCCAGCGCGAGGGGGTGGTGGACTTCGCCGAGCTGCTGTTGCGCGCCTACGAGCTGCTGAGCCGCAATGCACTCCTGCGCGAGCACTACCAGAGCCGTTTCCGCCACATCCTGGTGGACGAATTCCAGGACACCAGCCGGCTGCAGTACCGCTGGCTGAGGCTGCTCATGGGCCCCGAGACGGCGCTGTTCGCGGTGGGGGACGACGACCAGTCGATCTACGCCTTCCGCGGCGCGCATGTGGGCAACATGGCGCAGTTCCTGCAGGACCTGGGGCTGGCCGAACCGATCCGGCTCACCCAGAACTACCGTTCGCAGTCCAACATCCTGGAGGCGGCCAACGCGGTCATCCGCCACAACCGCCAGCGCCTGGGCAAGGACCTGTGGACCACCGCCGGGGCGGGCGAGCCCATCCGCCACTACGAGGCGCAGGACGACGCCGACGAGGCGCGCTTCGTGGTGGAGCTGGTACAGGCCCTGCATGAGGATGGGCGCGACTACCGCGACATCGCCGTGCTCTACCGCGCCAACGCGCAGTCGCGCGCCATCGAGCACGCCCTGTTCACCGCCGGCCTGCCCTATCGCGTCTATGGCGGCCTGCGCTTCTTCGAGCGGGCCGAGATCAAGCACGCGCTAGCCTACCTGCGGCTGACTGTCAACCCCGAGGACGACGCGGCGTTCCTGCGCGTGGTGAACTTCCCCGCGCGCGGGGTGGGGGCGCGCACGCTGGAGGCGATCGATGCCGCGGCGCGGGCGCGGGGGACGAGTCTGTGGCAGGCGGCCTGCGCCATGGGCGGCAAGAACAAAGGGCTGGCCACCTTCGTCGCCCTCGTCGAGGACTTACGCCGCGCCACGGCGGAGTTGCCGCTGGCCGAGGCGGTGCAGACGGTGGTCGGCGGTTCGGGCCTGATCGAGCATTACCAGAGCGAGCGCGACGGGGCCGAGCGCATCGACAACCTGCGGGAGCTGGCCAATGCCGCCGCCGCTTTCAGCGTCGAGGCGGATAGCCAGGATCTGGCCGCCTTCCTCGCCCACGCGGCGCTGGAGGCGGGCGAACACGCGGCGGCGGCGCATGCGGACGCGGTGCAGCTGATGACCGTGCACGCCGCCAAGGGGCTGGAGTTTCATACCGTGATCATCACCGGCCTGGAGGAGGGGCTCTTTCCGCACGAAAACGCCCTTGCCACCGAAGGCGGGCTGGAGGAGGAACGCCGCTTGATGTATGTGGCCATCACGCGGGCGCGCCACAGGCTGTATCTGACCCATGCGCGCACCCGCATGCTGCACGGCCAGCCACGCTATGGGCTGCCGTCGCGCTTCCTCGACGAGATCCCGCCGGGCCTGATCCAGTCCCTCGGCCGCACGGCCGCCCACTCCACCCCCGTCGCGGCCCCCACCCGCACCCAGGCCTACCCCTACCCCATCGGCTGCCGGGTCCAGCACACCCGCTATGGCGAAGGGGTGGTCATGGGCTACCAGGGTCAGGGGGCGCAGGCCGAGGTGCGCGTGAGCTTTCCCCGCGTGGGTGAGAAGTGGTTCATCCTCGCTTACGCCAAGCTCAGCCCCTGTTGAGCGCACGGCCCGCATGACCGACCTCATCCTCAGGCCCGGCCGCGAGCGCTCGCTCGCGCGTCGCCACCCCTGGCTCTACGACGGGGCCATCGCCGCGGTGCATGGGCGTGTCGAGCCCGGCGGGACCGTGGCGGTGCGCGCGGCCGACGGCCGTTTCCTCGCCTGGGCGGCCTACAACCCGCAGGCGCGCCTGGCCGCACGGGTGTGGTCCTGGCGTGAGGAGGAGAGGGTCGATGCAGACCTGATCGCGCGTCGATTGGAGACCGCCATCGCCTACCGTGATCGGCTCGGCCTCGACAGCGACGCCCTGCGGCTGGTCTATGGCGAGGCGGACGGACTGCCGGGCGTGGTGGTGGACCGCTACGCCGGGGTGCTGGTGTTGCAGCTCACCACCGCCGGGGCGGAGGCCTGGCGCGACGTGCTCGTCGAGGGCCTGGCGGCGCATTTCCCCACGGCGGCGATCTACGAACGCTCGGATGCGGAGGTGCGGGCGTTGGAAGGACTGCCGCCACGCACGGGCCCCATCCGCGGCCGGATGCCCGAGACCGTCACGATCCGGGAGGCGGGCCTGAAGTTCCGGGTGGACGTGGTGCGGGGGCACAAGACCGGTTTCTACCTCGACCAGCGCGACAACCGCCGCATCGTCGCCGCCCATGCCGCCGGATGCCGGGTGCTGGAATGTTTTGCCTACACCGGCGCCTTCGGCGTGCACGCCCTCGCCGCCGGCGCCCGCTCGCTGCTGTCGATCGACAGCTCGGCCGAGGCGCTTGCGCAGGCGCGCGAACACGTGCGCCTGAACGACCTGGACGAAGGCCGTTGTGAGTGGCGCACGGCCGACGTCTTCCAGGCCCTGCGCCGGCTGCGGGAAGAGGGGCGGCGCTTCGACCTCATCGTGCTCGATCCGCCCAAGTTTGCTCCCACTCATCAGCACGTCGAGCGTGCCGCGCGCGGCTACAAGGACGTCAACCTGAACGCCATGCAGCTGCTGGCCGCGGGCGGCGTGCTGGCCACCTTTTCCTGCTCCGGCGGGGTGGATGCGGCCCTGTTCCGCAAGATCGTCGCCGCCGCGGCCTGGGATGCGGGCGTGTCCCTGCGCGTGAGGGCCCAGCTGACCCAGGCGGCCGACCACCCGGTCCTGCTCGCACACCCCGAAGGGGAATACCTCAAGGGGCTGCTGTTACAGCGCCTGGATTGATCATGCGCGGGGCCGAGGCCGAGCGGCAGGCGGCGGAGTATCTGCAATCGCGTGGCCTGGTCGTGCTGGAGCGCAACTGGCGCTGCCGCTTGGGCGAGATCGATCTCGTCTGCCGCGATGGCGCCACCCTGGTATTCGTCGAGGTGCGCGCGCGCTCGCGCCCTGGCTACGGCGGCGCGCTGGAGAGCATCACGGCCGGCAAGCGCGCCCGCCTGCGCCGTGCGGCCGCCCTCTATCTGGCGCGGTCGGGCCATGGCGGGGCCTGTCGTTTCGATGCCATAGTCATCGAGGGCGGGCGGCTGGCCTGGTTGCGCGACGCCTTCGATGCAGGGGAGGCGCCGGTATAATCCCAGATTGTCCATTAGTACGCGGGAAGGCGCGAAGCCCATGATCGAGGCAGGTTGTGCGCGACGGCCGCAGGCCAGGTTGAACACCTGGCCGAGGGCTCGCGCGCAAGATGGCCGATCAGGGGCGACGAAGCCGCGTAGGCGGTGAAGCGGTGTCGGCACGCAGCTGCGGCGGCATCGGCAGTGCCCTCACCGAAGGCAAGGCCGGCCTTATGGCAATCTGGGTTTAAACGTTGGCCGGGTCTGATGGGGTAGAGGGAGCAAATCAGTCACGCTCGCTACTGGTATTGCAAGCGGGGGATGGCTTGGAGAAGCAGATCGATATGAGCGTGCGTGAGGTTGAGCGGCTGCGGATGCTTAAGCGGGTCCGCGAAGAGGTGATCCGTCAGCGGTTGGTCTCGGCGGTGTCGAGGTTGTCAATCCGTAAGGTACACAGGCTTTTGCACCGCTATGCAAGCTGGGGGCGGGGGGCTGGTCAGCCAACAGCGAGGCCGGCCATCGAGCCGGCACATCGCCGAGACTGTCAAGGCGGCGGTCGTGAAACGGTCTGGAAGTGCCAAACCGACTTTGTCCTCGGCCTCGGTGAGATATCTAAGTGAAGTGCAGAGGGCCCCATCCCTTCCAACGCTCGCGGGAATAGTATCGTTTGCCAACCGAGAGGCAGTGGCAACACGCTCGGCTGGGCCTAAGAAGCCCTGGACCGATGTTCGAACGCAGTGAGGCCCGGCCTAGGGGCGCCGCTGAAATGGGTCGGACAATCCCGCGAAAAAAGCCTCGCACCCATCTTAGCACGAGCTGGCCACGTAGAGGCAAAAGCCACATGACCGTGCACAAGTGGGAGCTATGTGAGAATGTACTTGACCGCTCGCACCGTCTGCAGCGCCGCCCTCTACTAGTGAAGTCTGTGCCGTGAGAATCCCGAAAAGGGCGGCCGCCGTCGCCGTGGCATCCCCCCGGCCACCGACCAGGCCACGCAGTGGTGTACCAAGGCTTTTACAAGACAAATAGGCCCGCGTCGCCGCGGGTCTGTCAAGCAGGGGAGCCTGAGCTCATACAGGACTTAAAACTTTATATGTTGGCTTCATGCCAGACAAGTCTGAACTCATTGCGGCTGCGTCCTTACCACCGCGGAATTATCGGGCAGGATACGAGGAGTCAGAAATATCAAGAGTTCTGTTTTGTTGTCCTGCTTGTAGTTGTCCCGGAACAAACGACCCAGAATGGGCAGATCACCCAGAATAGGAATCTTGTTGGTTTCATCCTTGGTGTCTTGTTCGAAAATACCCCCAAGCATAGCGGTCTCACCATCAGCCACACGCACCTGAGTCTTAACCCGTTTTTTGTTGATGGTCGGGCCTGCGGTCGTCGACTCGCCCGGTGCATCCTTGGTCACCTCAACGTCGAGAATAATGTTGTCGTTGTTCAGGATTTGGGGGTCGACGAGGAGGCACAGTACAGCGTTGCGGAAACTAGTCTGAGTGCCACTGGTGGATACAGTTTGATAAGGTATTTCCGTGCCCTGCAAAATCACAGCGGGTTTTTGATTAGACGTGACTACGCGCGGATTGGAGATGATCTTACCTCGTTTATCGGCTTCCAGCGCGAGCAATTCAAGATTGAGAATGGCGTTTCCGGCACCTTCTATTATCGAAAAACCGATGGAGCCAACCGAACCACCGGACGGGGCAAAAGTGACGTTACCAGGCAGGTTTACATTGTTGAGCGCTGATGTAATGTTCGCTGTACCTGACGCTTGCGTGGCTGCAGATGCAGACGTGGCAGCAACCCCAATGCGTGCTTTCGGATCACTACCCAGTCGGCTGGCGAAGCCCAGTCGCATACCCAGATTGCGGCCGAAGTTGGCGTCTGCAGTGACAATCCGCGCCTCGATCATGACCTGCCGGGTCGGCACATCAACCTTGGCAAGCAGTTCACGCACTTCACGCAGCTTTGCAGCGGTATCTTGCACAAACAAGGTGTTGGTCTTCAAATCATAGGTCACCGAGCCGCGTTTACTCAGTACACGCTGGGTTGCAGCCTGACCGGTACCCGTAGCGGCTGCAACCTGAGCCTGACCGCCCACACCTGTAGCGGAGGCCTCGCAGGAGACGGCCTGTCCAGTCTGTAGTGCGGTGATGGATCTCCCTTGAAGTATAGCCTCCGCCTCGTTAGCGCGCAGGTAGTTGAGCGAGATGGTCTCGGTGATGAGCGGTTCCAGGTCGGCGATCTGCTGTTTGGCCTCCAGTTCGAGCTTTTCCTTGGCCGCTAGCTCGTCGCGCGGGGCGACCCAGATGACGTTGCCCGTGACCCGTTTGTCCAGACCCTTGGCGCG
>JANWZL010000082.1 GCA_025054655.1 Thiobacillaceae bacterium | reverse complement strand
GCCACCGCATCGAAGGGCGGCAGCCGCACGCTGTCGTCGTCCTTGAGGGTGGCCAGCCACACCCAGCGACCGCCCTGGTTCTCATACGCCTCCAGGGTGCGCAGCTCCGGGTCGATCAGCCACACGTGGCCCACGCCCCAGCGCGCATACAGCGGTAGCTTCTCCGCCCGGTCAAACCTCTCGGTGGAGGGCGAAAGGATCTCCGCCACCCAGTCGGGGGCCAGCTCGAACCAAGCCGTCTCCGGCAGCCTGGGCAGCCGCACGCGCCGCCAGCCGGCCAGGTCCGGCACCAGGATGTCGCCGCCGAGGTGGATCTCCGGCTCGTCCAGAATCCACCAGCCGCCAGGACCGCCGCGGCCCTTCTGGAAAGGACCGACCAGTTCATCGCCCAGGCTGGAGTAGGTCAGCGTGTGTTTGGGTGCAGGTCTGGGATGGGTGACCAGCCGCCCGTTGACGATCTCGCCCACCACATGCTCGGGCAGGTCGAACAGGTCCTCGTAACGGGCGAGTCTTTCCGCGGCGTATCCCATGGCGCGCCTCACAACAGGACCTGTTCGATGCCACCATTTTGCACCCGATCGAGGAAACGTTCCATCCAGTCCTCACCCAACCTGCGGCGCGCCAGCTCCACCACCAGATAATCGGCCTGCACCCCGGTGTCCGGCTCGAAACGGCTCAAGCCCTGCAGGCAGGACGGGCAGGCGGTGAGCAGTTTGACCGTGCTGCCCGTCTCGGCCAGCATAGGCCCGGTCACTCGGCGGATCTCCTCCGCCTTGCGGAAGCGCACCTGGGTGGCGATGTCGGGGCGGGCGGCGGCGAAGGTCCCCGCCTCGCCGCAGCAGCGCTCGGACAGGCGCACCTCGGTGCCGAGCAGACGCTGGGCGGTGGCGATGGGGTGGTGCTGCCTCATGGGGCTGTGGCAAGGGTCGTGGTAGAGGTAGCGCACACCCGGCACCCCCTCGAGCCGCACCCCTTTCTCCATCAGGTACTCATGGATGTCGAGGATGCGGCAGCCGGGGAAGATGTGGTCGAACTGGTAGTGCGCCAGCTGGTCCAGACAGGTGCCGCAGGAGACGAGCACGGTCTTGATGTCGAGATAGTTGAGGGTGTTGGCCACGCGGTGGAAGAGCACGCGGTTGGCGGTGGTGATGGCCTCGCCGCGCGCGCGGTCACCCGCGGCGGTCTGCGGATAGCCGCAGCAGAGGTAACCCGGCGGCAGCACGGTCTGCACGCCCAGCTCATACAGCCAGGCCAGGGTGGCCAGCCCCACCTGGGAGAACAGCCGCTCGCTGCCGCAGCCAGGGAAGTAGAACACGGCCTCGCCGTCCTCCTCCAGTTTGGCCGGGTCGCGTAGGATGGGCACCTTGGCGGGGTCGGCCAGGCCCAACAGGGCGCGCATGGGACGGGCCGGCAGTTTGTCCGGCAGCGGCCGGTTGAAGAAATGGATGACCTGGGTTGTGACGGCAGGGCGGCCGGTGGTGGCCGGGGGCTCGCGTGTCTGTGCCTCGGTAAGCCGCAGCCGGCGCACCACCGTATGCCCCAGGCGCTGCATCCGGTAGCCCCAGACGATCATTGCCTTGCGGGTCAGTTCTATAGTCCGCTCACGCGTGGCGTTGAGGAAGAACATCGCCGCCGCGGCGCCCGGCTTGCGCCGTAGCTTGCCCTGGTCGCGCAGGAACTGGCGCATGGCGGCGGAGACGTCGCCGAAGTCGATGTCCACCGGGCAGGGGTTCTTGCATTTGTGGCAGACGGTGCAGTGGTCGGCCACGTCGTCGAACTCGGCGAAGTGGTTGGCGGACACGCCGCGGCGGGTCTGCTCCTCGTACAGGAAGGCCTCGATCAGCAGCGACGTAGCGAGGATCTTGTTGCGCGGACTGTAGAGCAGGTTGGCGCGCGGCACGTGGGTGTTGCACACCGGCTTGCACTTGCCGCAGCGCAGGCAGTCCTTGATCGCATCGGCGATGGCGCCGATGGCGGACTGTTCCATGATCAGGGACTCCAGCTCCAGCAGGTTGAAGCTGGGGGTGTAGGCGTTGCGCAGATCCGCGCCGGCGAGCAGCTTGCCGCGGTTGAAACGGCCTTCCGGGTCCACCTCGCGTTTGTAACGGGCGAACGCTTCCAGGGCCTCGGGGGGCAGGAATTCCAGCTTGGTGATGCCGATGCCGTGTTCACCCGAGATCACCCCGCCCAGATCCTCGGCCAGGCGCATGATGCGCGCCACCGCCGCATTGGCGGTCTTGAGCATGTCATAGTCGTCCGAGTTGACCGGGATGTTGGTGTGCACGTTGCCGTCGCCCGCGTGCATGTGCAGGGCCACGAACACCCGGCGTTTGCGCACCTGGGCGTGGATGCGCTCGCACTCCGTGAGCACCGGGGCATAGGCCCGGCCGGTGAAGATCTGCCTGAGCGGGGCGCGTACCTCGCGTTTCCAGGACACGCGCAGGCTATGGTCCTGCAGGGCGCGGAACACCGTCTTCACCCCACCCCCCGCACCGGTGCCCTCATCCGGCACGGGCGCGTCCAGATCGTGCAGATAGGTTTGCCAGCGGCGGCGCACCTGGCCGATCAGCTCCAAGGCCTGCGCCCGGCGCGTCTCGGTGAGCCTGGCGTCGGGCTCTTCCTCGTCGGCGGCGGTGGGCAGCGGCCCGCGCAGAAAGGCCTCCAGGGCATCGAGCAGCTCCAGTTTGTTGGCGATGGACAGCTCGATGTTGATGCGCTCCACCCCGTCGGTGTAGTCGGCCAGCCGCTCCAGTGGGATCACCACGTCCTCGTTGATCTTGAAGGCGTTGGTGTGCGCGGCGATGGCCGCGGTGCGGGCGCGATCCTGCCAGAAGGCCCGGCGTTGGGCCTCCTCCACTGCGATGAACCCCTCGCCGCCGCGCCGACGGGCCAGTTCGACCATGTGTTCGGCCGCCGCCTGCACCGCAGTGGCATCCTCGCCCGCCAGGTCAGCCAGCAGCACCATGCTGGGGCGCTGTGGCCGCGGGGCCTTGGTGGCGTAGCCCACCGCCTTGACGTAGCGCGCGTCCAGATGCTCCAGCCCGGCCAACACCACCCCGCCCGGCCGCGCGTCGAGAAAGCGTTTCACCTCGACGATGGCCGGGACCGAGTCGTGCGCGCTGCCGAAGAACTCCAGGCAGACCGTGCGCACCTGGGAGGGCATGCGATGCAGGACGAAGCTCGCCTGGGTGATGAGGCCGTCGCAGCCCTCTTTCTGGATGCCCGGCAGGCCGGACAGGAACTTGTCGGTGACATCCTTGCCCAGCCCCGCCTTGCGGAAGCGTCGGCCGGGGATCTCCAGCACCTCGGGCGCGCCCTTGGGGCGGCCGTCGGCGTGATGGCGCCGCAACTCGAAGCGGGCCGTCTCCACCTCGTGGATCTTGCCCAGGTTGTGGTCGAGCCGCGTGACCGTGAGCCAATCGCCCTGCGGGGTGACCATCTTCCACGCCACCAGGTTGTCCACCGCCGTGCCCCACAGCACCGCCTTCTTGCCGCCGGCGTTCATGGCCACGTTGCCGCCGATGGTGGAGGCGTCGGCCGAGGTGGGATCGACCGCAAAGACGAGCCCCGCCGCCTCGGCCACCTCCATCACCCGCCGGGTCACCGCCCCCGCGCCGCAGGTGATCACCGGCGTGGGCTCGCGATGACCGGGCAGCACCTTGAGTTCTATGGGCGAGATCCAGTCCAGTTTCTCAGTGTTGATCACCGCGCTCAGGCGGGTGAGCGGCACCGCCCCGCCGGTGTAACCGGTGCCGCCGCCGCGCGGGATGACGGTGAGCCCCAACTCGACACAGCCGGCCACCAGCGGCGGCAATTCCTCTTCCCGGTCGGGGAACAGCACCACGAAGGGGTATTCGACCCGCCAGTCGGTGGCGTCGGTCACATGCGACACGCGCGCATAGGCGTCGAAGGCGATGTTGTCGCGCCGGGTGTGGCGGGCGAGCCGCCGCACCACTGCCGCTCTAAGCCGGGCGGTCTGGTCGAAACCGCGTTCGAAGGCCTCCACTGCCGCCTGTGCCAGCGCAAGCAGCCGCCCCACCTTCGCGTTGCCCTGACGCCGGCGCTCGATCTCGGCCAGGCGGTGGCGCAAGGCCTCGATGAGCAGCCGCCGGCGGCGGCGGTCGGCGAGCAGGTCGTCCTCCAGATAGGGGTTGCGGGTGACCACCCAGATGTCGCCCAGCACCTCGAACAGCATGCGCGCCGAGCGGCCGGTGCGCCGCTCGTGGCGCAGCTCGTCGATAAGACGCCAGCCCTCTTCGCCCAGGATGCGCAGCACGATCTCCCGGTCGGAAAAGGAGGTGTAGTTGTAGGGGATCTCGCGGATGCGCTCGGTCATGCGGTGGGGACGGCGAGGTTAGGCAAGGCGCTGGAGGTGAACCGGATATTGTAACTCGACCGGCGGTCAGGCAGACGTGGCGATGGGGTGACAAATCTGCGCTCAGCTACGCCTGAGAGTGACCCTGCTCACGGAAGGTATATGAGGGAATGCTAAACTTATAGCGGTCGCATCCCTCTAAGCCTGCATGATCGGCCTGCTCGTCGTCGCCCATGGCAGCTTGGGTGATTCACTCATCGAGTGTGCCACCCATGTCCTTGGTCAGCGCCCTCGACACCTGCTCTCACTCGACCTATCGAGCGAGGCGGACCCTGAGCGCCTGCTCGCACGGGCGCGGGAGAGGATCGCCCAACTCGACGAAGGCGACGGGGTCCTGATCCTGGCCGACATCTATGGCGCCACGCCCTGCAACACCGTCTGTCGCCTGGTCCAACCCGGCCGGGTGGAGGCGGTGGCCGGTGCGAGCCTGCCCATGCTGCTCAAGGCCATCACCTACCGCGGCGAACCCCTGCCACGCCTGGCCGACCACGTCGTCCAGGGCGCCCGTGAAAGCACCTTCCATATCCATGCCGAAACCTGCGATGCTGGAGCGTGAGGTCCAGATCGTCAACCGGCTGGGCCTGCACGCGCGTGCCTCGGCCAAGCTGACCCAGACCGCCAGCCGCTTCGCCTCGGACGTGTGGCTGGTGCGCGATGGCCGCCGGGTGAACGGCAAGAGCATCATGGGGGTGATGATGCTCGCCGCGGCCAAAGGCACCACGCTCAAGCTCCAGGTCGATGGGCCCGACGAGCAGGAGGCGATGGCCGCGCTCACCACCCTGATCGCCGACAAGTTCGGGGAGGAACAGTAATCAGGCCTCAGGAATCAGGCATCAGGAATCAGGCATCAGGCATCAGGAAACGGGGCTTGTGTTAGAGACCAGGTTGTCAGGGCATCGGGTTGCAGAAATCGCAGACTTGATGTCTATTCCCCACACAGCCCTGATCCCTGACCCCTGATCCCTGACCCCTGATCCCTGACCCCTGATCCCTGATCCCTGATCCCTGATCCCTGATCCCTGACCCCTGATCCCTGATCCCTGATCCCTGATCCCTGATCCCTGAATGCCCTTCACCCTGCACGGTATCGGTGTGTCCGGCGGCTACGCCATCGGGCGCGCACAACTGTTCTCCCACGACCGCCTGGAGGCGCCGCATTACGTGCTGCGCCGCGAGGATCTGCCAGCCGAGATCGCGCGCTATGACGAGGCGGTCTCCGCCGTGCGGGCGGAGCTGACCCTTCTGCAGGATCAGCTGCCCGAGCATGCACCGGCGGAGCTGGCGGCCTTCCTCGACGTGCACCGGCTCATCCTGGAGGACTCCATGATCGCCGAGGCGCCCAAGCGCCTGATCGAGGCGGAACGTTGCAACGCCGAGTGGGCCCTGGCGCAGCAGACCCAGGCCTTGATCGACCAGTTCGAGGCCATGGAGGACCCCTACCTGCGCGAGCGCAAGCATGACGTGCGCCAGGTGAGCGAGCGCATCATGAAGGCGCTCATGGGCCACCCGGGGCACGCGCCGCTGAAGACCGTCGGCGAGGAGGCGAGCGTGCTGGTGGCGCACGACCTGTCACCGAGCGACATGGTGCTGTTCAAGCGGCAGAACTACGCCGCCTTCATCACCGACCTGGGTGGGGCCACCTCGCACACGGCGATCCTCGCCCGCAGCCTCAACATCCCCGCGGTGATGGCGCTACACAACGCGCGCGCGCTGATCCGCGAGGGCGACGTGCTGGTGGTGGACGGCGAGCAGGGCGTGGTCATCGTCGAGCCGGACCAGGCCATCCTGGAGGAATACCGCATCCGCCAGAACCAGTGGCGGCTGGAGCAGCAGAAGCTCAAGCGGCTGAAGAAGAGCCCGGCGGCCACCCTGGACGGCACACCCATCGAGCTGATGGCCAACATCGACCTGCCGCAGGACGTGCAGGAGGCGCTGGAGCAGAACGCCGCCGGCATCGGCCTGTTCCGCAGCGAGTTCCTGTACATGAACCGCTCCGACCTGCCGGGCGAGGACGAGCAGTTCGAGGCCTACCGCGCTGTGGTGGAGGCGATGAAGGGGCGGCCGGTGGTCATCCGCACGCTCGATCTGGGCGCCGACAAGCGACTGCCCTGGTTGCGGCACGAGAGCATCAACCCGGCCCTGGGACTGCGCGCCATCCGGCTATGCCTGTCGGAGCCGCCCATCTTCCTGACCCAGGTGCGGGCCCTACTGCGCGCCGCCTGCCACGGCGACGTGCGCATCCTGCTGCCCATGCTGGCCAACCTGAAGGAGCTCAACCAGGCCCTGGAACTGATCGCCCAGGCCAAGGCGGAGCTCGACCGTGCCGGCCGCCCCTACCGGCGCGACGTACCCATCGGCGGCATGATCGAGGTGCCGGCAGCGGCGCTCGCGGTCGAATGGTTCGCGCGCCGGCTGGACTTCCTGTCCATCGGCACCAACGACCTGATCCAGTACACCCTGGCCATCGACCGCACCGACGACAGCGTGGCCCACCTCTACGACCCGCTGCATCCCGCGGTGCTGAGGCTCATCCACCACACCTTGCGGGTGGCCGCACGGCTGGGCAAACCGGTGTCCATATGCGGCGAGATGGCGGGGGATGCACAGCTGACTCGCCTGTTGCTGGCGTTCGGCTTGCGCAGCTTCTCCATGCACCCGGCCCACCTGCTCAAGGTCAAACAGCGCATCCTGCACAGCGACCTGCGCGAGTTGGGCGCCCACGCCCGACGGCTGTTGCGCGAGGGCGAGGCCGAGCGCATCCACGCCTACGTGCAGCGGCTCAACGCCTAGACCGGCCTGGCCGCCCGGACCCGGCGACGGCCCCCGGCGCCCGCTGAATCGCTAGGACTGATGGGCGCCGACGGCCGACTGCAGCAGCCTCTGCAGCTCGCCGCTCTGGTAGAGCTCGCGCATGATGTCGGCCCCGCCGATGAACTGGCCGTTGATGTACAGCTGCGGGATGGTGGGCCAGTTGGCGTATTGCTTCACTCCTTCGCGGATGGCCTGGTCTTCCAGCACGTTGACGCTGAAGAAGTCTTTCACCCCGCAGGCGTGCAAGATGGACACCGCCGTGGCCGAAAAGCCGCACTGGGGGAATTGCGGCGTGCCCTTCATGTACAGCACGACGGGGTGTGAGCTGACCTGGGCGCGGATGGTGTCGAGTACGCTCATGCGTGTTTTCCTGTAAAACCTGACCGATTTGATCGGGATTTTACCCCGATCGCCCCGCGCGTCAACCCACACCTGCGCCCGAGACGCTATGCTATGGGCAAGGAGGAGCGATCGACGCCATGGACACCCTGCGCGACTTCCATACCCGCAACCTACTGCTCGACCAGGGCCCGCCCGAGGTCTGGCGGGCGCGGCTGCGCGACTACTTCGACCGCACCACGGCGCTGTATGAGCGGCTGTTCGACTGTCTGCGCGACGATGCCGCCTTCTATGTGCAGCCCGAGCCGTTGCGCCACCCGCACATCTTCTACTATGGCCACACCGCCACCTTCTACGTCAATAAGCTGAACCTCGCCGGCCTGACCGACGAGCGCATCCACCCGGAGTTCGAGTCCATGTTCGCGGTCGGGGTGGACGAGATGAGCTGGGACGACCTCAACCCCGCCCATTATCGCTGGCCACCGGTGGCCGAGGTGCGCGCCTACCGCACGCGTATGAAGGCGCTGGTGCATGCGGTGATCGAAAGGTTGCCCATCGAGCTGCCGGTGGGTTGGGACTCGCCGGCCTGGGCGCTGCTTATGGGCATCGAGCACGAGCGCATCCATCTGGAGACCTCCTCGGTGCTGATCCGCCAGACCGCGCTGGAACATCTCAAACCCCCTGCCGACCCCGTGCACGCCTTCTGGGTCCGCTGCCCGCAGATGCGCACCGAGCCCGGTTCGGTGCCGCGCAATGAGCTGTTGCCGGTACCCGGCGGCCGCGTCGAGGCCGGCAAGCCGCGCGGCCACAAGCTCTACGGCTGGGACAACGAGTACGGTCGGCACACGGTCGAGATCGCGCCCTTCCGGGCAAGCCGTTACCTGGTCAGCAATGCCGAATATCTGGCCTTCGTCGAGGCCGGTGGTTATCGGCAGCCGCGCTGGTGGACCGAGGAGGGGCGCGCCTGGCTCGCCTACCGCAAGCCCGAGCATCCGCTGTTCTGGCGGCGCGCGGGCGGACATTGGCGCTACCGGACCCTGGCTGCCGAGATCGACATGCCCTGGGACTGGCCGGTGGACGTCAACTGGCTGGAGGCCAAGGCCTTCTGCAACTGGAAGGCGGCGCAGACCGGCCGCCCCCTGCGCCTACCCACCGAGGACGAGTGGCTGCGGCTGCGCGACCACTCGGGCATCCCCGACGAGCCTGACTGGGGCCCGGCGGGGTCGGCCCCGGGCAACATCAACCTGGAGCACTGGGCGAGCGCCTGCCCGGTGGACCGTTTCGTCTTCCGCGACGGCTTCTGCGACGTGGTGGGCAATGTCTGGCAGTGGACCGAGACCCCCATAGACGCCTTCGAGGGCTTCGCCGTCCACCCGCTCTACGACGACTTTTCCACCCCCACCTTCGACGACAAGCACAACCTGATCAAGGGCGGCAGCTTCATCTCCACCGGCAACGAAGCGAGCCGCCATGCGCGCTACGCCTTCCGCCGCCACTTCTTCCAGCACGCCGGCCTGCGTTATGTGGAAGCGGGCGAAAACCCCTATGGCGCACGGGTGGAGCGCTCCACCCGCAACCTCTACGAGACCGATGCGCAAGTGGCGCAGTATTGCGAGTTCCACTACGGGCCAGAGTATTTCGGGGTGGCCAACTTCCCCGCCGCCTGCGCCGCCTTGTGCCTGCAGTACATGCAAGACCGGCCGCGCCGGCGGGCGCTGGACCTCGGCTGCGCCGTAGGACGGGCGGCCTATGAGCTCGCGCGCGGTTTCGCTCAGGTCGAAGGCATAGACTACACCGCCCGTTTCATCCGCGTGGCCCTGGCGCTCAAAGAGCAAGGGCGGATCGCCTGGGCCATCCCCACCGAGGGCGAACTGACCGAGGCGCGCGAGCTGCGGCTGGCCGACCTCGGCCTGGCGGAGGTCGGCGAGCGGGTGGCCTTTTGGCAGGGCGATGCGACCAATCTCAAGCCCCAGTTCACGGGCTACGACCTCATCTTCGCCGGCAACCTGATCGACCGGCTCGCCCGTCCGCGCGCCTTCCTGCAACGTGTGCACGAGCGCCTGCAGCGCGGTGGGTTGCTCATCCTCACCTCGCCTTACACCTGGTTGGAGGAGTACACGCCCAAGTCGGAATGGCTGGGCGGCTACCGGCGCGACGGTCGGCCGGTGTCCAGTCTGGAGGGGTTGCAAGAGTGTCTGCACACCCACTTCCGGCTCGTCGATCGGCGTGAGCTGCCCTTCGTCCTGCGCGAGACGGCGCGCAAGTACCAGCACACGGTGGCGGAGCTGACGGTGTGGGAGCGCCGCTGAGCCGGATGGTCGCCCGACGGCCGCTCAGGTGCCCTTGCGCACCGCGGCCGGGGCCCGCTTCAGCCCCACCGGGGTGATGCCGTAGGTCCAACGCTTGCGCCAGGCGGTATAGACCGCCATCGGGTATTCGGACCGGCCCAGGCTGCCGTTGTAGCGCCCCAGTGCGCGGAACAGGTCGCCGCGTTCGATGTCCAGGTAGTGGCGCAGGATGGTGCAGCCATAGCGCAGGTTGGTGCGCAGGTGGAAGAGGTTGTGCTCGCGCGTGCCGATCAGGTCCACCCAGAAGGGCATCACCTGCATCAACCCCATGGCACCGGCGATAGAGACGGCATACTTGCGAAAACCGCTCTCCACCTCGATCAGCCCCAGCACCAGCTCGGGGTCCAGACCCGCCCGCGTGGCCTCGTAGTGCAGGGTGTTGAGGAAATCGGCGCGGAAGTCGGGGTCGGGGATATATCCCTCCAGCCGGCGCGACATCTCCGCCAGCCACACGCGCACATAGGGGTCGTCGGCGAAGGCGGCCTCTCTGCGCCCCATGTCCGCCACCGCCTTGGACAACTGTGCCCGCACGCTGGCCGACAGCGGCTCGTAGCGCTGCGCGCCGGCCCAGGCCAGGCCGCAGGCGAACAGCAGGAGAGCGATCAGGTATCGGCTGGGCGGCATGTCTGCACTCGCTCCCTGATGAAAGACGATGCCGCGGACAGAGCCATGCGCGTGCCGGCTGTGTCGGTGCGGGCCTGGTATTCGAGCTCGCCCGCCTTCAGGCCCCGCTCGCTCACCACCACCCGGTGCGGCACGCCGATCAGCTCCATATCGGCGAACATCACCCCGGGTCGCTCGTCGCGGTCGTCCAGCAGCACGTCGATGCCGGCGGCACGCAGCTCGTCGTAGAGTTTATCGGCCGTATCGCGCACGGCTTGAATGCGATGATAGCCCAGGGCGACGATGGCCAGCTCGAAGGGGGCGATGGCCTGCGGGAAGACGATGCCGCGCTCGTCGTGCCCCTGTTCGATGGCGGCGGCGACGATGCGGGACACCCCGATGCCGTAACAGCCCATGATCATTGGACGGCTTCTGCCCTGCTCGTCGAGGAAGCTGGCGCCCATGGCCTCGGAATACTTGGTGCCCAGCTTGAAGATGTGCCCCACCTCGATGCCGCGGCAGAGGGCGAGCACCCCACGGCCATCGGGCGAGGGGTCGCCCGCCACCACATTGCGGATGTCGGCCGCCTGCGGCTCGGGCAGGTCGCGGCCGAAGTTCACCCCGGTGAGGTGGTGGTCGTCCGCGTTGGCCCCGCAGACGAAGTCGGCCAGGGCCAGCACGGCGTGGTCGGCGTAGATGGGCAGCCCAAGCCCCACTGGCCCCAGGGAACCGGGCCCACAGCCCACAGCGGCGCGGATCTCGGCCTCGCTGGCGAACTCGAGCGGCCTTCGCACGCCGGGCAGCTTGCCGGCCTTGACCTCGTTGAGCACGTGGTCGCCGCGCACGAGCAGGGCGATCAGGCCCGCCTCGCCGCGCACGAGCAGGGTCTTGACCACCTGGCTGGGAGCGACCTGCAGAAAGGCGCACACCTCTTCGATCGTGTGTCGCCCCGGCGTGGGGACCTTCCGTAACGGCTGGCTGGGGGCAGGCCGCGGCGTGGCGGGGGGCAGGGCCTCGGCCAGCTCCACGTTGGCGGCGTAGTCGGAATCGGGGCAATAGGCGATGGCGTCCTCGCCGCTGTCGGCAAGCACGTGGAACTCGTGCGACACACTGCCGCCGATCGCCCCGGTGTCGGCGGCCACGGCGCGAAACTTAAGCCCCAGCCGGGTAAAGATGCGGCTGTAGGCGTCGTACATGGCGCGATAGGTGGCCTCCAGGCTGGCCTCGTCGGCATGGAAGGAATAGGCATCCTTCATCAGGAACTCGCGCGCGCGCATGACCCCGAAGCGCGGCCGGATCTCGTCGCGGAACTTGGTCTGGATCTGGTAGAAGTTCACCGGCAGCTGGCGGTAGGAGCGGATCTCGCGGCGGGCGAGGTCGGTGATCACCTCCTCGTGCGTGGGGCCGTAGAGGAAGTCGCGCTGATGCCGGTCCTTGAGCTTGAGCATCTGCGGCCCGAAGGCCTCCCAGCGGCCGGTCTCCTGCCACAGCTCCGCCGGGATCACGCTGGGCATGAGCAGCTCCAGGGCGCCGGCGCGGTCCATCTCTTCCCGCACGATGGCCTCCACCTTGCGCAGCACCCGCAGGCCCAGCGGCATCCAGGTATACAGCCCGGCGCCCAGCCGCCGGATGAGGCCGGCGCGCAGCATGAGCTTGTGGCTGATGAGTTCCGCCTCGGCCGGGGCCTCTTTGCTGGTGGAGAGGAAAAAGCGGGATGTGCGCATAATTACGCCTGCGATTTGCCAACCCTCATTCTACCAAATGCGTCTGCTGACCCGCCGCGGCCGCAGCCACGCCGCCGTCCAGGTGAGCGAGAAGGACGGCGTGCGCTTCCTGCATCTCGACGGACCGGCCGTGCAAAGCGCCATGCGCATCCGCGCCCCGTTCGACCTGGAGCTCGAATACACGCGGGCGATGATGGCCTTCGTGCTGTTCCACCCGACCGCCCGAGAGGCGGCCCTGATCGGGCTGGGGGGTGGCTCGATCGCCAAGTTCATCCATCGGCGCCTGCCGCAGATGAGACTCACCGCCCTGGAGATCAACCCGGAGGTGGTGGCGGCGGCACGCGCGCACTTCCTGCTGCCGCCGGACGACGAGCGCCTGCAGGTGCGCCTGGGCGACGGGGCCGAGTACGTGCATGCGCAGCACGAGGCGCTGGACGTGCTGCTGGTGGACGGCTACGACGCGGTGCGCATCGTCGAGGCGCTCGCCTCGCTGGAGTTCTATCGCGCTTGCGCGCGGGCCCTGCGGCCGGGCGGTGTGGCGGTGTTCAACCTGTGGGCCACGGACCGCGACTATGCCGTCTATCGGCAGCGCATCGCGCAGGCCTTCGCCGACCGCGTGTTGTCGTTGCCGGCCGAGCGCAGGGCCAATGTCATCGTCTTCGGGCTCAAACCCCCACTACCTCCGCTGGATCCCCAAACCCTGCTCGGGCGTGCACAACGCTGGCAGCGCGACCTGGGACTGGAGCTGCCGCACTTCCTCGCACGGCTGAGCAGCGGCAACCCGCTGCACGCCCTGTCCGGGCACGGCGACGGCGCCGGAGCGGACTGAGCCCGGGCGCGTGCGCGCCGCACGCGCCGACGGTTGATTTTCGTCCTGCCGCCGCCATCTGGAGGGCAGTAAGACATCCTGGAGGCGTGCATGGAACTGGTCTGTCCCCAATGCGGCACCGTCAACCGCGTGCCGCCGCAGCGTCTGCACGATCGGCCCAAGTGTGGCCGTTGTGGGGCCGAGGTGCTGCCTGCCCAGCCGGTCGAGCTGACCGCCGCCAACTTCGACAAATTCATCGCTCGCAACGAGCTGCCCGTGCTGGTGGACTTCTGGGCCCCGTGGTGCGGCCCGTGCAAGATGTTCGCCCCGGTGTTCCAGCAGATGGCGGCCCAATACGTCGGGCGCGTGCGCTTCGCCAAGGTCAACACCGAGGCGCAACCCGAGCTGGCCGCGCGTCATGGCATCCGCAGCATCCCCACGCTCGCCCTGTTTCGCGGCGGGCGCGAGGTGGACCGGGTGAGCGGCGCGCTGCCGCCGCAGCAGCTGGCGGCCTGGCTCGCCCGCCATTGAACCGGCCCGAGCCAGTACGCCCATGCATGTCATCCGCGCTGGTTATAATGGGGCTTTCACCGCAAAGCGATCCCCACCATGAGCGAACAACAACCGCAGCAGACTCAGGGCCAGCCCTTCTTCAACATCGAAAAGATCTATATCAAGGACCTCTCGGTCGAGGTGCCCAATGCACCGCAGATCTTCCTGGAGCGCGAGGCGCCGCAGATCGACATGCAGATCAACACGCAAAGCGGCGCCATCGAGCAGGACATCTACCAGACCGAGCTGACCTTGACCATCACGGCCAAGATCAAGGACAAGACGGCCTTCCTCGTCGAGCTGCACCAGGCCGGCATCTTCCGCATCCAGAACCTGCCCAGGGAGGCGCTGGAGGCGGCGCTCGCCATCGGCTGCCCCAACATCCTCTTTCCCTACGCGCGCGAGGCGGTCTCCAGCGCCGTGCTGTCGGCCGGTTTCCCGCCGCTGCTGCTGCAGCCGGTGAACTTCGAGCTGCTGTACATGCAACAACAGGCGGCACGCCAGGCCGGTCAGCAGCCGAACTGAGCCCACGTCCGCGCCTGGCGGCATGAAGCTGTGCATACTGGGGGCCGGCGCCTGGGGCACGGGCCTGGCCGTGCGCCTCGCCGCACACGCCGAGGTCTGGCTGTGGGCGCGCAACCCCGAACACGTGCGCGCCATGCGCAAGGCGCGGGTGAACGAGCGGCATCTGCCCGGCGTGCCGCTGCCGCCTGCCCTGCACGTCACCGATGACCTGCCGGCGGCCGCCTGGGCTGCCGATTATCTGATCAGCGCCGTCCCCACGGGGGGGTTGCGCAGCCTGCTCAGACGCTTGCGCGAGGCCGCTTGCCTGCGGCCGCTCATCTGGCTGTGCAAGGGCTTCGAGGCCGGCAGCATGAGGCTGCCTCATCAGGTGGTGGCCGAGGAGTGGCCTGAGGGGCTGCCGCACGCCGTGCTCTCCGGCCCCAGTTTCGCCCTGGAGGTGGCGCGCGGGCTGCCCGTGGCGCTCACCCTGGCCTCGCGCGATGCCGACTTCGCCCATCGCGCGGCGCAGGACCTGCACGCGCCAGGCCTGCGTCCTTACACCAGCACCGATGTGGTGGGCGTCGAGGTGGGCGGTGCGGTCAAGAACGTCATCGCCATCGCCGCCGGGGTATCGGACGGCCTGGCGTTCGGGCTCAACGCCCGCGCCGCACTCATCACGCGCGGTCTGGCCGAGGTCAGCCGGCTGGGCGTGCACCTGGGCGGCGAGCCCAAGACCTTCATGGGCCTGTCCGGCATGGGGGACCTGATCCTCACCTGCACGGGCGACCTCTCGCGCAACCGTCAGGTGGGGCTGCGGCTCGCCCGCGGCGAATCGCTGGAGACCATCCTGCGCGCGCTGGGCCACGTGGCGGAGGGGGTGACCACCGCGCGCGAGGTCAGGCGGCTGGCGGCGCAACTGAGGGTGGACATGCCCATCACCGAGACGGTCTGCCGCCTGCTCGATCAGGAGCTGTCGCCACAGCAGGCGGCGGGGGCGCTATTGAGCCGCGCCCTGAAGGACGAGTGGACCTGAGGCCGCGCTAGCCCACCGCCGACCGCACCCCTCGGCGCGCCGGCCGGCTGGCCGCACATTGGGACGATCGGGCTCAGTGCACCAGCAGGCTGTGTTCCAGGCGTATCGGGTCTGCACCGGAGCGCTCGAGGCTCAGGTACACCACCCAGCCACCTGCAGGCAGCGGGGGCAGGCTGCCCCGATAGTCGCCGTGGCCATCGGCCGCCAGCTCCACCGCGGCTGATGGCCTCTGCCCCGGCCGGGCCCATTGCAGCTTCACCGCCAGGTCCGTGACCGCCAGGTCCTGGCGATCGGTGACGCGTACCCGCACCGGCTGGGGCTGACCCGCGCGCGGCGCGCGCAGCCCCTCGATCTCGACCCGCCAGCCGCGCTCGGCCAGGCGCTGCTCCGTGCGCATGTGCGTGGCGATGACCTTGGCCGCCCCCCGGTCGTGCTCGACCACGCCGGCAAAACCGGTGTACACGCGCCCATCCCTGGCATGCGGCAGCCACCAGGCGGCCAGCCATTGCGGCAGCCCATGCGCGGCGACGTAGATGAAACCGCCATAGAGCACGGTCAGCACGGCGAAGAAGGCGAGCAACAGCTTGGGCACCCAGTGCACGTTGCGGGCGAGGCCCGTGCGCCCGCCATAGAGCTGATTGAGCAGCAGGGCGATGGTGGGATAGGCCACCAGGTGCAGGGTGATGACGTCCAGGCCAGGCCGGTGCAGGACCACGTGCGCCAGATAGGCGCTCACGGTGAGGCCCGCGGCGCTCACGGCAGCCCAGAAATTCGACAACCGCAGCCGTCGGCCCAGGGCATAGAGCAGGGCGGTGGCGAGCATGCCGCCGAACAGGGTGACGAACAGGTTCATCCCGATCTGCGCGTGAAGAAATGGGCCGGATCGACCACGGTCTCGCCCCGCCGGTTGCGGACGACGAACTCGAACTCGGGCGTGCGCGCGGCGGTGAGGGGATCGAGCCGCACGCTCGCCTGCACCGTGACGCTTTTGCCGCTGCGCACGGTGATGGTGTGGAAATGGCCCAGGTCGAGCGCCTCCGGTGGGATGCCGCGTGCGCTCACCGTATAGCTGTCCTCGACGGGTGAGAGATTGGTCAGACGGATCTCGTAGCGGTTGCGGATGCTGCCGTCGGACAACACCACGTACAGGGGCTGGCGCACCTGCTGGATGGACAGTTCGAAGCTGCGCCGGTGGGTGAGATCATAGGCCATCACGCCGGTCATGCACACGAGCGCCGCCCCCCAGCCCAGCACCTTGAGCCGCCGCCAGTCCAGCCGGGGCGGCCCGGGCTGCGTGCGGGCGAGGTTGGCCTCCGCGTCGTAGCGCACCAGCCCGCGCGGGAAACCCATCTTGTCCATGATCTGGTCGCAGGCGTCGATGCACAGCCCGCAGGCGATGCAGGAATATTGCAAGCCCTCGCGGATGTCGATACCCACCGGGCAGACCTGCACGCACAGTCCGCAGTCGATGCAGTCGCCGTGCCCGCGCGCCTGTCGCTCCTCGCGCGTGCGCAGCCCCGTGCGCGCCGGTACTCGCCCGGCCGTGCCCTCGCCGCGGCGGCGGTCGTAATGCACGGTGAGGGTCTCCGGGTCGTACATGACGCTCTGAAACCGTCCATAGGGGCAGATGAACATACACACCTGCTCGCGCAGCAGCCCGGCGGCCAGATAGGTCGTGAGCGTGAGGGTGAGCACGGTGATGTAGGCCGCCGCCGGCGCCTCGCCCTGGAAGAAGCGGACGAGGAGACTGGGGGCGTGGCCGAAGTAGAGGACGAAGGTGAGCGCCGTCCAGAACGCCAGCAGCAGCCAGGCCAGGCGCGTGGCCCCTAGCTTGACGAGTTTCTCCGCGCTCGACCAGGGCAGTCTGGCGAGTCTGAGCCGCTGCGGCCGCTCGCCCTGCAGCCAGCGCTCGATGAAGATGAAGGCGTCGGTCCACAGGGTCTGGAAGCAGAAATAGCCGCAGAAGGCACGCCCGACGAGGGCGGTGACGAAGAAGAGCAACGCCGCGGCGATGAACAGGAACAGCGAGAGCAGGAAGATGTCCTGCGGATAGACCGTGAGGTCGAAGATGAGGAAGCGGCGGCCCGGGATGTCGAACAGCACCGCCTGCGCGGGGGCGCCCTCGCGCGCCCAGGGCAGCCAGGGCAGACCGAAATAGACGGCAAAGCCGAGGATGAGGACCGCGCTCTTGAAGCTGCGGAAACGCCCGCTGATCGAGCGCGGCACTACCGCCACCCGTTTGGCGTAGAGCTGTAGCTGCTGACCTTGACTGTGCACGCCCCTCGCTCCGGTTGGCCTCAGCCAACGAAAAACCCCGGCGAGCCGGGGTCCGCCGCCTCAAACGCCGGCGGGTTCGGGCGACGCTGAAGAGATCGTCGCGAACGGGCGCAGGGCAAGTCGCCCGCAGCGCCAGCCGTGAGAGATGTCATGCCCACAGGCGGAGGGGTGAGCAGCGCGCAATGTAGTCCTCCGCCCACGCAACAGGCTCATTCGGCGTTTCATTCACTGTCCGCCGCCCAGCTGATGGACATAGACGGTCAGGACCTTGATCTGTTCCTCGTTGAGCCGTCCACCCCAGGCCGGCATGATGCCGCGGTTGAGCCCGCCCAGGATGACCTGACGCACCGCAGCGACCTTGGCCGGCATGTCTCTGGCCCCAGGCACGTTGGCCCATACCCAGATGCGGTCGGTGAGGTTGGCCGCACCGATGTCCTGCCGCCCCTTGGCGTCGCTGCCGTGGCAGTAGTAACAGGCCCCGGTGTGGCTGTGGAAGAGTTTGTCGCCCTCGGCGGCGAGCCGGGCATCGTGCGGCTCGCCCGAGAGCGACAGCACATAATGGGCCAGCGCCTCGACCTGATCGCGGCTCAGGGCCTCGGCGAAGGGTGGCATGTAGCCCTGCCGGCCGTTGACGATGGTCTCACGAATCTTCTCGAAGCTGCCGCCATAGATCCAGTTGTCGTCGGCGAGGTTGGGATAATGGCCGATCTTGCCGGCCCCACCGATCTGGTGACAGCCAGCGCAGTTGTCGTTGAACAGGGCCCGGCCGGCCGAGTTGACGAAGCCCATCAGCTCAGGGTCCTGCACGATCTGCTGATAAGAGGCCTGGGCGATACGGTCGAACCAGGGTTTCTGCTGCGCCGCCGCCGCTTGGGTCTCCTTGAGCAGCTTGGCGCGCGTGTTCCAGTGCCAGGTCTCCTCCTTGCCCTCGGAATTGACGTAGGTGATGCTGTTCAGCCCGGTGGTGAAACCCTCGCCGAGCGGCCAGGCCGGATAGACGATCCAATAGACCAGGGCGAACAGGATGGTGACGTAGAAGCCGTAGAGCCACCACTGCGGCAACGGGTTGTTGTACTCCTGCAGGTCGCCGTCCCAGACGTGGCCGGTGGTCTGCGGCCCCTGAGGCTTAACGTGTTGCTCTGCCATCTTCTGCGTCCTTCACGTCCTCGGCTTCGTCCAGAAAAGGGATGTGCTTGTAGCGCTCCAGCCGCTCGCCCCGCCGCCGGCTACCATAGACCCATAGCACGATCAGGCAGAAGGTCGTAAACAGGATGACCAGCCCCAGCGGTTTGGCGTTTTCCGGCCTGGCCAGCCAGTCGAGCAGAGCCGACATCGCCTGCGCACCTCAGCGGTACTTGACCAGCTCCTCCGGTTTGATCTTGCTGAAGTCCACCATGGTGCCCAGCACCTGCAGATAGGCCACCAAGGCGTCCATCTCGCTCACGAAACTCGGATCGCCGTCGTAGTTGTTGGCCTTGACCTGGGCGATGAGACTCTCGCGCGCGTTGGGGATGTGCAGTTGGGCGGCCATCTCCGCACCGAACTGCTTTACATTACGCTCATATTCCGCCTGATTGAGCGAATAAGGCACACCCACCGCCCGCAGCGCCCGCATGCGCGCGCCGATGTCGGCGTAGTCCAGGCGGTTCTCCATCAACCAGGGATAGTTCGGCATTACCGACTCGGGCACCACCGAGCGGGGCGCGATCAGGTGCTGCACGTGCCACTCGTTGGAATACTTCCCCCCCACACGGGCCAGATCCGGGCCCGTGCGCTTGGAGCCCCACTGAAAGGGGTGGTCGTATTTCGACTCCGCCGCCAGCGAGTAGTGGCCGTAGCGCAGCTGCTCATCGCGGAACGGGCGGATCATCTGCGAGTGACAGGTGTAGCAGCCTTCGCGGATGTAGATGTCGCGCCCGAGCTGTTCCAGAGGGGTGTAGGGACGCACGCCGGGCACGTCCTCGACCGTATCCTTGATCAGGAACAGGGGGGCGATCTCCACCATGCCGGCCACACTGATGGCCAGCATGGTGGCCACCAGCAGCAGGCCGGTGTTGGTCTCCAGGGACTCGTGTTTGAACTTGATCATCGCTCCGCCCCTCGCTCAGGCCACGGCCAGGGCGGCACCAGGGGCACGCGCGGCGCGCACGCCCTGGCGGATGGTCATGGTGATGTTATAGGCCATGATCAGCATGCCGCTGAGGAAGAAGGCCCCGCCGATCGTGCGCATGACGTAGAAGGGATGCATGGCCGCCACCGACTCGACGAAGGAGTATTGCAGGTTGCCGTATTCGTCGAAGGCGCGCCACATGAGGCCCTGCGAGATGCCGGAGATCCACATGGCGGTGATGTACAGCAGCACGCCGATGGTGGCCACCCAGAAGTGCACGTTGACCAAGCGCTCGCTGTACAGCTGCGTGTTCCACAGCCGCGGGATCATGTGATAGAGCGAGCCGAAGGAGATCATCGCCACCCAGCCCAGGGCACCGGAGTGCACGTGTCCCACGGTCCAGTCGGTGTAATGCGACAGGGCGTTGACGTCCTTGAGACTCATCAGCGGCCCTTCGAAGGTGGACATGCCGTAGAAGGACAGGGCCACGATCATGAAGCGCATGACCGGGTCAGTGCGCAGCTTGTCCCACGCCCCGGACAGGGTCATGATGCCGTTGATCATGCCGCCCCAAGACGGCAGCAGCAGCATGATGGAGAAGGTCGCACCCAGGGTGGAGGTCCAGTCGGGGATCGCCGTCCAGTGCAGGTGGTGGGTGCCGACCCACATGTACATGAACGACAGCGCCCAGAAGTGGACGATGGACAGGCGATAGGAGTAGATCGGACGGCCCGCCTGCTTGGGCACGAAGTAGTACATCATGCCCAGGAAGGCGGCGGTGAGGAAGAAGCCCACCGCGTTGTGGCCATACCACCACTGGGTCATGGCGTCCTGCGCGCCGGCGAATAGGCTGTAGGACTTCATGGAGAACAGGCCCACCGGCATCGCCAGGTTGTTAAACACGTGCAGCAGGGCGGTGGCCAGGATGAAGGACAGATAGAACCAGTTGGCCACATAGATGTGCGGCTGCTTGCGGTTCATCAGCGTGCCGATGTACACCGCCATGTAGGCCACCCACACCGCCAGGATCAGCAGGTCGATGGGCCACTCCATCTCGGCGTATTCGCGCCCTTGGGAATAGCCCAGGACATACGACAGGGCGGCGAGCACGATCACCGCCTGCCAGCCCCAAAAGGTGAAGGTGGCCAGCCCCGGGGCGAACAGCCGCGTCTGGCAGGTGCGCTGCACCACGTAGTAGGAGGTGGCGAACAGGGCGCTGCCACCGAAGCCGAAGATCACCGCACTGGTGTGCACGGGCCGGAAGCGGCCGAAGGTGAGGTAGGGGATGTCGAAGTTGAGCACTGGCCAGGCCAGTTGCGCGGCGATGAAGACCCCCGCGCCCATGCCCACCACCGCCCAAACGATGGACATGACGGCGAATTTCTTGATGATGTCGTAGTCGTACTGCGGCACTGCTAGGCTCGGGCTCGCCGCCAAGCTTGGGCTCGTCGCCGTGATGGTCGCCATGACACCCTCCTGTGCTGAGGTCGGCCGCTGCCAACGGCGACGGCCGACCTGGAGACATCCTGGTCTGAAAAGGTCTTGCAGTATAGCCGCGAAAGGCGGCCGGCCACAATCACCCCAACGGGTGACCCGCTCCCCCCACAGGGCCGTCAGGCGGTGGCGCTCAGCCGCCCGCGCGCAAGAGGGTGGTCAGATCGTGCGCGATGTCCTGCGGCGGGTGGGCGTAGGGCAGGTACAGCCGCAGCCGGCCGGCCGGGTCGATGACGAAGCTGCCGGCGGTGTGGTCGATCAGGTAATCGCTCGCGCCCGGCTCGACGTGGCGGCGGTAGCTGACCTTGAACTCGCGCGCCGCCTGCGCCACCGCCTCGGGGCTGCCGTGCAGGCCGAGGAAGGAGGGGTGGAAATAGGTGACGAAGCCCTTGAGCAGCTCGGGCGTATCGCGCTCGGGGTCCACCGTCACGAACAGCACCTGCACCCGGGCCGCCAGTTCCGGCGGCATGAGCTTGAGGGCCTGCGCCAGGTCGGACAGGGTGGTGGGGCACACGTCGGGGCAGTGGGTGTAGCCGAAGAACAGCACTACCGCCTTGCCGCGGAAGTCTTCCAGACGGCGCGGCCGCCCGTCGTGGTCGCGCAGGCCCTCCAGACGGCGGCCGAAGTCGGCCCCGGTGATGTCGGTGCCCCGGTAGCCCGCCGGCGCCGCCGCGCGCTCACAACCCCAGGCCAGGGCGAGCACGAGCGCGAGCAGCAGGGCGCGCCAGGGCATGGCTCAGTGCGCCATCGCCGCCGCCGGCAGGTCGGACAGACGGTATTTGCCCGACTGCACCGCGCGGGCCAGCTCCTCCAGGGTCATGTTCTGCAGCAGATCGATGATCTTCTTCTTCACCGGGATCCATTTGTGGTGCAGAGGGCAGGCGGTGGCGTCGGAGCATTCCTTCAACCCCAGGATGCAGCTCTTGGTGAAATCGGGCCCTTCGGTAAGCAGCAGCACCTGCATGAGGTTGGTCTTGTGCATGCCCTCGCGCAGGCAGAACCCGCCCAGCCGGCCGCGGAAGGAGTCGAGCAGGCCGTGTTTGCACAGGTTCTGCAGGATCTTGGCCAGATAGGCCGCCGGCACGTTGAGCCGCTCGGCGATGTCGCGGTTGAGGACGGGTTCGCCGGGCGGCTGCGTGGCGATGAAGATCAGGGCCTGCACGGCGTACTGGCTGGTGCGGGACAAAACCATATGCAACCCCTAAGAGTCTTATGTCCGATTATAACGGCCAGCCGCAATTTGCACAGTGACGATCGGCCGTCAGCCGGGCTCGAGCCGCAGGCTGATCACCCGCCGGCCGCCTTGGGCCGGTCCTGGGCCAACCGCCCAGGCGTGGCCGTAGATCACCTCGAAAGTGGCCGGCAGCCGGCCGTCCGCCCGCCGCAGCCGCTCGTAGTTCTGCTCCAGCCGCTGCCAAGAGGCCTTGCCCATGAGCCCACGGCGGCGCCCCTCGAGCACGGTGTCCGCCCCGATCGCCTTGAGCTCGCGCAGCAGGGCCTTGAGGTCGGGGTAGGTGAGGGTGATGAACTCCATCTCCATCACCGGATGCTGGAATCCCGTGTGTACCAGGGCATCGCCCAGGTCGTGCAGGTCGATGAAGCGGTTGACGTGCGCGTGGCCGTCCACCCCGGCGAAGGCCTGGCGCAGCTCTTTCAGGGTGTCGGGGCCGAAGGTGCTGAACAACAACAGACCGCCCGGCCGCAGCACCCGCCGCAGTTCGCGGAAGGTCTGCACCGGGTCGCCGACCCACTGCAGGGTGAGGTTGGACCACACCAGGTCCAGACTGCTGGCGGCGAGCGGCAGCCGCTCCAGGTCGGCGCATAGGAAGCTGAGGGGTGAGGCGTGAGGGGTGAGGCGTGACCAGAGTCTGCCGAGCGGTCCGGGCGGTGTCTCGTATTTCGCCCGTGCTTGACGCAGCATGGCCAGGGCGAGGTCGAGCGCGAGCAGGCGCGCGCGCGGATAGCGGGCGCGCAGCAACGGCAGTCCGAAGCCGGTGCCGCAACCGGCGTCGAGCACCACGGCGGGGTCGATGCGCATCACCGTGAGCCGCTCGTCGAGCCGGCGCGCCACCTCCTGCTGCAGCACGGCGGCGGCATCATAACCGGCAGCGGCGCGTTCAAAGGCGGCGCGAATGGCCCGTCTAGCGTGCATCGAGTTCGGTCAGGAAGGCGTCCACCGTGGCGGCGAACCACTCGGGGTGGGACAGGAAGGGGGCGTGGGCGGCATGTGGGTGCAGCGCCAGGCGAGCCTGCGGCAGCCGCTCGGCGAGCCAATGAGCCGCCGCGGGCGGGCACAGGGCGTCGTGGCCGCCGTGCACGAGCAGCACCGGGCAGCGCACGGCGGCCAGCCGCGGGCGCAGATCCGCCGTGCGCAGCAGCTCAAGCCCCGCGGCCAGGGTCGTGGCGGGCGGGTGGCCATGGCGGTCGAGCAGCGCCCGCAGCCGACCGGTGACCGCGCGCGCCGCCTCGCCGGCACGGGCGGTGAGGGCCAGGAAGCGCAGCAGGGTGGCGCGTGGATCGGCGAGCAGCTCGGCCGCGAATGCGTCCACCACCTCGGGGGCCAGGCCCGCGGCCCAATCCGCTCGCTGGACGAAGACCGGGGTGCTCGCCACCAGGATCAGGCCGCGCACCGTCTGCGGCGCCCGCGCCGCCCAGGCGAGCGCCACCATGCCGCCCATGGACCAGCCCAGCAGCACGCCCGGTGCCGGCTCGTGCCGGGCTAGGGCGTCCGCCAGCGTCTCGGGGCGATAAGGCGCGGGCAGGGCCCCCCCGTCATAGCCCGGCAGCGCCGGCGTGCGGATGGCCCACGCGGGCAGACGCGTCCTGAGATCGTCCCAGACGTCAGGACCCAGGCCCCAGCCGTGCAGACAGGTCAGGGATGAGGGGTGGGGGGTGTGTGCAGGGGTCATCGGCACTCGGTGGCGATGGCGTGCAAGGCCTCGAGCAGCCGGTCGATGTCCGCCTCGCGATGGGCAGCCGACAGCGAGATGCGCAGCCGCGCCGTGCCCTCGGGCACGGTGGGCGGACGGATGGCGGGCACCCAGAGGCCACGCGTGCGCAACGCCTCGGACAGCTGCACCGCGGCGGCATCCTCGCCGACGATGAGGGGCTGGATGGGGGTGTCGGAGGGCCTGAGCCGCCAGGGCAGCCCCTCCGCCCCCCGCCGCAGGCGCTCGATCAGGCCCCTCAGTTGCGCGCGCCGCTGCTCGCCGGCGCGAATCAGGCGCAGGCTGCGGCGCACTGCCGCCGCCAGCATGGGCGGCGAGGCGGTGGTGTAGATGTGGGTGCGTGCGCGCTGCGTGAGCCAGTCGATCAGTTCCGGGCTACCGGCGACGAAGGCCCCGCTCACCCCGGCCGCCTTGCCCAGGGTGGCCATGTAGATGAGGGCGGGGTGAGGAGGGAGGGGTGAGGGGTGAAGGGTGAGGCGGTGGTGTTCCAGACTGCCGCGCCCCTCGGCGCCCAGCACGCCGAAGCCGTGCGCGTCGTCCACGTACAGCCAGGCCCCATAGCGCTCGGCCAGGGCGAGCAGCTCGGGCAGGGGGGCGAGGTCGCCGTCCATGCTGAACACGGCATCGGTGGCGATCAGCTTCACGCGCGCGCGGCTGTCCGCCAGCATGCGCTCCAAGGCGGCGAGATCCAAATGGGGATAGCGATGGTGCTGGGCGCGGCTGAGGATGGCCGCGTCCGTGAGCGAGGCGTGGTTGAGCCGGTCGGCAAAGATGGCATCGTGGTGGCCGAGCAGGGCGGTGACCACGCCCAGATTGGCCATGTAGCCACAAGTGAATAGCAAGGCCGCCGGCAAGCCCACGAACGCGGCCAGCTCCGCCTCTAGGGCCTGATGCAGGGCGTGGTGACCGCTGAGCAGGTGCGCCGCCCCTGCCCCCACCCCATGGCGCCCGGCGGCGATCTGCACCTCCGCCACCAGCTCGGAGTGATTGGCCAGCCCCAGGTAGTCGTTGCTGGCGAAGCTGAGGTATTCCCGGCCCTCCAGCCAGATGTGCGCACCCTGGCCGCCGTCGCGCGCCCACCGGCGGCGCAGCCGCCCGCGCGCGGCGATCTCGGCCAGGCGCGCGGCCAGTTCAGTCGGCGCCGGCACAGCGACGGCCCTGCACCGGCTCGGGCCTGATGCCCAGCTTGGCGAACAGCCGCTGGTCGGCCTCGACCTCGGCGTTGTCTGTGGTCAGCAGCCGGTCGCCGTAGAACACGGAATTGGCGCCGGCCAGGAAACACAGCGCCTGCACCGCCTCGCCCAAGGCCCGCCGTCCGGCCGACAGGCGCACGTATGAGCGGGGCATGGTGATGCGGGCGCAAGCGATGGTGCGCACCAGCTCCAGCGGATCGAGGTCCTCCACCTGCGCCATCGGCGTACCCGGGATCTTCACCAACAGGTTGATGGGCACCGATTCCGGCGGCGGGTCGAGGCTGGCCAGCTCGGCGATGAGTTGCGCCCGCACACGCCGGTCCTCGCCCATACCGATGATACCCCCACAGCACACCTTGATCCCCGCCGCACGCACCTGATTGAGCGTGCGCAGCCGGTCTTCATAAGAGTGGGTGCTCACTACTCGATCGTAGTAGTCCGAGCCGGTGTCGAGATTGTGGTTGTAATAGTCCAGACCCGCCGCCTTCAACCGCTCGGCCTGACCGGGCCTGAGTTGCCCCAGGGTGACGCAGGTCTCCAGCCCCAAGGCCTTGACCGCCCGCACCATGTCGATCACCACAGCGAGATCCCTGTCTTTCGGACCGCGCCAGGCCGCGCCCATGCAAAACCGGGTCGCTCCTTGCGCCTGTGCCGCACGCGCCGCCTCGACCACCTGCTCGACCTCAAGCAGCCCCTGACGGGTTAGCCCTGTATCGTAACGGGCCGACTGGGCGCAATAGCCGCAGTCCTCGGAGCAGCCGCCGGTCTTCACCGACAGCAGGGTGGACAGCTGCACCGCATTGGGGTCGAAGTGTTGCCGGTGCACACAGGCGGCGCGATGGACGAGGTCGTTGAAAGGCAGCGCGTACAGCGCCAGCACTGCCTCGGTGGTCCAGGTCGCGGGGGTGGTCTGCGCCCGGGCGTTCATGCCGCCACCTCCACCGTCACGTCCTGCCAGGGCTCGCGCGCGGCGCGCCAGACGTCCCACAAGGCCCAGGGCACCAGCACCGCGAAGAACAGCCCCCACACCAGCCACCAGCCCCCCGGCAATTGCGCCATGTCATTGGCAAAGATGGTCATGAAGCCCACCAACCCGTAGTAGCGATAGCCGGCCCACTTGTTGTAGTGGCGCACGCGGGGGTCGGGGTGGTGGGCGATGCTGGCATAGACGAAGATGGAGGCGGCCAGCCAGATCATGATCGGGGGCAGGCTCATGGCCATGGGCAGGAAGGCCAGCTTCTTGTTGGGCAGAACCTGCCCCAGACTGAACAGGGCGATGGCGAGCAGGGTGGAGGCCACTGCCAGCAGGTTGAACAGCTGGGCGCTGCGCCGGCAGGAGGCGGCGCTCAGGGTCTTCAGTTGCGACATGGACGCGGCGACAATGCTGCGGGGCGGGCCTATATGGGGGCAATGTTGGGATAAGGGGGGACTGTTGTCAAATTTCGAGCGTGTGTTTCTGAACGACTGTCTGTTTCGTGTGCAGTCCTGGGTGCGCAGGCGGCTGCCGCAGCCCTGTGTGCTGTGCGGGGCGCGCAGCCTAGGCAGCGCCCTGTGTCCTGGCTGCCGGAGTGACCTGCCGCTGCTGCCCTCCCCCCGCTGTCCGCTGTGCGCCCGCCCCACACCGGCGGGCGAGGTATGCGGCGCCTGCCTCAAGCGGCCGCCCGCCTTCGACCGCTGTCAGGCCGCCCTGGTCTACGCCCCGCCGGCCGATGCCCTGATCCGGCGGCTCAAGTACGAGGGGGACCTCACCCTGGCCGGGTTGCTGGCCGAACTGCTGCTCGACGCCCTCACGCGCACGGACCTGCCCGCGGCCATCGTCCCCATGCCACTGCACCCACAGCGGCTCAAGGCACGGGGTTTCAACCAGGCGGTGGAGATCGGCCGGCGGCTCGCCCGGCGGCTTGGCCTGCCGCTGCTGGTCGACGCCTGCCACAGGGTGCGCGACACCCCGGCGCAGGTGGGGCTCGATGTGCAGGCACGGCGGCGCAACCTGCGCGGGGCTTTCGCGTGCGACGAGGGTTTGCGCGGCCTGCGGGTGGCCCTGCTCGACGACGTGATGACCAGCGGGGCAAGCCTCAATGAGCTGGCGCGCGCGGCCCGCCGGGCCGGGGCTGCGCACATCGAGGCCTGGGCCTGCGCGCGCACCCTCGTGCGTTAGCGGCTCAGGGCTCGCCCAGCGGGCCGGAGACCCCGATCATGATCAGGGCAAGCAACAGCATCAGCACCACCAGGGCGATCAGCCCGAAGGCCAGAACCATGCTGAAGCCGACGCCAGTATGCGCTTTCTTGTAGTCCGACGGCCGTTCGGCGGACGGCAGCGGGGTGGAGGTCTCTTCAGGTGCTTGGGCCATGCACGCATTCCTCCTCGGGTCATGTACTCTTTTTAGAACAGATCAATCCGAAGTTCGGCAGCGCGCACCCGGCGCAGCTGTAGGAGCGGCGTAAGCCGCGACCCGCAGTCCATGCGGACACGGGCGCCTGGGTTGGGGCGGTCGCGACTGACGTCGCTCCTACAACGTCACTCCTACAATGCTCCAATGTCGCCTTGGGATCGCTGGTTGTTTGGGTAGGAGCGGCGTGAGCCGCGACCTGCAGCGCATGTGGACACGGGTGCCGGGGTTGGGACGGTCGCGACTGACGTCGCTCCTACAACGTCGCTCCCACAATGCTCCAATGTCGCCTTGGAATCGCTGGTTGTTGGGGTAGGAGCGGCGTAAGCCGCGACTGCAGGTGCCCCCTCGGTGTATGGGCTGGGTCTAGTCGCGACTGATGTCGCTCCTACAACGTCGCTCCTAGCACCCTGGCCCACCGCCGCCGTGTTGTAGGAGCGGCGTAAGCCGCGACCTGCAGCCTAGCAGCCAGGATGGAGCGCAGCGCAACCCGGGACAGGCCGGGATACCCCGGATTCCAGCCTGCACGGGCGTTCATCCGGGCCGCCTGGCTAATCGACTGGATTCGGTTACTGCAAACCCACCCGGGCTGGGTCGCCCTTCCGGGCCAGGCCCCGACTCAGCCCAGCTCCTCGATGTCGAACAGCCGTTTGTGCTCGCGGATGGCGTAGCGGTCGGTCATGCCGGCGATGTAGTCGCACACCGTGCGATGCAGGCCATGGGTCTGGGCACGCCGCTGATATTCCGGCGGCAGCAGCCGCGGCTCGGCGACGAAGGCCTCGAACAGCCGGGTGATCACCCGGCGCGCTTTCTCGCTCATGCGCACTACGCGATAGTGACGATAGAGGTTGTGGAACAGGAAGCGTTTGAGTTCCAGGTGCTCGGCCTGCACCTCGGGGCTGAAGCCCGCCAGCGGCGGACAGCGGCGCACTTCGTCGAGGCTCTCCGGCCGGTGCACGACCAGCCTGCGGCGGGTCTCCTCAATGAGATCCACCACCAGGGTGTTGATCATGCGTCGCACGGTCTCGTGGATGACGCGCCGGTCGTTCAGCTGCGGGTAAAGCCGCCGCACCTCGGCCAGGTGGCGGGCGAAGATGGGCACCTCGGCCAGCTGTTCCAGGCTGATGAGGCCCGAGCGCAGGCCGTCGTCGACGTCGTGGTTGTTGTAGGCGATCTCATCGGCCAGGTTGGCGATCTGCGCCTCTAGGCTGGGCTGCCCGCCGTTGAGGAAACGCTCGCCCACCTCACCCAGGCGCGCCGCGTTGGTCGGCGAGCAGTGCTTGAGGATGCCCTCGCGCGCCTCGAAGGTGAGGTTGAGGCCCTCGAACTCGGCGTATTTCTGCTCCAGCTCATCGACCACCCGCAGCGACTGTAGGTTGTGCTCGAAACCACCATGCGCGCGCATACAGGCGTTGAGCGCGTCCTGCCCGACGTGGCCGAAGGGGGTGTGGCCCAGGTCGTGGGCCAGGGCGATGGTCTCGGTCAGGTCCTCGTCGAGCCCGAGCAGCCGCGCCACCGTGCGCCCGATCTGTGCCACCTCCAGGCTGTGGGTGAGCCGGGTGCGGAACAGGTCGCCCTCGTGGTTGATGAACACCTGGGTCTTGTACTCCAGCCGGCGGAAGGCGGTGGAGTGCACGATGCGGTCGCGGTCGCGCTGGTATTCGCTGCGCGGACTGGCGGGCGGCTCGGGATGGCGGCGGCCACGCGTGCGTGCCGGGTCGGCGGCGTAGGGGGCCAAAGCACTCATGTCCACAAGACACGCACCGGGTAGCGGTGGATGTCTTGGTCCGGAGTGATGATCACCAGGCCCTGGGCGATGGCCTGACCGACCAACAGGCGGTCAAATGGGTCGCGGTGCAGCATGGGCAGGCGGCCGAGCTGGAAAACTTCCTCCTCGCTCAGGGGCAGGGATGCAATGCCATGCACCTGTCTGAAATGGGCGACGAACTCCTGTACCGGCCGGGACAAGGGTAGTTTGCCCAGCTGATGCTTGAGGGTGATCTCCCAGATCGAGACGGCGCTCAGGTAGATCTCATGGTCAGGGTTTTGCAACACCGTGCGCAGGGTCTTCGACAGTCGCGGGCTGTCCTCCACCACCCACAGGAAGACACAGGTGTCGATCAGGTAGCGCAATCGAGGGGCCTTTCGAACTCGGCCAAGACCTCCTCCGGCAGGGGTTCGAAAAAGCTCTCCGGTAGCGCGAACTCGCCCTTGCCCAGACCTATGGGCCGTGGCTCACGGCGCTTTTTCGGCAGTGGGCGGATCTCGGCGATCGGCACGTTGCGCTTGCACAACAGTATCGTCTCTCCCTCCTCCAGCTTGGCCAGGTAGGCGGAGAGATGGGTCTTGGCCTCGTGGATGTTGAGTCGGATCATGATCATAAAGTGAACTAGATGACTGCAAGATAGTCATTGTGCCCGCGAGCGTCAAGCGGTCGTTCATACAATGCAAGCCGTTTGCATACCCTGCATGAAGCGCAGCGCTCTGGGACATGTCGGGTTACCCCTACCCGGCCACAGCCTTTTCTTCCCACCGTCGTGTTGTAGGAGCGGCGAAAGCCGCGACCCGTAGCGTGTGCAAACTCGGATGCCTGGGTATGGCGATGCGGTCGCGACTGTCGTCGCTCCTACAGCGTCGCTTTCCCCCTTTCCCATCCACCGTCGTGTGTATGGGCGGCATAGGCCGCGACCATCAGGCGATCAACCCGTCCGGGCGGGTGGGATGACTGCGTTGCGCGAGGCTCGGCTATCTCGCCTATCCGTACGATAGCAGGTCTCGCGTCTGGCACTGCGGGCGCCTTGCTTTCTACTCACGACGATTTATTCGGCACTCAAGTGCTGGTCGCCGCCAACGTCGCCCGCAAGATTTCCGCCGGCACTTCGGCCGTCACGAACGCCTCGCCCAGGCGCTTGAGCAGCACGAAGCGGATGCGCCCGCCTTCCACCTTCTTGTCCACTCCCATGTAGCGCAGATAGGTCTCCACCCCAAGGGCGGGGGGCTTGACGGGCAGCCGCGCCCGCTCGAACAACGCGGCGATGCGCTCCACCTCTGCCGCCGTCAGATAACCTAGCCGGCGGGAGAGCTCCGCCGCTAGCATCGTCCCCGCCGCCACCGCCTCGCCGTGCAGCCAGACCCCATAGCCCAGCCCCGCCTCGATGGCGTGGCCGAAGGTGTGACCGAGGTTGAGCAGCGCCCGCTGCCCCGCCTCGCGCTCGTCCGCCGCCACCACCTCGGCCTTGTTGCGGCAGGAGTGGTAGATGGCGTCGCCCAAGGCCGCGCTGTCGCGCGCCAGGAGCCGCGCCATGTTCGCCTCTAGCCATTCGAAGAAGGCGAGGTCGCGGATCAGGCCGTACTTGATCACCTCCGCGAGCCCCGCCGACAGCTCCCGGTCGGGCAGGGTGTTCAAGGTGTCGGTATCGGCCAGCACCAGTCGCGGCTGGTAGAAGGCGCCGATCATGTTCTTGCCCAGGGGGTGGTTGATGCCGGTCTTGCCCCCCACGGAGGAATCCACCTGTGCAAGCAAGGTCGTGGGTACCTGGACGAAGGGCACACCGCGCAGATAGCAGGCGGCGGCAAAGCCGGTGAGGTCGCCGATCACGCCGCCACCCAGGGCGATCAGGGTGGTCTTGCGCTCGGCGCGGGCCGTGAGCAAGGCATCGAAGATCTGGTTTAGGGTCTCCCAGTTTTTGTACTGCTCGCCATCCGGCAGGACGATGGGCAAGACCTCCACCCCGGCCTGGCCTAGGGTGGCGCTCAGGGTGTCGAGATACAGCGGTCCGACCGTGCTGTTGGTGACGATGGCCGCGCGCGGCTGCGCCAGATGCGGCATGATGAATTCGGCGCGGTGGAGGAGGCCGGCGCCAATGTGGATCGGGTAGCTGCGCTCGCCGAGCGCGACGGTTAAGGTTTGCATTGGTCGGGAAGGCGATGGAGCGCTGACGAAAGGAGGGTGAGCGCCGTGCCAGCCGTCTTGTCGCTCGGAACACGCGCACGCACTGGAACGGTCAGGTACGAACAGTGGAAAGATACGACCTCGGCCCCTGGGCGGCAATCCCTTGCCGCCGGTCGTGTGTGCAATGCGACGGGTAAGGATGCATGCCCTGGCTATTGGCAAAGGGGCACCGGTGGCCTAGGCCAGCTCGGTCACCAGCGCTGACTCAGCCCCTGCGCGCCGCGTCGACGACCTCGCCGTTCAATAGCTCCATCGCCTCCTCGCCCATGGCCACAGCGTAGAGATGATGCGCGCTCAACCAGTCAATTTCACTTTCCGTCAGCGCCAAAGCGGCAAAGACCGGGATGAGACGACGCCCCTCATACTCCGGAAAGTAGGCGAAGAACAGACCCTTACGCACGAAGTCATCGAAGGCCTCCAGGTACTCCGGCCGCACCGTAGCCTTTGCCTCCAGTACCAGAACATGCCCCGGCCAGGCGAAGACCCCGTCGAATTCGCGCCGGTCGCCTGCCGCACGCAGGCGTTTGATGCGCTGCCCCTCGAACTCCATGTCGTCAGGCGCACCAAAATGTTCGCGGGCGATGCGACGTACCGAGGGATAGATGATGTCCTCGACAATGGTACCCATCTTGTTGGAGATCTCGCCCCAGCGCTTGTTCATCGCCTTCTGATCGCGCCGCACCTCGTTCTTGAACTCGGCCATCTCGTTCTTGAACTCGGCCATCTCGTTCTTGAACTCGGCCATTTCTTTCTTGAACGCCAGCATTTCACCCTTGAGATCGCGGATCTCCATCTCGGTGTTGAACTGCGCATAGGCGAGTTTCATCAGCGCCTCTTCGAGACGGTCGACGCGTTCGGTAGTGTTAGCCATGGCAATCTCCTGCAGATGCTCTCATAATAACCGCTTTGGCGGTCGCCGACCCCTCTGCGGCCAGGTCACCCAGGTCGTGACACGATTCGCAGAGCCTGGCGATATCTCCTAGCGACCCCTCGGCTCGCAGCCGGTTGACTGGTCCGCCGAATGTACCAGGACTTCCCATAGGCCACGTCTGAGCCGTACTCTGAACATCGGCGCGGCCGATCACGCCGCGCCGGCCCCCTGGGGGAAAGGTTGGGGGTCAGAAAAACGTTTATGGCCGCTAGCCGCATCTCCAACTCGAGGGGCAGCCACTCGGCCATGAAGGCTCAGCACAACTTCGCTGGCGATCGCGATTTCCCCCCAGGCCTGACAATCCTGCCCATGTGCAGTCTGGCCTGACCCTCCGGAAGCGATGCGCCGGTACCAGCGCGACGCCCCTGCCATCGAGGGCGACCGGATGATCCAACGGCACCAGCAGCACGACGCCTTCGTCTGTAATTATCGGAACGTCCAGACGGCCACGACTAAAGGTAAACTTGACGGTAGCCCGGCCCCAAGCCCCCGGCAGTATCACGATCCCGTTTCCATGCCGCAGTCCCCGCAAACAGAGCAGCAGCGCCGATGACCGATCGATCCCAGGACTGGTTTGCGCAGGCCGGGCGCGACCTGCGGCACGCCCGCAATGCCAGGGTGGACCAGGACTACGAATGGGCCTGCTTCGCCGCCCAGCAGGCCGCGGACAAGGCTGTCAAAGCCCTCCTGCTCCGGCGCGGCTTGGAAGGCTGGGGGCATAGCGTTCACCAGCTTCTCGCCTCGCTGCCACCGCAGGACATACCCCCACCCGACATCCGCGAGTCCGGATTGTTGCTTGACCGCTTCTACATCATCACCCGTTACCCGAACGGCTTCGCACAAGGCGCGCCGGGCGACTACTTCTTGCACAAAGACGCCAACGAGGCAATCGACCATGCCGATCGTGTCTTGGAATTCGTACGCGGACGTCTCGGCCTATAACCGCAAGCTGCAGCAGGCCCTCGCTGAGGCGGCCGGAACCACCCTTTGGAACCATCCCGAGGTGCTGGGCATCTGGTTGTTCGGCTCGCGCGCACGGGGCGATTTCGGCGCGCGCAGCGACGTGGACCTCCTGGTCATGGTCAATACGGCCAGACCGCTGCCGATGGACCGGTTGCTGGACTACAGGGACCTGCTGGCGCGCATCCCCGCCCCGGTTGACCTGCTCGTGCTCACCCTGTCGGAGTTCGAGGCCATGCGCGATCAGCCGTTCTACCGCCGCCTGCGCCATGAAGCCCGACCGCTCTCCGTCCGGCCGGCATATCGGCACGTTCTACCGGCAACGGTGCCTCAGTAGGACGCCGGCACCTGCGAACCAGCGTGATCTTTCGCGCCCCCTGCTGCAGGGGCCTTGCAAACAGAAGGTCGGGTAGCCCCATCTCCACCCGTTGCGCACCATCAGGGCGGCATCCCGTGCCGCCGCACATCCCTGCTACAAGGCTGTGGCGTCCAGGAGCACGCGGTTCGGATCCGGCCGGGCCGGGGGCCGTGACCTGCCCGCGCTGGCACAAACCAGTCGCGTGCCGCTGCCGAGTCGAGTCGTCAAAAAGTCATCAGACTCGACGATAATGTGAGGGTTCGGGCCGATAGGCTGGTGCCGGACGAACCTGAGCTTGATACCACGCCTGCGTTCATACGACCAGGCTCAAGCCGGGCATGAGGTTTGCTCGTGAGTCTCAATGGGATTAGACCGAACAGGGCGCGATATGGAAGAAGGTCTGCAGGCACTACGGTACGGACGGCGCCCGCCATGCACGGATTATGCGCGGCTGTGCCGGGTAAATCCGCGGAAGCACGCTAGCATAGCGCGGCAAGCCTCAGTCCCCGATGCATCGCGCTGCCTTAGCCGCCGCGCACATCCGTCTCCCCGCAAACAAGGCCAGCTCGAGTCCTGATGCGTCTGCTGCTCTACGGCGCACGTGAGTTCGCCCGCACGGTGGCGGAACTGGCCCGGCACTGCGGGCACGAGGTGGCCGGCTTGGTGGATGACCGTATAACCGGTCCGCGCATCGTCGGCACCTTGGAACAGGCCGCACACAGCCATCCACCAGGGGATTATGGCCTGGTGCTGGCCATCGGTTACAACGACCTGCCCGGTCGCTGGGCGGCATGGCATTGGGCGAACACGCTGGGTTATCGCGCCCCTTGTGCACCTTCACCCACGTGTCTTTGTATCTAGTCCCGTAATATTGTTTACCTATGAGGAGCTATCCCATGTTCAGAGCCCGAGAGGTGATGAGGACATTGCTGGCTGGGCCTGACGATGCGAGCCCGATGGGCGAGCGCTGGCAGGCCCTGCCAGCGGCGCCGGCCAGAACGAGCCTGAGGCGCAAGGTTTGAGAAGGAGCCCCCCATGCTCATACAACTGCACAAAAAGGCCCGTACCACCCCGGCCATCCGGCAGGAAATCCGCACATCGACCTTGTCCGAGCGCAAGCTGGCCAAGAAGTACGGCATCACCCGCAGCAGCGTGCGCAAGTGGAAACAACGCGAGGACGTGCATGACCGCTCGCACCGACCCCATCATCTGGCCACCACCTTGAGCGCCGCGCAAGAGGCCATTGTGGTGGAACTCAAGCCG